>CAIOJO010000284.1 GCA_903858635.1 uncultured Telmatospirillum sp. | reverse complement strand
CAAGGCCTTCATCGGCGCCAAGACTTTCAAGGAGGTCGTGGACCTCTCCTCCGCCCTGGCCAAGGCCAACTTCGACAAGCTGGTTGTCGAGAGCAACCGTCTCGGCCAGCTGTCGGCCAAGCTGGCCGAGGAAGCGCTCGTCCCGATCAGCAAGCGGGTCGGCGCCGTCGTCGAGAAGCTGACCAAAACCGCCGCCTGACGAACGAGGACGGCGCAAAAGATATGTCCACTCGACAGTGATGCCGGGTAGGATAGGGCTGGGCCCGGTGGAGGCACCTCCACCGGGCCCAATTGTTTTGTGGTGGCATAGGGCGTCTCGGATGCACCCTACCCGAGTGACCATTTTTCAGAAAGGAACGTGGCAGATGGCTCTCTGGCGAAGAGGGGGCTTTTCCCCGGCCGTGCCAGACCAATATTATAGGGGTGTTCCGACAGCGACAGCGGTGGCCCAAATAGTACGCATGAGCGGCAGCGACAACGACAGGACGAATGACGATCCCCCGCAGACCGGGGTGGTCATCAAGACGCGGCCAAAGACGAAACGGCCGGCCATGTACAAGGTGCTGATGCTCAATGACGACTACACGCCGATGGAGTTTGTGGTCCATGTGCTCGAACGCTTCTTCGGCAAGAATCGTGAAGAAGCGACCCGCATCATGCTGCATGTCCATCAGCGGGGCGTCGGTGTCTGTGGCGTGTACACATATGAGGTGGCGGAGACCAAGGTGACGCAGGTCATGGATTTGGCCCGGCAGAACCAGCATCCGCTGCAGTGTACCATTGAGAAGGAATAGAGCCGATGCTGTCGCGGAACCTCGAGCAGAGCCTCCATCGCGCTCTGGCGTTGGCATCTGAGCGTCGTCACGAATACGCGACTCTCGAACATCTGCTGTTGTCCCTGACCGACGATCAGGATGCAGTTTCCGTTCTGCGAGCCTGCAACGTCGATCTCGACCGACTGCGCCGGGACCTTACCGACTTCATCGATAGCGCCCTGGCTGACCTGGTCACCACACGGTTGGGCGATCCCAAGCCCACTGCCGGTTTCCAACGGGTGGTCCAGCGCGCCGCAATTCACGTCCAGTCCTCGGGTCGCGAGGAAGTGACCGGCGCGAATGTGGTGGTGGCGCTGTTTTCCGAGCGCGAAAGTCATGCCGTGTATTTCTTGCAGTTGCAGGATATGACGCGGCTCGACGCGGTGAACTATATCTCTCACGGCATCGCCAAGGCACCGGGGCGCGGCCAGTCACGCCCGGTGCATGGGGCCGACGAGGATGCCAAGGCCGATACCATGGTGAAGAAGGGACAGGAGGCGTTGAACGCCTACTGCGTCAACCTGAACCGCAAAGCGGCGCAGGGCAAGATTGACCCGTTGATTGGCCGCGAGCCGGAGATCGAGCGGACCATCCAGATTCTGTGCCGGCGCTCGAAAAACAATCCGCTTTATGTGGGCGATCCCGGGGTCGGCAAGACGGCCATCGCCGAAGGTCTGGCGCGGCGCATCGTCAAGGGCGAAGTCCCCGACGTGCTGAAGAACGCCACCATCTTCTCGCTCGACATGGGCGCCCTGCTGGCCGGCACCCGCTATCGCGGCGACTTCGAAGAACGGCTGAAGGCGGTGGTTTCCGAGCTCGATGCGCTCGAGGGCGCCATCTTGTTCATCGACGAGATCCATACGGTGATCGGCGCCGGCGCCACCTCGGGCGGCTCGATGGATGCGTCGAACCTGTTGAAACCCGCCTTGGCCTCGGGAACGCTGCGCTGCATCGGCTCGACGACCTACAAGGAATACCGCAACCACTTCGAGAAGGACCGGGCCCTGGTTCGCCGCTTCCAGAAAATCGACGTCAATGAGCCGTCGGTCGAGGACACGGTGAAGATCCTGCACGGCCTCAAGCCTTACTACGAGGCCCATCACCGGGTTCGCTACACCAACGACGCCATCCGCGCGGCGGTCGAGTTGGCGGCGCGTTACATTGGCGACCGCAAGCTTCCCGACAAGGCGATCGACGTCATCGACGAGGTCGGTGCGGCGCGCATGCTGCTGCCCGAGTCGAAGCGCCGCAAGACGGTCACCGTGCGTGACGTCGAGGAGATCGTCGCCAAGATCGCCCGCATCCCCCCGAAGAGCGTGTCCACCAACGACATGGAGACCCTGCGGGCGCTGGAACGCGACCTCAAGACCATGGTGTTCGGCCAGGACAAGGCGATCGAGGCGCTGGCCTCCGCCATCAAGCTGGCCCGCGCCGGTCTGCGCGAGCCGGAAAAGCCGATCGGCTGCTATCTCTTTTCGGGGCCGACCGGTGTCGGCAAGACCGAGGTGGCGCGCCAGTTGGCCAGCATTCTCGGCATCGAGCTGATCCGTTTCGACATGTCGGAATACATGGAACGCCACTCGGTCTCGCGGCTGATCGGCGCCCCGCCGGGCTATGTCGGCTTCGACCAGGGCGGCCTGCTGACCGATTCGATCGACCAGCACCCCCATTCCGTGTTGCTGCTGGATGAAATCGAGAAGGCCCATCCGGACCTGTTCAACATCCTTCTGCAGGTCATGGACCACGGCAAGCTGACCGACCACAACGGCAAGACCATCGACTTCCGCAACGTCATCCTGATCATGACGACCAATGCCGGAGCTTCCGACATGGCGCGCAACGCCATCGGCTTCGGCCGCGAGAGCCGGGAAGGCGACGACAAAGAGGCCATCCAGCGCCTGTTCACGCCGGAGTTCCGCAACCGCCTCGACGCCACCATCGCCTTCGCCGCTTTGGCCCCCGAGGTGGTGTCGCGGGTGGTCGACAAATTCGTCATCCAGCTCGAGACCCAATTGGGCGACCGCGACGTGTCGATCGAACTGTCCGACGGGGCGCGCGTGTGGCTGGCCGAGAAGGGCTACGACAAGCTGTATGGCGCCCGTCCGCTGTCCCGGGTGATCCAGGAATACATCAAGAAGCCGCTGGCCGAGGAACTGCTGTTCGGACGCCTGGCCAAGGGCGGCGTCGTCAAGGTCGACGTCAAGGATGGAGCACTCACCTTCGATTTCCTCGAAGGTGGGCGCAGCCCGAGCAAAGAGCCCGAAATGGCGGATTGAGGGAAACTCTACCGAGATCCCCTCGCCCGCAATGCGGGAGAGGGAGGGGCCCAGCCGTCAGGCTGGGAGGGTGAGGGCGAAGGGCGGCACAGCCCCGGAGCCACCCTCACCCGCCTCGCTCCGCTCGGCCCCCTCTCCCGCAAGCGGGCGAGGGGGCAATTCACCTATTCCGATGCGACCAGCCTTCCCCCGTTGGGGTTGATGGCGGCCAGGCGTGTCCGGCCCAATCTTTGTCGGGGAGCGCCTGCGGCCCCGCAAACTCGTCCCGGGAGGTCCTGTCGTGTTGCCTCGCGTCTGGCCCGGTGCGCCCCATCCCCTGGGCGCCACCTGGGACGGTGCCGGAGTCAATTTCGCCCTGTTCTCGGCTCATGCCACCCGCGTCGAACTCTGCCTGTTCGATGCCCAGGGGCGGCGCGAGCTGGAACGGGTCAACCTGCCCGAATATACCGACGAGGTATGGCACGGATACCTGCCGGACATCCTGCCGGGCCAGCTCTACGGCTATCGCGTCCACGGCCCCTGGGAGCCGCGCGCCGGGCACCGCTTCAATCCGAACAAGCTGCTGCTCGACCCCTATGCCAAGCTGCTGGCCGGCGCCATTCACTGGTCCGATGCGCATTTCGCCTATCGCATCGGCCATCCGCGCCAGGATCTGTCTTTCGACCGCCGCGACAATGCGCGAGGCATGCCGAAATGTCAGGTGGTCGACACCGCATTCACCTGGGGCGATGGCAGGCGGCCCAACCATTCCTGGCACGAAACCATCCTTTACGAGCTGCATCTGCGCGGCTTTACCCGCTTGCACCCGGAACTGCCGCTCGGATTGCGCGGTACCTTCGCCGGTCTGTCCTGGCCGCCGGTGATCCGTTACCTGAAGCGACTTGGCATCACCGCCGTCGAACTGATGCCGGTGCATGCCTTCGTCGATGATCGGGGGCTATTGGAAAAGGGCCTGCACAATTATTGGGGCTACAATTCCATCGGCTTCTTCGCCGTCGAGCCGCGCTACCTGGCCACCGGACGCCTCGGCGAATTCAAGGCGACGGTGCGTCGCCTGCATGACGCCGGGATCGAGGTGATCCTCGACGTCGTCTACAACCACACCGCCGAAGGCAACCATCTCGGTCCGACCTTGTCGTTCAGGGGCATCGACAACGCCTCCTATTACAAGCTGGTGCCCGAGGATCCGCGCTACTATTGGGACTCCACCGGTTGCGGCAACACCTTCGACGTCAGCCATCCGCGCGTCCTCCAATTGGTGCTCGATTCGCTGCGCTACTGGGTCTTGGAGATGCAGGTCGACGGATTTCGCTTCGATCTGACCTCCTCGCTGGGGCGCGAGGAGTTTTCCTACGATCCGGGGGCGGCCTTTTTCGACGCCATTCGCCAGGATCCCGTGCTGTCGACCGTAAAGCTGATCGCCGAGCCCTGGGATCTCGGCCACGGCGGCTATCAGGTGGGGGGCTACCCGCCCGGCTGGTCCGAGTGGAACGGCAAGTTTCGCGACACCGTGCGCCGTTTCTGGAAGGGCGATGCCGGGCAGGTGCCGGACCTGGCCGCACGGCTCACCGGTTCATCCGACCTGTTCAATCATCGTGGCCGGCGTCCCTGGGCCAGCATCAACTTCGTCACCGCCCATGACGGCTTCACCCTGGCCGATCTGGTGTCGTTCAACGACAAGCACAACGAGGCCAATCTGGAAGACAATCGCGACGGGGTGAACGAGAACGATTCGTGGAACTGCGGTAGCGAGGGGCCGACCGACGATCCCGCCATTATCGCCTTGCGGGCTCGTCAGAAGCGCAACCTGCTGGCCACGCTGATCTTCAGCCAGGGAGTTCCGATGCTGCTGGCCGGCGACGAGATCGGCAATTCGCAAGGCGGCAACAACAACGTGTATTGCCAGGACAATGAGATCTCGTGGATCAATTGGGAGGCCCCCGATCATGCCTTGCTGGCCTTCACGCGGATGCTACTCGCCATCCGTCACGACCATCCGGCCCTGCGCTGCCCCGATTTCTGCCGTGGGCGCGACGGAGAGCGGCCCCCCGACATCCTTTGGATGAACCCGGCCGGCAGGGAGCAAACCACCGAGGATTGGGCCTTCGGCGAAGCGCGCACACTCGGCCTGCTGCTCGACGGCCGTTGCACATCGCGCGAGGGGGAGCGGTTCGCCGACTTCGGCGCAGCGGAGCCGGACCGCTGCTTCCTGCTATTGATGAATGCCCATCATGAGGCGGTCCCGTTCGTCTTGCCCCCCATGCAGGCGGGATGGGAGCGGCTGGTCGATACTGCCGATCCGAGCACGCCGAGCCTATGGGGGCCGGCCGCGGTCTATCCGCTGCAAGCCCGATCGCTGGTCTTGTTGATGCAGCGCGAGTCGACGTAGCCCATGGATGTGAAGAACTTATACCCCACTGAAGCTTCAAGGCCGTTGCAAGGGCCGCCGCGCCGGCAGCGATGTTTCCGCCTCGCCGGGCGGACCGGCCAGCATCGTATGCAGGGCCCGTCGCAGGTCGGTCGGCGTGACCGGCTTATGCAACAGCAAGGCGCCGCTGTCGGAGATCTCGCGCAGGCGCTCCGCCGCGGTGTCGCCGGTGACCACGATGCAGGGGATGACGCGGGCGAAACGCCGTCGCAATGCGGTCACCGCGTCGAGCCCGGTATAGCCGTCGCGCAACCGGTAATCGGCCACCACCACCTGCGGCGCGACGCTCAGCAGGGTGTTGGCCTCGTCCAGGGAGGCGGCGAGGATCGGTTCGAATCCCCAGGCTTCCAGCAGGCTGGCCAAGGCGCTGGCCACCATCGTCTCGTCCTCGATGACCAGGACGGTCCCGTTGGCGGGGTGCATGACCGGCTGGCAGAAGACGGCTGGGGGGCTGTCGGCGGAGCGCTCGCGCACCAGGGGAACCGTCACCGCGAAGGACGACCCGCGGCCGGGACCCGAATGCAGCGTAATCGGGTGGTCCAGCAGGCGGCTCAGGCGGCTGACGATGGCCAGGCCCAATCCCAGCCCCTTCATCCGGTCCCGCTCGGCATTGCCGATCTGAAAGAACTCCTCGAAGATCCGCGCCTGCGCATCCTGGGGGATTCCCGGCCCGGTGTCGTGGACGGCGATCATCAGCGCCCCGTTGCGTCGTCGGCACCCCACCAGGATGCCACCCCGTTCGGTATAACGAATTGCGTTCTCGATCAGGTTGCGCAGAATGCGGGCCAACAGGACGGGATCGGTGCGGATGCAGGCCGCCGATTCGACAATGCGCAGGGTCAAGCCCTTGGCTTCCGCCGGCGCGCCCATTTCAACCGCCATCTGGCGAAGCACCGCGTTAACAGGGAAGCAGCTCTGCTGCGGGCTGACCACGCCGGCATCGAGGCGCGACACATCGAGGAGCGCATCGAGCAAGCTTTTCAGGCTGGTCAGGGAAATGCCCAGATCGCGGACGGTCGCCTGTCCGGCCGGAACGACCTGACCTTCGAGCACCGCGGCGAAGCAGAACATCGCCTGCAACGGTTGCCTCAGGTCATGGCTGGCCGCCGCCAGGAAGCGGGACTTGGCCGCCACCGCTTCCTCGAGTTCGGTCTTGGCGCGGCGCAGGCACTGTTCCGTTTCCTTTTGCGCCGTGATGTCCCTTTGCGATCCGGCGATTCGGCAGGGTATGCCTTGCTCGTCGATCACCCCCAAGCCGCGGGCCGACATCCAGCGCCATCGCCCATCTTGATGACGCATGCGGTATTCGGCGGAAAAATGCGCCGTTTGGCCGGCCAGATGGTCATCCAGTTGCTGTCGCAGGATCTCCGTATCGTCCGGATGGACAGCCCGGAACCAGGTGTCCGGCGCGGTGCAGGATTCGGCCTCGGGAAGGCCGAGCATGTCCTTCCAGCGCGGCGAGAAATAGATGCGGTTGGTCCCCAGGTCCCAGTCCCACAGGCCGTCATTGGCCCCCCGCGCCGCCAGGGCATAGCGCTCTTCGCTGACTCGCAAGTCGTCTTCCGCCTGGCGGCGGGCTCGTCGACCCGCCGCCTCGCGCAGTTCCCGCTCGGTGGCCGGAACCAGGCGGGCCAGGTTGGTCTTGACCACGAAGTCGTGGGCCCCGGCCTTCAGCAGCGGCACCGCGGTGTCTTCGCTGATGGTGCCGGATACCACCACGAAGGGACAATCGCAGCCCGACTCCCAGTACAGCTTCAGTGCCTCGGCGGCGCTGAAGCGGGGCATGGTCACATCGGCGATGATCACATCGACCGGGCCCGCCCGCAGGCGGGCGGTCATGTCATCGGCCGTTTCGACCCGCGTCGCGGTAATCTGATAGCCGGCGGCGCGAAACCGGAGCGCGATAAGGGCGGCGTCATCGTCGTTGTCATCGACGATGAGGATGTTCAACGCATTTGACATCAAGCTCTCAGCGTGGGGGCTCGTTCAGGATCAGCCAGTAAAGGCCAAGCTGACGAACCGCCTCGGTGAACTGTACGAAGTCGACAGGCTTACGAATGTAGCTGTTTGCCCCCAATTCATAGCCGGCTATAAGGTCTTGGTCTTCTTTGGACGAGGTCAGTATAACCACGGGCACAAATTTTGTTTTGTCGGATTGGCGTATTTTCCGCAATACTTCGATTCCATTCACCTTCGGCAGTTTGATGTCGAGCAACACCATAGCCGGGGCGGGCTGGTTCCCGTCGCCGAACAGATAGGCCAGCGCTTCCACGCCGTCTCGAGCGGTGATGACTTCATTTTGGATGTTGTTCTTGGCCAGGGCGCGAAGCGTCAGCTTTTCGTCGTCCGGGTTGTCTTCAACAAGAAGAATGGGGCGCATCGTCATGCCTCGCGGTTCCTCATTCCAGGGTGAAGTAAAAGGTTGCCCCCTGCTCGACGGCGCTCTCGGCCCAGACTTCGCCGCCATGCTTGTGGACGATGCGTTGAACCGTGGCCAGACCGACGCCGGTGCCCGAATAGTCGTCGCGGGCATGCAGGCGTTGGAACGCTCCGAACAGCTTGTCGGCATAGGCCATATCGAAGCCGGCGCCGTCGTCCCGCACGAAATAGACGGTTCGGCCCTTGGCATCGATCGCGCTGCCGAATTCGATGCGGGCGGTTTCGTGGCGGCTGGTGAATTTCCAGGCATTGGCCAGAAGATTGGTCAGGACCGCATCCAGCAGATGCGGATCGGCCATGGCCCGGACCGATTCGGCCATCTGGAAGGTGACGGCGCGGTCCGGTTGGTCGGCCTGCAGTTCTCCGGCGATGGCCGATGCCATGGCCGAGAGATCGATGTCGCGGCGCGTCACATTGCCCCGTGTCAGGCGCGACAGGGTGAGCATGTCGTCGATCAACTGCGACATGCGCTGGCTGGCCCCGCGGATGCGCCGCAGGCTGTCCCGGGCCTCCTCCGGCAGGCTTTCGAAGAAGTCTTCGATCAACACCTGGCTGAAGCCATCGATGCTGCGCAGCGGGGCGCGCAGGTCGTGCGACACCGAATAGGAAAAGGCCTCCAATTCGCGATTGGCGCTTTCCAGTTGGGCGGCGCGTTGTTTCAGGTCGATGTTCAAGGCCTGGATCGACCGTTCCGCTTCCTGCTGCACCGACACGTCGCGCAGGATCGCCGTGTAGGTTGCCCGGCCATCGCGTTCGATCCGCGAGATGGACGCCTCGGCGGGAAAGACCGTGCCGTCCTTGCGCCGGCCCAAGATGCCGCCGCGTTCGCCCATTTGGCGCGCGGCGCCGCCGCTGCGCTCGAACTGCTCCACATGCCGCTGATGCATCGGCCGCATCGACGGCGGCAGCAGCAAGGTCAGCGGCTGGCCCAGCACTTCGCACGCCCGGTAGCCGAAGATGCGCTCGGCCCCCTGGTTGAACAGGGCGATCCGCTGCTGCTCATCGATCGAAACGATGGCGTCGGCGGCAATGTCGAGGATGCCCTCGAACAAGGCCCGCGAGGATAGCAGGTTTTCCTCGGCCCGGGCCCGCTGGGTCACTTCGAAGGCGACGATCCCCAGCACCGGGCCATCGTCGCTGGCGGCGATCGGAAAACGGTTGAACAGATACACGCGATCTTCGTCATCGATGGGAATATGTTCTTCATCGAGCCGTGCCTTCCCCGACGCGATGACCTGCGCGTCGTGCTGCCGCAACCGCCCGGCGACCGCGGCGGGAAACAGATCGGCATCCGTGACGCCATCGGGAGAGCCAAAAGTCTCGATAAAACGAGAATTCGCATAATGATAGTGGTTATTGGCATCTTTTGCGCAAATGAGCGCGAGGCCATTGTCGAACAACTCTTGAGGTGGTCGGCCCATCATTCGAATACCGCTGTTTGCGAATGCTTATAAAGGACATTATACCTTTATCTTAGGCGCAGCACTTCATCGAACGAGGTAGAGAATTCCCCAAATTGCATGTGTATTTAATTTCCAGCAATGATGCAGCAAGCCGTGCGCCTTTCGGCGCCTTCACATGCCGGCTTCGGCAACAGCGGGGGAGGGCGGTTCGGCAGGGGCGGCGAATGACCCCGCCGCAGCGGCGGGGTCCGGCCGGTTGGAAGCGGTCGGCGGGGCGGTCGGCGTCGGCTCCGCTTCGGCGACGCCCGCGGCGGGGGGCTGTTCGCCCGCCACCGGTTTCTGTTCGCGGCGCAGGTTGCGCTGCCGTTGATCCAGTACCGTGATGTCATGGCGAAGGCCTTCCAGCAGCCTTGCCGTCTCGTCATGCTGGACCCGCCATTCCTCGATCACTTCGGTCAGGCGTTTACCGAGAGTGTCGGCGATTTCATTCATGCGGCGCTGGGCATCGGTCTGCAACGCCGTCTTTATCTTTTCCACTTCATCCACGATGTCGCGCTTGATCAAACGCATCTTCTTTTCCACATCGTCTTCGATTCGTTTGCGACCCGCCTCCATATCGGCCTGCATGTCGATCTTCAGTTGATAGGCGCTCTTGACCAGCGAACCCATGTACCAGACCAGCGCACCGCCGATGACGATGACGATGCCGGCGGCCAGGCTGATCAGGGTGACTGTCCAGAATTCCATGAGAGTATCCGCTAAGTGCTAAGCAGGCAGTGCCAAAAAAAATCCGCTAGCCGATGGACTATAGCGTCATGCAAAGCCCCGCGACAAGCAAATGCATTTACCTGTTCAGTCACGGAATGGTCACAAAGGCCGAGCCGGGAGCCTGTCGGAATGGCGCGGCCTTGTGGGGAGGAGATGGCAACTGGAGAATGTATAGCAGCCGAGAGGTGGCTCGCTGGCGGCGCTACTTGGTATTACTGATCCGGGGCCAATGGGCGCTGCCGCCTTCGCACGGTGGCCGCGCCGGCCTATTCTTCGTCCCTGATGGCCGGCGGGGCTTCGATGACGAAGCGGTCCGGCGATTCGGCCAGCATCTGGACGGCCAAGGTTCCGTTGGCCGAACGGACGATCAACTCGCAGAACCATTGGCCCTCGCCGATCTCCATCGGCGCCCCGAGGGCAATGCCCTGCACCGCTTCGACGTCCATGCTGATGCTTTGGTTGTCGAGGAAGGAAACCGACGCCACGGTCTTCGCTTTGGTCATCTGGACATGTCTTCCGTTATAGCCCGCCGGCCCCCACGCTGGCGCATGGCGAAGTCATTGTCAAGGGTCGCCCATGCGCCGATGCATCTGTCTCCCGCCGTTTCCCTCAGCGCGGGTAGATGTGCACGGAAACGCGCCGGTTGATCGACTGGTTGATCGGCAGCGGGTTGCCGTTGACGTCGCGGTTTGAAACTTTTGGTCGAGTATCGGCGAATCCCTCGGCGGCGAGTCGGGTCGGGGTGATGCCGTCCTGGATGAACAGGCGGACCACCGTGGTGGCGCGTGCCGCCGACAGCTCCCAATTGGAAGGAAAAGCCGGCGTGGCGACCGGGACGTCGTCGGTGTGGCCCTGGACCTCGACCTGGAAGGCCGAATATTTCGGCGAATTCAGCGTTTGCGCCATCTGGGCGAGGGCCGGACCCATATCCTCCTTGATCCGGGCCGAGGCGGGATCGAAGAAGGTGCCGGCATCGAAGTCGAGGACGAGGCCGTGCTGGTCCGAGCCGATGCTGACCTGGTTCTCGTCGAGCTTCAGGCCCTTCAGCACTTGGCCCATCTCGGTCTTGAGCTGCTGCAGCGGCTGCGCCGTATCGCGCTTGCCAATGTCCTTGGCCATGCCGCCTTGCACCTGCTCGTATTTGACCGGGTCGATATGCGACATCGAGATGATCAGCACGCAGAAGGACATGAGCAGGGTGATCATGTCCGCGTAGGACATCAGCCAGTCTTCGCTTTCGACCGGCTTCTTGACGGGAGGAATGGCCATGGCCGTCACGCCCCCTTGTTGCGCAGCATCCGGTCGATGTCGAAATGCAGCGCGGGATCGAGGAAACTGTTCATCTTATCCTGGATGTAGCGCGGGCTGCGCCGCTCGGCCAGCAGGGCGAGGCCTTCGGCGCAGAGGAATTGGCGGAAGCGGACGATCTCTTCGCGCTGCTGGATCTTGCTGGCGGTCGGCATCAGGATGATGCGGGCGAAGGTGACGCCGTAGAGCGTCCCCATCAGCCCGACCGCCATGCCGGGGCCGATTTTCGACGGATCGGAGCCCATCTTGTCGAGCATGATGACCAGGCCGACCAGTGTGGCGATCATGCCGAAGGCCGGCGCGTTGTTGGCCATGCTGCGCAGGATCTCCGCCGGGACGGTGGCGCGATGAAATCCGGTTTCGACCGTATTGGCCAGGATCTCGCGCACTTCCTGCCCGGTATAGCCGGAAATCACCAAGTCGATGCCGAAGGCCAGGAAGCGGTCCTGCTCGCGCAGTTTCTTGGCGTCGGCTTCCAGCGCCGGCAGGCCGCCCTTCTGCACCATGTAGCCCCAGCGGATCATCCGCCCGACTTCGTTGGTCAGAATGGCGCGGCCGACCTTCTGCTGCAGGAAGATCGACAGCATGATCCGCATGGCCTGCATGACGTAGCGGGGTTCGAAGGCGACGAAGGTCGCCGCCGTCGTGCCGCCGACCACCATGATGAAGCCGGTGGTATGGAAAAACAGCAGATAGTTATCGGTGCTTAATACGATCGAGCCGAGGAATAACCCGATGCCAAGCAGAAAGCCAAGTAGGGTTGGAAGCGACATTGCCGGGCGTGCCTCGTTTTCCGATCGGTCGAAGGCGTACAAACGCTACGCTATTGTGGAACATAACCGAGAGCCTAGCAATATGAACGACTGCCTTCTGGAAATTGCTATTTTTGTGGTTAATTGTTCGCATTGCGCTTTGCGGCGCCGGGCTATTTCAGCCGGGCGGATTGCGGGATAAAATGCGACGAGGCACAAGGGACAGGACACGTCCATGATACCTTCCGTGGCGTTTTCGCTGTCCGGCGCCGTCTTTGGTGCGGGGCTCGGCTCCATCGTGCTGGTGGGGGCCATTTTCCTGCTGGCGCGTGGGCCGTCTGCCCCGGGCGGCATGGCCCAGTTCGGCTTCGCCTTTCTGTGCGCCGCGGCTCACTATGCGGCGCTGCTGGTATTGCCGCCCGGGGCCGGGCTGACCTTCCTGATCAGCGAAGCGGCACATGGCGCCTTCAGCATGCTGTTGCTGGCCGGCAGCTTCGCCTTCAGCGGCAAGAAGGTCGCGTCGCGGCCGTTCATCCTCGGCTGGGCGGTGCTGATGGTCTATTGCCTGGCGGCGCTGGCCTTGGTCGATCGGCCGGCGTTGCGCGACCTGCCGTCCTATGTTCTGGCCGGCGCGGTGATGATCTGGGCCGGTCTGCTGTTCCTGCGCCAGGCCTGGAAGGTCCCCGGCGGGGGCTACGGCTATGTAGCGGCCCTGATGCTGCTGTGGGGGCTGCACAAATTCGACTATTACTGGCTGTCGCAGCGGGCCTGGCTGCTGCCGGTCGGTTTTGCCCTGGCCCAGGTCCTGGCGATTGCCTTGGCGGTGGCGATCATCTTGGTTGCCGAACGGACCCAGCGACGATTTGCCGATCAGGCACGGGCTGCGGTGGCGGCCAGCGTCGAGCGGGCCGAAGCCGACGCGTCGCAATTGGCGGCGGTGCTGAACAACCTGGCCGACGGCGTGGTAACCGTCGACGAGGCGGGGCGAGTGCAGGCCTTCAACCATGCCGCCGAGCAAATCTTTGGCCGGCCGGCCGGCGAGGTGCTGGGGCGACCGGCTTCGGTGCTGCTGCCCGATCCCAGCCTGCCCGAACGCCAAGGCGGCCTCTTGGCGGCGCTGCTGGAAGATCCCAACGAGCAGCACGGTCCACGGGAGTACCGGACCACGCGAGCCGACGGGACCAGGCTGACCCTCGAGCTGTCCCTCAGTCGGGTCGAGGCGGGAGGACGCTGGCTGTGCGTCGGTGTGCTGCGTGACGTCAGCGGCCGGCGCTGGGCGGCGACCGTCGACGAGCTGGTCCAGGAGGTCAATCAGCGCGTCCTGCAGGGCGAGGGCGTCGATAGCTTGATGAATTTCCTGTGCCGCGCCCTGATCGATCTGTTCGACTTCCGGCTGGCCTGGATGGCTGGCAGGGAGGTTGACGGCAAGGTCTCGATCCAAGGTTTCGCTGGGCCGCCGGTTCTCGAAGGCTATCTGCGCGGCCTCGAGATGCGCTGGGACGAGGGGCCGGCCAACGCAAGTCCGGCCGGTCAGGCCATCCGTTACGGTCAGGCGCAGTGGACTGACCCGGCCGACCCCGATGCGGTGCCGTCGCCGCTCGCCGAACAGGGGATCCGGCAATGTCTGGCAGTGCCGGTACGGGCCGGGCAGGCGGTGCTCGGCGCCTTGACCGTGGGGGGCGACCGGCCGATTGACCAGGCCGACCGCATGCGCCTGCAGGCCTTGACCGCCCGCATCGGCATCGCTTTGCAGGTGATGAACGACCAGAGCCGCCTGCGGCTGCAAGGGGCGGCGATGGGGGCGGCGGCCAACGCCATCGTGATCACCGACGCCGTCGGCCGCATCGCCTGGGTCAACGACGCCTTCACCCGCTTGTCCGGCTATAGCCTCGACGAGGCCGCGGGCGAGACGCTGCGCTTGTTGCGTTCGGGCGAACAAACCGACTCGTTCTATCACGAGCTGTGGACCACCATCCAGGCCGGCCGCGTGTGGCGGGGCGAACTGATCGAGCGCAGGAAGGATGGTTC
Organism: uncultured Telmatospirillum sp.; assembly: GCA_903858635.1. Taxonomy (GTDB): domain Bacteria; phylum Pseudomonadota; class Alphaproteobacteria; order Rhodospirillales; family Magnetospirillaceae; genus DUZF01. The sequence goes on along the minus strand of CAIOJO010000284.1, from coordinate 8,367 downwards.
GCTCTACACCGTCGAACAGACCATCACCCCGATGCGCGATCGCGGCGGGCGAATCAATCACTTCGTCGCCGTGCATGAGGACATCACCGAACGCAAGAAGGCCGAGGCGCAGGTTCGGTATTTGTCCAGTTACGATGCCTTGACCGGATTGCCGAACCGCGGCCTGTTTCGCCAGAAGCTGATCCAGGCGATCGCCCGGGGCGAAGCGACGGAACAGCCGTTGGCCGTCCTGTTCCTCGACCTCGATCATTTCAACCGGGTCAACGACACCATGGGCCATGAACTGGGCGACCGACTGCTGCGGGCCATCGTCGACCGGCTGGCGATTTGCACCCGCTCGGCCGACACCCTGGCCCGCGTCGGCGGCGACGAATTCGCCGTCATCCTGACCGAGGCGGCCGGCAGCGAGGCGGTGGCGGCCCAGGCCCGGCGGCTTCTGGCCGCGGTCACCGACCCATACGAGATCGAGGGGCATCACATCCAAGTGGGGGGCAGTGTCGGCGTCGCGCTCTATCCCGAAGACGCCGTCGACCCGGACCAGTTGATCAAGAACGCCGACACCGCGATGTATGGCGCCATCCGCGAGGCCCCCAACGGCTATCGCTTTTTTTCCAATACGATGAACGAAGAGATGCAGGCCCGGGTCGGCCTGGAACGCGACCTCAGGCGGGCCTTGTCGCGCGACCAGTTCGAGCTGCACTACCAGCCGCAGCTGGAAATCCTGACCGGTCGCATCATCGGCCTCGAGGCGCTGGTCCGCTGGAACCATCCGGAGCAGGGGCAGATCATGCCCGGCCGCTTCATCCCCTTGGCCGAGGAAAGCGGGTTGATCGTGCCTTTGGGCGACCTGGTGCTCGATCTGGCCTGTCGCCAGCTGCGCGCCTGGCTCGATGCCGGCCTGGCCGTGGTGCCGGTCGCCGTCAACCTGTCGGCCGCCCAGCTGCGCCTGCCCGATTTGGTGGAAAACCTGCGCCGCCTGCTCGCCACCCATGCCATCGAGCCGCGTTGGATCGAGCTGGAACTGACCGAAAGCGGCATCATGGAGGATGCCGGAGCAGCGGTGCGGACCCTGTACGAGTTGGCCGAGGCGGGCATCAAGCTGGCCATCGACGATTTCGGTACCGGCTATTCCTCGCTCAGCTATCTGAAGCGCTTCCCGGTCGCCAAGCTGAAGATCGACAAGAGCTTCGTCCATTCCCTGGGGGAGCCTGACGGCAACGACGCGGCCATCGCGCGAGCCATCATCACATTGGGGCACAGCCTCGGCATGACGGTGGTCTCGGAAGGGGTGGAGACCGAGGAGCAACTGGCCTATCTGCGCAGCCAGGGCTGCGATGCGGTGCAGGGCTACCTGTTCAGCCGGCCGCTGCCGGCGGCACAAGTCCCGGCCCTGTTCGGCCCGCCGCACACCGAAGCGGCGGAGTAGGAGCCCACTGGGGCTGAAGTGTTTGATATTGAACCACGGAGATACGGAGGTCACGGAGGAGAATTAATAATCTCCGTGTTCTCCGTGTTCTCCGTGTCTCCGTGGTGAACCATAACCTCGCTGCTTGCCATTACTCCGCCGCTTTGGCTGCGGCCCGCAGATCGAGCGCCACTTCGACGATGTTGCCATCGACCATGCGCAGGCGCTTGAAGCCCAATTGGTCGACGAAGGTCAGCATGCGCGTGTTGTCGGACAGCACCTGGCCGACGATCTGCCCGGTACCGCGCGCCCGGCAATAGCGGATCATCTTCCGCATCAGTTCGCGTCCCAGGCCGGAGCCCTTGAGGTCGGAGCGCACCACGACGGCGAACTCGGCCCGCTCGTTGTCGGGGTCGCTCATCGTCCGGACCACGCCCCAGGTCTCGTCCTGCGGCCGCTCGACCGGTACGGCGATGAAGGCCATTTCGCGGTCGTAGTCGATCTGGGTGAGGCGCGCCATTTCGGTATGCGGCAGGTCGTTGACCAAGCCGAAGAAGCGGAAACGGATGTCCTCGGGAGTCAGCTTGGAGACGAAGATATGGTGGTTGGGTTCGTCCTCCGGCAGGATCGGCCGAAGCAGCACGCGCCGGCCGTCGGTGAGGACGAAAATCTCCTCCAGTTCCTTGGGATAGGGGCGGATGGCCAAGCGCTCGGTGCCCGACGCCGGCTTGGCCAGACGAATGCGGGCGTCCGCCGCCAGCACGCCTTCGGCGTCGGCGAACAGCGGATTGATATCCAATTCGGCGATCTCGGGAATGTCGATGATCAGCTGGGAAACCTTCATCAGGGTCTGGCAGATCGCATCCTGGTCGGCCGGCGGGCGGCCGCGATAGCCCTCCAGCAGCTTCCAGCAAACGCGGGTGCGATGGATCAGGTCGCGGGCCAGGGTCATGTTGAGCGGCGGCAGGGCGATCGCCGAATCCTTGATCACCTCGACCGCGATGCCGCCTTGTCCGAACATGATGACCGGTCCGAAAATCGGATCGGTGGTGACCCCGATGATCAACTCCTGGGCCCCCGGCCGACTGGCCATGGCCTGCACCATGAAACCCTCGAGGCGTGCCTCGGGGAATTTCGCGGCGACGTTCTCTTGCATCCGGTTGGCCGCCTTCTCGACCTCGAACGGGCCCATCAGGTTCAGCATCACCCCGCCGACATCGGACTTGTGGGAGATGTCCGGCGACAGGATCTTCAGCGCCACCGGCACACCCAGGGTGCCGGCGATGCGGCTGGCCTCGGAGGGGGTTGCGGCGGTATGGGTTTCCACCGTCGGGATGCCGTAGGCGGCCAGTACGGCCTTGGCCTCGGGATCGCTCAGGGTCGCGGTGCCGGCGGCGAGCGCCCGGTCGACCAGGCTGCGCACCGCGGCGGTGGCCGGGGTGAAATCGGCCAGGGCCGATTCCGGCGTCTCCATCAACAGTTCCTGGTTGCGCCGGTAGTTGACCAGGTGCATGAAGGCGTGGACGGCCGCCCGTGGTGTCTCATAGGCGGGAATCCCGGCCTCGCGGAAGATGCGGCGGCCCGGGCCGACCTGTTCCTGACCGACCCAGCAGGTGAGGACACTGCCCTTATTGGTCTTGACGGTGGCGGCCACCTTCTCGGCAATCTCGACCGCCGAGCAGGTCGAGGTGGGGGCGTGCATGACCAGCACCGAATCCACTTCGGGCGCCTTGAACAGGATGTCGAGGGCGGCGGCGTAACGGTCGCCGCGGGCGTCGCCCATGACGTCGACCGGGTTCGAGCGGGACCAGGCGGGGGGCAGCACCCCGTCGAGCTTGTCGATGGTCTGCGGGGTGAGTTCGGCCAATCGGCCACCGCCTTCCATCAGGTCGTCGACCGCCATGATGCCGATGCCGCCGCCGTTGGTCAGGATGCCCAGGCGGGTCCCGCGCGGTGGCCGCGAGCGCGACAGGGTCTCGACCGCGGTGAACATCTCTTCCAGGTCGTACACCCGCAGCATGCCGGCGCGGCGCAGCGCCGCGTCATAGACCGCGTCCGAGCCGGCCAGCGCCCCGGTATGGGTCGCGGCGGCTTTGGCGCCGCCCGCCGTACGGCCCGCCTTGATGGCCAGAACCGGCTTGTTGCGCGCCGCGGCGCGGGCTGCCGACATGAAATTGCGGCGCTGGTGGATGGACTCGACGTAGAGCAGGATGGCGCGGGTCGCCGGGTCCGAGCCCAGATAGTCGAGGACGTCGCCGAAATCCACATCGGCGGAATCGCCCAGCGAAATGAAATGCGAGAAGCCGATGCCCTTCGGTCGCGCCCAATCGAGGACCGAGGTGCACAAGGCCCCCGACTGCGACACGAAGGCGATCCGTCCCGAGGTGGCTCCCTGCGGCATCCAGCTGGCGTTCAGACCATGCGCCGTGTTCATCAGCCCGACGCAGTTGGGGCCGAGAATCCGCATGCCGAACTGGCGCGACACCACCAGCATGTTGTCGAGCAGGGTCTTGCCGTTGTCGGCCATGGTCGTCGCCATGCCGGCCGCAAGTACGATGGCGGCGCCGGTGCCGCGGTGGCCGAGCTTGCGGATTTCCTCGGTGACGGCCTCGGCCGGCACGCACAACACGGCGAGGTCGGGCACCACCGGCAGATCCGCCACCGTCGCATAGGTGAGTACGCCGCAAGTGGCTTGGTGTTCCGGATTGACCGGCATGATCGGGCCGGAGAAGCCACCCTGCAGCAGATTGCGCATGACGACGGTGCCGACCGCGTTCTCCCGCTCGCTGGCACCAATCACGGCAACCGACTTTGGACGGAACAGGTGGCCTAGATTCCGAACGCTCATCTTTCCCCCTCGTGTCACACGGCTGGCACCGTCATCGGTGCCCAGGTCACATGGCGTAGATCGGAAGCTCAGGATAGCGATTTTATTGTGCGGTGCAACAGAAACCGGGCGCCATCCACAACAGTTTGTTGTGTAAATAAAATGTATAACAATTTACATGATTTGGAGACAGGTGGTGCCGGGCGGCGCTGCTTGTCTATTCCTTGTTCAGGCCATGCCGCAGGCTTGTGGTGATCGGCATCACCAGTTCGGCTCCAAGGCCATGACGCAAAGGGCGCCGATGGCAGCAAGGGTCAGCATGACCAGAGTCTCATTGCTGCGGCTGGTCAGGACCCGGTCGAAAACCTGGAAGGTGAACAGCGGCACGGTCAGCATGGTCATGCTTTCCGCCAAGCTGAACAGCCCGACCGACCACAGCGCCGCGCGGCAGGGGGCCAGAGCTTCGCGTACCTTGAGGGGAGGGCCGCTCATCACGGCTGCCCCGGTCGGAGATTGGTGGGGCGGGCGGGCTGTGCAGAAATAGTGGCGCCGGCCTCCGTGCCGGCGTTCCGGCAAAGCCGGAAGCCCCGCATGTCCGCCGCCCCACTGAATTCGCAACAAGGCCGCATCGCGATCACCGTTCGGTCGGGCTCACGCGATCTCTAACGCCGATTCGGGGACAGGGTTTCCCGCTTGGTCGGCGGCTAACCCAGTTTGCGGCATCCTTTCTCCGATGGGGCCTGTTCGGGCCAATCGGCAAGTTGGATCAGCGACGGATCGTCGGCGCGATCGATCAGCATCCGGCGGACCCTGTCCTGCCACAACTGGCCCAGTTGGCGTTCCTCGGCCGCGTCGGCCGCCCCGTCGACCCACTTGCCCAACAGCCGCCGCAGTTCCGGTTGCGAGGGCTCGGCGGCGGGTTCGAAACCGAGGGCGACGCCGGCCCCGTTGTCGGCGCGGCGCAAGCCGAGCCCGCCGGGGAGGGGGGTGCCAAAATGCAAGCGGCCGCGGCGGTCGAACCGTCCGGCCAAGCCTTTGAACCCGTCGTCGCCGCGGGCCCCGGTGACCAGCGAGGCGACGGCGGCGACCACGCCGGTGGTTCCCTCGTCCGCCTCGTTGGGTAGATGGACGTGGATGTCGCCGCGGACCGGCAGCCCGCCGGGCCATAACCGGGCCAATCCGGCCCGCAGCATCAGCCAGCTGCCGGCCAGGGTCGGGCAGGAATGTCCGGCCAGTTTGACCGCCTCGGCGTAATGGTGGGTGACCACGCCGTCGCCGGCGCCGAGAAAGCGCCCCAGCGGATCGATGACGGTGATCGGTGGAACGCGATCGAAGAATTCGGGAAAGCTCATGGTTGGTCCCTTCCGATGGACGGAAGTGCCACCATGTCAGGCCGGGCTTCGCCCCGCCTTGCTCTTGGGCAAGGCGGGGGTCCGGCGGCCCCCGCCTTGCCATTTGGGGGGCTGGTCGTCCTCAGCGGGACTGTCCGACGCCCTTGAACACGTCGGCCATGCTGGAATATTTCTCGTCGGGCATTCCGTTCAAGGCCTGGATGACCTCGTTGTCGGCATTGTTCTTCTTGGCATGTTCGACCAGATCCTTCCTGTTGGCCGGAAAATCGATGCCGCTAAGGGCCTGCGCAATGGTTGCCGTTGAGCTGCTGGGGGCAGGCATTGTTCCGTCTCCCTTGCCTGGTTGGATATATACGGAACGAACGCAATCTGCCGACGGTGGTTCCCTAAAGCGGGATGGCCACCCCGAGTCGGAGTTCAGCCGCCGTCATGGGGTAATACCGTGGGTACGCGCCCGCGGCGTCCGAGGCGCGCCCCGCTGACGGCGAAAGCCTGGCTCCGCGGCAGGCCGAACAGCGGGATGCCTGGCCGCTTGAACAGCGGCAACAGCAGCAATCCGCACAGGAATCCCCCCACATGCGCCCAGAAGGCGACGCCGCCGGCTGCGCCGGGGACCAAGGCGGCACTGGCCAGTTGAACGGCGAACCACAGGCCGAGGACGACCAGAGCCGGCACATTGACCAGCCGGACGAACAACAAGATGACCAACAATACGCGGACATTGGCGCGCGGATGGAGCAGGGCATAGGCGCCGAGGATTCCGGCAATGGCGCCCGAGGCGCCGATCATCGGCATTTGCGACTCGGGGGCCATGAGGGCCTGGGTGAGGGCCGCGGCGGCGCCGCAAACGAGATAGAAGGCGGTGAACCGGCCGCGGCCCATGGCGTCTTCCACATTGTCCCCGAAGATCCAGAGGAACCACATATTGCCCAGGATATGCAGCCAACCACCATGCAGGAACATCGAGGTAACAAGCGTTGCCCAGGGTGGGACCAGCGCCAGTCCGGGGGCCAGTTCGGCACGCCCCAAGAGCACCGAGGGCACCATGCCGAAGGACAGTGCCGCCGCGCGGTCGCCTTGCGGCGGCAGCGAGAGCTGCCAGAAAAAGACAACGCCGCACAGGGCGATGATCGCCCAGGTGATGACGGCGGGTCGTTCGGTCGGATTGTCGTCGGAGAGCGGCAGGGTGAACATCGGACGAAACCCCGGTGGGAGAGGGGGACGCCCAATTATATGGGAGCGCTACGGCAAGACGCGGCGTCTGCTCCGCCGTTCGCCCATCCTGCCGTCTGTCAGCCGCCCTGGCGCTTCAGCATATCGGTGACGGTGACGCCCAGACGATCTTCCACCACCACCACTTCGCCATGACCGACCAGCTTCTTGTTGACGAAGAGGTCGATCGGCTCGTTGATCTTGCGGTCCAATTCGACCACGGCGCCGCGGCCCAGCTTGAGCAACTGCTTGACCTGCACATTGGCATGCCCGAGGACGGCGTAGAGTTCGACCTGAATGTCGTAGGCAGCCTCGCGTCCGGTGACGGCATCGCCTTCGCCGGCATTCTTGTCGTCATTAGCCATTAAGACCCCCGTTACCCCTCGAACTGCGCAGATATTGTATACTTTCGCAGCCTAATGTCACGATATAGATATTCCGGCCCCTGATATCGAAAGGGGTAGTCACCACCAACTGGACGCCTTCATGACTCAATCGCTGCCACCCACCGCCATCCTGTTCGATCTCGACGGGACCCTTGTCGATAGCCTGCCCGATTTGCTGCGGGCGACCAATATTCTACTGGCCGGACTCGACCGGCGCCCGGCCACCGCCGACGAACTGCGCGGCTGGGTGGGTGACGGGGCCGCGGTCCTGGTGGCGCATGCCATGGCGGCGACCGGCGGCCCGCCGGAGGCGGCGCCCGCCTTGCTGCTGAAGACGTTCCTCGATATCTACGAGGGCGGCTTGGCCGACCTCAGCAAGCCCTATCCAGGCGTCGAGGCGACGCTGCAGCAGCTGGTGGCACGGGGCCATCGGCTGGGGGTCTGCACCAACAAGCCGACGGCGCTGTCGGTCGAGCTGCTCGACGCCTTGGGGCTCAGCTCCTTGTTCGCCGCCATCGTCGGCGGCGACAGCGTGGCTGCCAAGAAGCCGGATCCGGGCCATATCCGGGCCACCCTCGAAGCCATGGGGGCGACCGGGCAGCGGGCCCTGATGGTGGGCGACAGCGGCAATGACGTGGCAGCGGCCAAGGCCGCCGGCATTCCCGTGGTGGCGGTATCGTTCGGCTACTCGCGGGTCGATCCCCGCGGCCTCGGCGCCGATGTGCTGATCGACGATTTTGCGCAATTGCCGGTTGCAGCGGCGGCATATCTATAAACGGGACAAATCCTGCCTAAATTTCGACATTTTGATTTTGTCGGATGATGTCCCCATTTATCATGGGGAGTTGGAGCAAACCCCAATGGATGAAGGCAGGGTAATGGAAGAATGTCCCGAGTGCCGCAGCACATGTCCGTGGTGCGGCAATCCCCGCTCGCACACTCGAGCCGTCGGCTGCGGGGCCGTCTCGGCCGATCACCGCGCCAAGAGCTGCCGGAAGTCGAAGCGTCTGCAAGGTGTTCCCTGTCCGAAATGTGGCGCCCCGCGAAACGCGGTCCAGGAAGAAGCCTAGCCCGCATTTCTCACCGAAGTCCGTTGTCCAAAATTTTCTTTGATCGCGGCGGCGGGCGCGTAGGGGGGTACGGATAGGCGTGCTTCTGTCGGCCGCCGCGGGGTTCTGCGGCGGT
>CAIOJO010000283.1 GCA_903858635.1 uncultured Telmatospirillum sp. | reverse complement strand
CGGCAATATTGCCGGCGGGTGGCCTCCGTCCAACCCATGTTGTGATCCCGCTCAAGTCTAGACAACTCAAGCGAATCACAACGGACGGGGCCACTCAACCGCTTCCCGGCCCAAGCCGGAGTTTCGGGTCAGGCTCTAAGGTGTCGTCGGTGGAAGAGGCCGTCGTTCGTGAAACAGGAACGCCCGTACCGATCACCATCCTCGTTCGGAAGATTGCCGAAACGCCGTTTGCATCCCCGACTAAGGAGACACCGATGAATGACGCGCCGAAGGTCCAGTCATCAGGAACCGGCAGGATCGGGCGGCCTGCGCCGCATAGCCCAACCCACCCCATACCAAGAAGGAAGCCACGATGACCGAAAAGACCGCCAGCGTTCACTGGGAGGGCCAAGGCAAGAGTGGCCAGGGCAAGATAAGCACCGAAAGCGGTGCGCTGACGACCTACCCCTATGGCTTTGCGAACCGCTTCGGGGATGATCGGCACGGCACCAACCCCGAGGAAATCTTGGGCGCGGCGCATGCGGCGTGTTTCACCATGGCGTTTTCCTTCGCCTGCGACAACGCCGGGCTGGCCACCACCGAGATCGACACCAAGGCCAGCGTACGCCTGTCCAAGCAGGGCGACGGCTTCGTCATCGATCGCATCGCGCTGACCATGCAGGCGACGGTGCCCGGCATCGACGACGCCAAATTCCAGGAAATTGCGGCCGGGGCGAAGCGCGACTGCCCGTTGTCGAAGGCCCTCGCAAGCGTTCGGGAGATCACGCTACAGGCGACACTGAGGTAGGCGCCTCGGATTCAACCGCATGTCGAGAAAACTCTAAGTCACTGCGCAAGGCAGAATGGGATGAAAGACTTCCTCACCTTGGCGGGAGCGAGCGGCGTCAGTTATTCCTACGAGCCCATGACGATCGACGCCCCGTGGGACGATGTGCCCGGTAACTATGCCTTCGCCTCGCCGGATGGGGAGCAGCCCCGACCCGTGACCCGCGGTCTTCGGCGGAGTTGGGCCATGAGCAGCCATACCCACACTGTCCTTAGCCCTGAAGGACCTCTCTGGCCACGGTCGACGCCCTCATCACCGAGGTCCATGACCCGCATCTGATCGAGTTCGGCTCTGATTGTTTGGTCTAGCCACACAATCTATTCACATAATTCTGTCTTATCGTAGGGTCGCAAGTCGATTAGCCTGCGAAGTAGGACATTGAACTGTAGAATCGAGGCCGGGACGGCGGGGTACAACCAGAAAACGAATCACTCACCCTGCGCCGGCCTCGGCGCGCTAGGTGCCGACCGGCGCGATTGAATGTTCTCAGCACGCTACAAGTACAATTGAGAACGGTCTGGTAGACAAACCAATCAGGAACCTGGTCGGAACCTCGATGCCTGCAACACCGTCCGCTACGCCGCCAACACGCGAGCGGTCAAGGTGATCATCGAGGCTTCGCAATGACTGCGATGCGCACGCGCTTCCGGTAAGGATCACAGGGAATTGGTCGGTAGGTAGTTTCCGAGCCTCCCGCCCTGTGTGCCAATGATTCTTGCGACAACCTCGGGCTATGAGGTTTAGTGAGTGTCACACAGGGGGACGGTCAGTGGTTCATCCATTATCTGCGTATGCAGGCGGAGCAAAGGACGGGGTCTCGGGG
>CAIOJO010000282.1 GCA_903858635.1 uncultured Telmatospirillum sp. | reverse complement strand
TCAGCAGGATCGCCGCCAGCCGCTCTTCGTTGCGCGCCACGCCGCGTTCACCGCCGGCCCCGCCATCGAGAAAGTCGAAGACGAAGCGCGGCAAGCGCCGCCGCGCCATCGCCGCCAGGTCCGAGATCGAAGCCGCTTCGGAAAGCCGCATCCGCTTGCCCTCACATCCGCGACGGCAGGTAGACGGCCAGGATGGGAAAGGCGATCAGCAGCACCAGCCGCAGCAGGTCGGTGATGATGAACGGTATGACGCCGCGGAAGATGGTCGAGAACTTGACGTCGTCGATCACGCTTTTGATGACGAAGACGTTCATCCCGACCGGCGGGTGGATCAGCCCGAGTTCGACGGTCATGACGATGATCACGCCGAACCAGATGGGATCGAAACCCAGCGCCCGGATCGCCGGAAAGACGATCGGCACGGTCAGGATGATCATCGCCATGGCGTCCATCAGGCAGCCCAGCACCAGATACATCAGCATGATCACCGCCAACACGCCGTAGCGGTCGAGCCCCAGATCGGTGAGGAAAAGGGTGATCTTCTGCGGCGTCTGGGTGATGGTCAGGAAATAGCCGAACAGCAAGGCGCCGATCAGGATGGTGAAGACGGCGGCCGCCGTGCGCGTCGCCTGCAGCAACGAGCGGCGGATGTCGCGGCGCGACAGCTTGCCGCGCAACAGCCCCAGCACGAAGGCCCCGCCGGCCCCGACGCCGCCGGCCTCGGTCGGGGTGAACAAGCCGCCGTAAAGGCCGCCGATGACGAACAGGAACAGCGCCAGCGGCGCCCAGATGTTGCGCAGCCCCTCGACCCGTTCGGCCCACGAGGCGCGTTCGCCGGCCGGCAGGAAATCGGGCTTGGCCAGGCCGATCAGCTTGATGGTGACCATGTACATGGCCACCGCCAGCAGGCCGGGAATGACCCCGGCGATGAACAGCTTGCCGATATCCTGCTCGGTGATGATGCCGTACACCACCAGCACGGTCGATGGCGGGAACATGGCGCCCAGGGTGCCGCCGGCGGCGATCACCCCGGTGGCGAAGGACTGCGGGTAATTGAAACGGCGCATCTCCGGATAGGCCACCGTCGAGAAGGTGGCCGCGGTGGCCACCGACGAGCCGGAAATCGCGGCGAAGCCGGCACAGGCGGCGATGGTGGCGAAGCCTAGGCCGCCCCGCAGATGGCCGACGAAGCGATTGGCCGTGTGGAACAGGTCGCGGCTCATCCCCGAGGCCGAGACGAAGGCCCCCATCAGCAGGAACATCGGGATCACACCGAAGGTGTAGTCGGTCACCGTCCGCATCGAGGTCTGCGAGATCAGCTTCAGGGCCGGCCCGATGCCGGCCAGGTAGCCGAAACCGGTCACGCCGACCAGGCCCATGGCCATGCCGACCGGCACGCGCAGCAGAATCAGGCCGAACAGGGCCACGAAGCCGGAAACGGCGACCGCATCGGTGCTCATGGAAGGCGCCTCATTTCTCGGATTCGGAAAAGCTGATGCGGTCCGGTCTGGTGATCAGCCGGAAGGTCCTGACGGCGATCAGCAGCACGGCGGAGACGTCGCCCAGCCAGGCGACGGCGAAGAACGGCCAGGTGGGGAGATGCAGGTCGTAGGTGACGATGTTCTGGGCCCGGGTGGCCGTCACCTTGTCGAACAGCATGATGGTCTGCACGGTGACCACCAGCAGCAGGACCAGGGTGGCGAAGATGTCGATGCGCCGCTGCCAGGCCCGTCCGACCGAAGCCCAGACCAGGTCGACGGTGATGTGGGTGCCGCGGTAGCTGGTGGCGGCGATGCCCCAGAAAATCAGGATGCCGAGCAGCAGCCGGCCGAAATCGTAGCCGTCGGGAATCGAGATCGAGAAGAAATGGCGCAGCAGCACCGAGACGAAGATATCGGCGGCGACGATGCCGACGAAGGCCGCCGCCACCAACTCGATGCCGTCGATGAACCGGTCCATCACCCCGTGCCCGCCGGCCGGCGACGACGTGGGGCGACCGGCAGGCTGCTCTGGTTCGGCCATTTGGCTCTCGTTCCCCCTCAAGTCTTGGCCCCTGACCCGACCCTCACCCTCTGAGGGCCGGGTCAGGAAACCCATCCGCCTCAGTAGGCGGCGTGGTACTTGGCCAGGCTGGCTTTCAGGTCGGCCGCGATGACGTCCGGATTGCCGCCCACCTTCTTGACGCTGGCTTCCCAGCTCTTCATCAGCGGGTCGGCCGCCTTCTTCCATTCGCCCAGCTGCTCGGGGGTCAGCTTGTAGACCTCGTGGTCGGGCAAGGCGCGCATCTTGTCGCGGCCGGCCGCCTCGTAATCGGCCCACGGCCCGGCCAGCTTGACCGCCCATTCGGTGGTGCAATGGTCGTCGATGACCTTCTTCTGCGCCGCCGACATGCCGTCGTATTTGTCCTTGTTCATGGTCCACACATAGGCGGTGGTGTAGAGCGGCGCGTCGATATGGTATTTCACCACCTTGTCGATGCCGAACAGGAACAGCGAGTTCCACGGGAAGGTGATGGCATCGGCGACGCCCCGTTCCAGCACGTCGCGCGCCTCGGAGGCCGAGGCCTGGACATTGGTGCCGCCCAGCAGGGTGACGAATTCGCCGACCGCGGCCTGCGCCGGCCGCACCTTGACGCCCTTGAGGTCACTCGGCAGGACGATCTTCTTGCGGGCGTGCAGCGACCCCGGATCGTGGACGAAGGCCAGGCAGACATGGGTGTCGGGCATCTCGACCGCGGCGTATTTGCGGTACCAAGCGTCGACCGCGGCGGTGCCGTCGCGTCCATTGGCCACGGTGAAGGGAAGCTGCGGCAGATTGATGATGGGGAAGCGCCCCGGCTGATAGCCCGGACTGACATAGGCGATGTCGACGATGCCGTCGCGCGCCATGTCGTAATGGTCGAAGGCCTTGCCCAATTGCTCGGACGGGAAGATGACGGAGGTGATGGTGCCGCCCGAATCCTTGGTGATGGAATCGGCCCATTCCTTGGCGCTGGCCACCAGCGGATGCTGCGGCGGGACCCACAACGAAATCTTCAATTGCACCGGGGCATCGGCGGCCGCCGCGGCCGCGGCGGCGGCGGCGGTCAAGCCAAGGGCGAACACGGCCCCGGCCAGGGCTGCTATCTTTTTCATTCTACCTCCCTGAAACGGCGCCCCTCGCGCCGCCTCTTTGCGTTGGACGGTTGTCCTGTGGCAGGACTCCGAAAGATTGTTTGACGCCGAACGAATATAATCCGGCTGCGCCATGGTTTCACCCCCCAAAATTCGCCTGTGGCGCGAACCGCTGCCGGTGCCGAACTGGCCGCTGCCGGGCCGATTTTGCCCGGCGCAACCGCCGGCCTTGGGGATCGGGGCGAGGGGCGCCGTTGACAGAATCATCGAAGCTGCTAAACGACCCCTGGTCGAACCGCATAGTCTGGCTCGGAAAGGGAAACTTCAAATGTCGAACGCCGCATATCAAGGACTGGCGCTCTCCCTGGCGATCGGCTGCTGCATCCTGCCGCATCGCGGCTGGGCCGACGAGGTTCCGCCGCTCGGTCTGTGGGAACAGGACACGCTGACCGGCGATTGGGGTGGGGCGCGCACCACCTTGAGCGAGGGCGGGGCGACGTTCGGCCTGCGCAGCATCGCCGAACTGTTCGGCACGGTGAGCGGCGGCATGCGCCAAGGCGTCGCCGCCGAGAATCAGTTCCTGCTGACCGCCGATCTCGACGGCGAGAAGCTGGGCGGTCCGGCCGGCTTGACCGCCCATGCCGGGCTGGTCTCGGCCGAGGGTCGCGGCCCTGGGCTGAACAACATCGGCAACGCCCTCGACGTCAGCAACACCGAACTGCCCGGGCGCAATCAGCGCTATACCCGGCTGTGGACCCTGTGGCTGCAGCAGACCGGCTTCGACGACGCGTTGTCGCTGCGGGCCGGCCAGTTGTCGGTCGACGATGAGTTCCTGGTCAGCCCGACCGCAGCCAATCTGCTCAACAGCACCTTCGGCTGGCCGGCGCTGGGCTTCGCCAATCTGCCGGCGGGACGACCCAATGACCAGAACCTGACCCTGGGGCCGGGCTATCCGCTGGGAGCGCCGGGGCTCCGCCTGACCATCGCGCCGACCGAGAACTTCGCCTGGCTGACCGCGGTGTTCAGCCACCAGCCGGAAAGCGTCGATCGCCCCGGCACCCAGTTCAAGGTGAGTGGCGACAGCCTGATCGTCACCGAACTGCAGTATCTGCGCAATCAGGCCAAGGATGCGACCGGGCTGCCAGCCATGCTGAAACTGGGTGGCTGGTTCGACACCGCCCGCTTCGACGACCTGCATCTCAACAGCAACGGCCAGTCGCTGCTGCTGGCCGGCGGCACCCCGCAGCAACATGCCGGGGAACAGGCGGTCTATGTGGTGGCCGACCAGACGGTGTGGCGCGACGCCGACCGGGCGCTCAGCCTGTTCCTGCGGGCCGGCGCGGCGCCCGACCCGGCGATCAACCTGGTCACCTGGTATGTCGACGGAGGCGTGGGACTCAAGGCGCCGCTGCCCTGGCGCGCCGCCGACGTGCTGACCCTTGGCTTCGGCTATGCCGGTATCGGCCAGGCGGCGCGCGCCGCCGACCGCGACACCAAGCTGCCGGTGCGCGACTGCGAGGCCTTCGTCGAGCTCAATTACACCGCCACCCTGGCCCCCTGGTGGAGCCTGCAACCGGACCTGCAATACATCCTGCACCCCGGCTTCGGCGGGGCCAATCCCTTGCCGACGGCCCGCCCCGGCGGCACCATCCCCGACGCCCTGGTCCTCGGCCTGCGCAACACCCTGACCTTCTAGTCAGTTCGGGGGTGTGGTTTCGGGAACGCTGCGGAAGGCAATACTGAAGCGATTCCATCCATTGATGGCGACCGCCGCACAGGTCAGGTCGACCAGTTCCTTATCGGAGAACTGCTGCCGCGCCTGCCGGTAGACGGCGTCCGGCACATGGCCCTCGGTCACCAGGGTCACGGCTTCGGTCCAGGCCAGGGCGGCACATTCCCGCCGGCTGTAGAGCGGCGCCTCGCGCCAGGCGTTCAGCAGATGCATGCGCTCGTCGCTCTCGCCGCGGGCCCGCGCCTCCCGCACATGCATGGCGATGCAGAAGGCGCAGCCGTTGATCTGCGAGGCCCGGATCTTCACCAGATCCAGCAGCGAGGCCTCCAACCCGCAGCGCTCGACATATCCCTGCAACCCGACCATCGCCTTGAATGCGGCGGGGGCCACCCGCCAGGCATCCATCCGTTCTTCCGCCGCGGGGCGGCGCGGCAGGCGGGTCGGGCTGCCGGTGTGGGCCACCGTCCAGGCCGGCGGATCGCTGGCCGGAAAGGAGCCCTCGCCCACCTCGTCGACCGGCCGGTCGGCCGTTCGTTCGCTCGCATCGATCGGCATGGTTGACTCCCGCGGCGCCGAGGCTACCGGCCGCCCACCTGGGCCATCAGAGTGGCCATGTCGTCGGCGTGCTCCTCCTCGACCTTGAGGATGTCCTCGATCATTCTGCGGGTGGTCGGATCGTCGTTGCCGAGCCAGCGAACGATCTCCGAATAGGATTCGATGGCGATCCGCTCGGCCACCAGATCCTCGCGGATCATCGATTGCAGATCGGTGCCCTCGATATATTCGGAATGGCTGCGCAGCGTGAGGCCTTCGGGATTGAAATTCGGCTCACCGCCCAGCTGGTTGATGCGCTCGGCGACCCAATCGGCGTGCTGCTGCTCTTCCGCGGCGTGCTGCAGGAATTCCGTTTTGACCGATTCCGAGTGGATGCCCGAGGCGGCGTAATAGTGCCGCTTGTAGCGCAGCACGCAGACGATCTCGGTCGCCAGTACCTGATTGAGCACATCGATGACGACCTGGCGGTCCGCCTTGTAGCTGCCGGTAACGGCGCCCTGCTCGAGATGCTGACGCGCCCGTTCCCGCAAGATCTTGACGTCGGATATGAATTCACCCATCGCGCTTCTCCCCAATCGCCGAGGACCGCCTCCGCCGGCCGCAAGAGGCCAGCCCTCACCAGCCTCAACCTTCGGCCGCGGAAAAAGTTCGCGCCTCGGTCGGTGGCGCTATCCAGAAAACGACGACGCCGACCGCCCGGATGACATGACCGGGTCGTGCCGGGCGACCCTCCGGCGGTCACCCTTTCGGCGGTCGTAGCCGTGCGCCAAGGCACGGCTTTCCTCGGCCTGCCCCACACCGGCGAGGATCGTCACGGCGATCGCCAACGCCACGACAACCCAGCAGACCAGGGGAGTCACCATCATCAGATAGGGAACGAACACAGCCACCTCCGCCGTTGTAAGCGCGCGGCTCCGTGAAGCCTTGCATCGACCTGACGTGGTTTGCGCCGCCGGACGCCGCCACCCTGCTACCTCGTTCCCGTGCCGGGACACCCTATCCGATCGATAGCCCGCGGCGGGAAAGGCTCCAGGGCGGTTTTCGCCATACGCCCCTTCTCGGAGGCCCCCGCTTGAGTTAATTTACCCCAAGATGTCGGCCAATAAGTGGCCAAGCCGCGGGTTCTTCCCGTTTCGAGTACCGCGATGCTCTTCAACAGCTTCTATTTTGTTTTTTTCTTTCGTCCCCTCACCCTCGGACTGTTCTTTCTGGCGGGCCGTTTCTCACACCGTCTGGCAATTGCATGGATGACGTTGGCCTCTTTGGCTTTCTATGCGTGGTGGAATCCACCCTATGTGCTCCTGCTGTTGCTCTCGATCCTGTTCAATTATGGGGCGGGACTGGCGCTGATCCGGAGCCCTGGGCCGACCCGTCGGCGGCTTCTCGCGGTCGCGGTCGCCGGCAATCTGTTGCTGCTCGGCTATTTCAAATACGCCAATTTCTTCCTGGATGCCGTCGCCCCCGGCGCCGGCTGGTCCCTCGGCGCAATCGTCTTGCCGCTGGGAATATCGTTCTTCACCTTCACCCAAATCGCCTTCCTGGTGGACACGGCGAGCGGCGAGGTGGCCGAACTCAATTTCATCCGCTATGCGCTGTTCGTCACCTATTTCCCGCATCTCATCGCCGGGCCGATCCTCCATCACAAGGAGATGATGCCGCAGTTCGCTCAGCCATATATCAGCCGGTTCTCGGCCAACCGGCTTGGATTGGGGCTGTCGCTGTTCACCCTGGGACTGGGAAAGAAGATCTTTCTGGCGGACCCCATTGCCGCCTACGCCTCGCCGGTCTTCGACGCCGCAGCGACCGGCGCCGGTCCCGCGCTCTTGCCGTCTTGGGGCGCCGCCCTGGCCTATACCCTGCAAATCTATTTCGATTTTTCCGGCTATTCCGACATGGCCATCGGTCTCGGCCGCATGGTCGGGGTGCGCCTGCCGCTGAATTTTCATTCCCCGTACAAAGCCGGCAGCATCATTGAGTTTTGGCGGCGATGGCACATGACCCTGAGCCGCTTCCTGCGGGCCTATCTTTACATTCCCCTGGGTGGCAATCGTAAAGGCCCGCGCCGTCGGACGGTCAATTTGATGGCGACCATGCTGTTGGGCGGGTTATGGCATGGGGCCGGCTGGACCTTCGTGCTGTGGGGAGCGCTGCACGGGCTCTATCTGGTGATCAATCACGCATGGCGCCGCAGTCGGCCCCCCGGCGCGGCTTGCCGGGCGGGGCGTCTGGCCGGCGGCGTCGTGACCTTCCTGGCCGTGGTGGTGGCCTGGGTTCCGTTCCGCGCCGTCACGCTCCAGGCAGCCCTGTCGATGCTGGCCGGGATGGCGGGCTTGCATGGCATCAACGGCATGTCCGCGGCAAGCCTCTACGCGCAAGGCGATCTGTGGATGGCGCCGCCCAAACCGGTCGACTGGGGCCTCGGATGGATATGGATCGCCGGATTGCTTCTGATGGTCTGGTTTCTGCCCAATACCCAGGAGATCTTCGCCCGTTATCGCTGTCTGGGAGCCGAGCACCCTGTTCCGGACCGCTTGCCGCTGCCGCAGCTGGGCTGGCGCTGGCGCCGTTCCACCGCCTGGGCAACCCTGACGGCCTTGGTGCTGGCAGGCGCGCTGACCCAGTTCGGCAGAGCCAGTGAATTCATCTATTTCCAATTCTGAGCCATGAAATACCTTCGCGTCTTCCTGTTGGCTCTGGCGTTACCGCTGCTGCTGCTGGCCGCCTTCAATGCGGCGATCGATCCTTACGGGGTTCTCGGCGCGCCGGTTCGCCCCGGCATCAACGACGTCAAATATCTCGGAAACGACCGCTTGGTGAAGCCGCTGCAAATTCTTCGGTTGCGCCCCGAAGTGGTCTATTTCGGCACCTCGCGGGTGATGATCGGCCTTGATCCTGCCGACATTCCAGAACGGCGCATCTTCAATTTCGGCATTCCCGCCCTCACCATTGCAGAATTGGATGTCTATGCCCGCCATGTCCTGGCGGCGACCCCTGCCAAGCTGCTGGTGATCGGATTGGATTACGTCTCGTTCGACGATACCGCTCCGGCGCGACCAGGATTCGACCCCGATCTGTCGGGACCGCTGGCGCTGTGGAAAGCCCTGCCGCGCCTGCTGTTGTCTGCCGAGACAACGCTCAAGAGCCGAAGCGTGCTGCGCAATTCGCGCAAAGGCGAGGTTCAGTCCTATCATCCCGACGGCTTCGTCGAAGCGAACGGCATTGGCGCCGACGCGGTCAGCGCCCGCTATTACGCCCAGGTGGTGGCCCATAAGGGGCCGGCCCAACAGTCCCTGGCTCGGCTCGACGCCCTCCTGGGCGAAGCCGGTCGGCGCGGGATAGAGGTGGTGGCCTTCCTGCCGCCGCTGCATGCCAGCCTCCTCGAGGCGCTGCGCTTGCAGGGCGAAGCTGCGACCCACGAGGCTTGGCTGCGTCGCCTGGTCGCTCTGTGCGAGATCCGCGGCGTGCCTCTCTGGGATTTCGCCGGCTACAACCGCGAGACGACCATTGCCATGGGCCTGTCGGGTCGGACCTTCATCAATGGGGGGCATCCGTCGCCCCGGCTGGGTCGGCTCATTCAGCACAGCCTGCTGCGTGGGCAAAGCGTTCCAGGTTTTGGCGAGCGCCTCACTTCGCTGGGGCTGGATGACTATCTGACCCGCCAGAAGGCGGCGCGCGACCTCTGGGTAAAGGCGCAACCCGCGGACTTCGACACCGTCAGGAGGACGATGCAAATCTCGCCCTGACCACGCCGCCATTCGGCGTACCACCATAACCCCGATTATGGAACCCGGTGCCGCCCTGCCTGTTTGCCAAGAGAAGGGAGCGCAATTGCTCCCGCTTCAGGAGGAGGCGTCCATGCTGACAAGGATGGGGCTTTGTCTGCTCGTATGCTTGGCCGTGGCGGCCTGCACAATGCCAACCGAGCCATCCGGACCCAATTTGAGCCAGGGCATGTGGGATGGCCAAAGCATCGTTCCGCCGACCGGACTTGCCACATCGAGGCAGAGCGACCTGGTCGGCCGCGCGGTGACCGATGCCAACGGCAGCAAACTCGCCGTCATCGATTATGTGCTGGTCGATCCGACCACCGGAGCGCCCCGTTATGTGGTTGCCTCGTCCAGCCAAGCCGCCGATTACGCGGTGCTTCCAATATCGGCCTTGCACATTGATGCGTCGTCGGTCTGGGTCGCAGCGAACGAGCTTACCTTGGCCCGATTGCCCCATTATACCCTGAGTGAATTGGGGCAGCGCTACCCGTCGACCTTGGCCACGGCGCCGAGCCCCTTGCCGCCGGTGGCCACTCTGCCGCCGGCCACGCCGTCGCCCCTGCCGAGCGGTGGCGAACCGCTGACGCTGGCCCATCAGGGCAGCGTGGTCGGCTACCCGGTGTTCGATTCCCTCGGCAGTACGGTCGGGAGCGTCGACGCCGTCGCCGCCGTGCCGACCACCGGCGAAGTGCGCTATGTCATCATTTCCGGTGCCAACCTCGGTCCGGGCAACTATATCGCCGCTCCGGCGTCGGTCGCCCGGTTGTCGGGCGATCGCCTGGTGCTCACCGAAGCGCCGTCCGCGCTGCCCCGCTACCGCAGCGAGCAACTGTCGCAGTCTTTCGGCACCCCCTTGCCGGCCGTGCCGTTACACTGACCGGCCAAACGGCCTCGCGAGAACCGATAGGCCCGCTCTGCGACAGAGGTGACCCGTCTACGACGGCGTTTTCAGCAAGACCGGCTGCTCGCGATAGAGCGAGGGAAACAGGCGCTTGAGCTGTGCGATCTTGGGCAAGTCGTTGACGACGATATAGGGGTAGCCGGGGTGTTGAGCGAGGAAGTCCTGGTGGTAGTCCTCGGCCGGGTAGAATCGGGCCCCGTCCTCGATGCGCGTGGCAAGCGGCGCGCCGAAGACGTGGCTGGCGTTCAACTGCGCAATGTAGGCCTGCGCGATACGCTGCTGTGCCGGTGTCGCCGGAAAGATCGCCGAGCGGTATTGTGTGCCGGTGTCCGGACCTTGGCGGTTTACTTCGGTCGGGTTGTGGGCGACGGAGAAGAAGATCCGCAGCAAGGTGCCGTATGAGACTCGCGTCGGGTCGAAGGTAACCTCCACCGACTCGGCGTGGCCGCTGCGGCCGGTGCCGACGGTTTCGTAATGCGCCGTATCCGCCGCGCCGCCGGCATAGCCCGAGGCGACGCGCTGGACGCCTTGCACATGCTCGAACACCCCTTGGACGCCCCAGAAGCAGCCGCCCGCCACCACCGCCTTTTCCACGTGGCTCGGGCCCGGGACTTCGTCCTCGGCGGGAGGCGCGATGACGACGGCGTCTTCGGCATGAGCGGCGTTCTGCCACAGCAGCAGGCCAACGGTGGCTAAGATGGAGCAGGCCAAACCGCGCCGCCGCCGCGCCGGGGAGAATCCCGAGAAGGGAATAGATGCTGTCATAATGCGAGTCCTCGCAGGTTGGGGGGAGGAAATGTCCGCGTGCCGACCGATCATCCGAAGGTGAAGGCATAGGCGGTGACGCCCGGGTCGAGGAATTCGACGCTGAAGGTGCGGTCGGTGACCTTTCCCGGTTGCCTGACCAGCTGATAGAGCCGCTGTTCGGTTACGGTTCCATTCCCCTCGGCGGTCACGTCGACACCGTGGGCGTCGCCCGGCGCCTCACCGTCGAGGGTGACCCGAAAGCGCACGGGCTTGCCGTCCGGGATTGTCCCGAGCCGTGTTGAAATTCGCTCGGCAGGCGTCACGGTCTGAACAGGCTACGCGGCCTTGGCGTGCTGTTCAAGATCGGGGTTGATGGAATGCTTGGCCTGATGGGCCAGCAGGGCGGCTCGCAGGG
>CAIOJO010000281.1 GCA_903858635.1 uncultured Telmatospirillum sp. | reverse complement strand
CCCTGCGAGCCGCCCTGCTGGCCCATCAGGCCAAGCATTCCATCAACCCCGATCTTGAACAGCACGCCAAGGCCGCGTCGCCTGTTCAGACCGTGACGCCTGCCGAGCGACTTTCAACACGGCTCGGGACAATCCCCTGGGGGGTGCGTTCGCGACATTGTTGACGCCGACCACCCTGGTGGCAGCCGCCATCGCCGTGACCGTCGGCACCGTCTATAAATTCGTCGCGGTGGCCGAGGAATCGGCACGGGCGGCCAACGCCATCCAGACCGCCTTTGCCGCCGTCGGCCATGCCGGCATGATCAGCGGGCAAGGGGTCGAGGAATTGGTTGCCCAGTTGACCCATCTTCCCGGGGTCAACCGCGAGGCGGCCGACCAGATCATCACCGATTTTGCCCGCACTCGTCAGATCGGCGGGCAGCTTTTCGGTGCTCTGACCAGCGACATCGACAAGTCGGCCCGCGCCATGGGGGTGGATGCTCCGGAATCGGCCAAGCGGCTGGCGGCGGCCTTTGCCGATCCGACCAAAGGCGCCAAAGACCTCGACGCCGAGTTCAATATTCTCAACACGTCGCAGCTGCGCCAGATTGAGACCTTGCAGCGCCAGGGCGATCGGATCGGTGCGCAGAACGTGCTGTTGCAGGCATGGAAGGCACGGCTGGCCGAACTGCCATCCGGCCTGACGGCGATCCAGACGGCGTCCAACAATCTCGGCACAGCCTGGGACAAACTGCTTCATGGCCTGGGCCAGACCTCGGCGTTTACCGAGGCGCGCAATGCGGTGGCCAACTTCCTGACCGGGTTGACCTGGGTGATCGGTGGCAACGATGCCATCGCCACCCTCGACCAGCAGATCGCCGCCGCCAAGCGACGGGTCGGCGAACTTCAGCAATTGGCATCGCGCCCCACCATGGGCGGGCGAGGCAACTTCGCCGGGCAACTCCAACAGGAACAGGCTGAACTCGCCGCCTTGGAGGCGCGCAAGCGGGTCCAGGAACAACAGGCCGGAAAAATCGGCGGCCAGCCGACCGCGACCGACAAACGGAATGAGATTGCCGAACAGCGTAAGGCCGACCTGACCGATCCCTCCCTGATTCCCGTCGAGGAGCAGATCGAGCAGATCGAGCAACACCGGTTGCGCCTGCAACAGGACATGATCGGGGCCAGCGCCGCCGAAAAGGAGCAGCTCCAGGCCAGGATAGCTCTTCTTGACAAGCAAGAAGCCGATTTGAAGAAGCCGGACAAGGTCACCGGCGCTCCGACGCAGTTGGAACTCTGGCGGGAAGAATTGGCCCAACGTCAGGAGACTTTCGCCAAGGAACATGCGGCCGACCGGGATTATCACGCGCAGTCGCTGGCCCTCGAGGCCGAGTTCTGGACCGGCAAAGTGAAGCTGGCCGCCAATGGTTCGAAGGAAAAGGTGGAGGCCGAGAAAGCGGCCAGCGATGCCGAAAAGCGGCTTTACGAAGAGCAGGCCCAGGAGGCGGCACGGCTTGCCAAGGAAAAGCAGGAGATCGCCAAACAGGATGCGGCGACCGACATCGAGATCGCCAAGATCCAGCTCAATCAAAAGAAACAGGTTCTCGAAGATGAGGTGGCGGCCGGCAAGATCACGGCAGCCCAGCAAATCGCCACGCTTAAGGATTTTACCGAGGCCGCCTATCGCGAGGATCAGCAGCGGCTTCAGAACGAGTTGTCCACTTTGGCTCAGCAGCCCAAGGAATACGACCGGGTCTATAACGAGATCCGTAAGCTGAAAGCCCAGCACGACGCCGATATGGCGACGCTTGATCGAGAAGCCGCCCAGCAGGTGAAAAAAGACGCGGACGCTTCGGCGCAGGCCTGGAAAAGCGCCTTGCAGCCGATCAGTTCGGCCTTTTCAAGTTCGATCTCAGGGATGATCCAGGGCACCCAGACCCTGCGTCAAGCCGAGGCCCGGCTGGCCCAGAGCATTCTGATGAGCTTCATCGACACCGCGCAGAAGTCGGTGGTGAACTGGGCTGCCACCGAACTGGCCAAGACCACGGCGACACAAGCCGGGGTGGCGCAGCGCCTGGCCGTCGAGCACACCGGCGACGCCAGTTTGTTGTCGATGATCGGCGGCAAGGTCAGCCAGTGGTTTGGCATGGAATCCTCGAAAACGGCGGCCACGGTTGCGGGGAACACGGCCAGGACCGCCGCCGACACCTCGGCCGCCGCGACCACCAAGGCGGTCACCGTCAGCACTGCCACCGCGTCGATTGGCACCAAAGCGGCGGATGCGGCAGCCGGGGCTTATGACGCCATGGCGGGCATTCCCATCGTCGGCCCTGCGCTCGGTGCGGCGGCTGCCGCCGCCACCTTCGCGGCGGTCTTGGCCTATCAGTCGATCGCGTCCGCCGAAGGCGGCTGGGGCCAGGTGCCATTCGACGGTGCCGCCGCCATTCTGCACAAGAACGAGATGGTGTTGCCGGCCTCCCTGGCCAATCCGATGAGGTCGATGCTGCATGGTGGGCCGCTCACCGCAGCCGCCGGGGGCGATGTCAATTTGCACTATGCGCCGACCGTCAACGCCGGCGGCGATGTGTCGCTGGAGAAGCTGTTGATGAGCCAGGGCAGCGACATGATGCGCTGGGTCAAGAACCAGGCGCGCAACGGCGCCTTCCGGTAGGAAATGATAGAATGGCGTTGCTGTGGTTCCAGGGCTTCGACTATCTGCCGACCGGCTCGCTAGCCTCCGGCATCGCCGGTTCGATGGGGATGAACACCGGTCTTTCCGGAGGTGGGGGCGTCTACCTGATGACCCCTGGAAGATTCGGTTACGGTAATTATTGCCAGGGCTCGATCAGTCAGGTCGTGGCCAGCCATGTCGCGCACGGATTCCTCGGCTTCGCCTCGACCGTCACACCGAACGTTTACAATCCGCAGCTCCAGTTCATCGACGGCGTAACCGGCATCATCCATTGCTATCTGGAATTCTGCCCCTATGGCGTGATCAAACTGTGGGGGAAGGGGAATGCCGTCAATCAAGGGTTCCAAGTTCTGGGCGTTACCGATGTGGACGCCTATTTCGCCGGTCCCTGGAACTACTACGAGGTCGAGGCGGTCATCGCCGCCAGCAATAATGGATCGATGACGGTCCGTTGCAACACCACGCCGATTCTGTCGTTTTCCAGTATTACGACGCAGAGCCCGGCCTCGTCCAACAGCTTCTTCACCGTGTTCAATTTCCTGAACCAATGGGTCCTGGACGACATGTATCTCTGCGACGCCACCGGATCGGCGCCGTTGAACACCTATCTCGGCAACGTCCGCTGCCAGGCATTGCTGCCCGGCGGATCGGGAGCTTCGACACAGTGGTCGCCGTCGAATACCGCCGACGCCAACTGGCAGTGCGCGGCGAACACCAAGATGGATGACAGCCTCTATGTCTACAGCCCGACGACCGGGGCGGAGGATAATTACGCCGTCAAGCCACTGATCAACACGCCATTGGTGGTCGCCGTGCAGACGCGGTTGGCGGCGCGTCAGGATGACGCTACCCAGCGCACGCTTGAGGCGGTTCTGATCTCGAACGGGACCGAGGTCACCGGCGCTCCGGTCAATTTGAGCCAGAGCTACGCTGTGCAGAGCGATATGTTCGTCACCGATCCGGCGACCGGCCTGAGCTGGCTTTACCCGGCCGTCAATCTTTTGAAGGTGGGGCAGAGGATCACCGCCTGATGTCCACCATCCATGTGCCCGAGGTCGCTGCCGAGGTTCAGACCGGCGGCACCCCGCGTGTTCGTGCGGCCGATGTCGCGGTCGAGGTCCAGACCGGAGGTAATTCCAGCGCTCGCGTTGCCGAAGCGGCGGTCGATGTGCAGACCGGCGGCAATCCGAAACTGCGGGTGGCTTTTGCCGGGATTGAAGCCAATACCGGCGGCAATCCAAAGATCCGGGTGTCCCTGGCCGCCGTCGAAGTCTTGATGTTGCCCCAAGCGGAGGCTCCGTTGATGAGCACCATTTCCTTGCCGGTAGGCGGTGGGTCGAGTGGCGTCTCGACCGCGCTTCCCGGTTTGTCCTGGTCAGTCCACCTGCGACCCCAGTTCTCCACCCGGGTCGCCAGCCATGTTTCGGGGCGCGAGATCCGTGCCGCTTTTATGCAATACCCGATCTATGAGATCGACCTGACCTTCGACGTGTTGCGTGCCGATATCGCCCATCAGGAGCTGCAAACCCTGATGGGGTTTTTTCTCGCCCGCCAGGGTCAATATGACAGCTTTCTCCTGGATCTGGGCGCCATCACCTTCAATGCGGCTGATGACACGGCGACGCTCCAACAAATTGGCGATGGCGATGGCGGCACCACCGGGTTCACCCTGTTGCGACAGACCGGCGGGTTCGTCGAGCCGGTGGGGTACGTGTTCCCGGCTGATCTGCAGGGCGTCTATGTCAACGGCGGATTGGCCGACCCTTCGACCTACAGCTATACCCCGCCTAATCAGCTGATCTTCCACTCGGCACCGGCTAGCGGGGCGGTGATTACCGCCAGCTATTTCTACTATTTCAATGTCCGTTTTGCCGAGGACGTGAACGATTTTGAGGCGTTCATGCGAAACCTCTGGCAGTTGCAGACGCTGAAATTGCAGACGGTGCTGGTATGAGGCCCGCTCCAACCGCCCTGGTGACGGCCTTGCAAGCGGGAACGCAATTTCAGTACGCCGACTGCAATACGTTCACCCTACGGGATGGCACGGTCGCCCGCTACGCATCCAGCCAATACAATGTCCTGGTTCCGCGATCCGGTGCGCCGGGGCTGCTCTTCATTGCTGGCGATGTGCTGGTCTCCGGCCTCAAGTTCAAATCGACCATCGGCGTCAACGTCGATGAGCAGACAGTAACCGTCGCCTATCAGCCGACCAGCATGATCGATGGTCAGACCTGGCCGGTGGCTTTGCGCGAGGGGCTGTTCGACGGTGCCACCCTGCAACGCGACCGCGCCTTCCTGCCTGCCTTCGGCCAAGTTCCCATCGCCAATGCCCTGGTGCCACTATTTCACGGTCGGATCTCCACCATCAGCACGGTGGGGAGGGTGGAAGCGCAGATCACGGTGAAGGCCGACACCAACCTGCTGAACCTCGATATGCCGCGCAATCTCTGGCAGGCCGGGTGCCTGCACACGCTATTCGATGCCGGTTGCACCCTCGACAAGAACAGTTTCGGCGTACAGGGCACCGTCGGGGCGGGATCGACCGTCTCGGCGATCAATTGGTCGGGGGCCACGGCTGGTCTGTTCGATCAGGGAACGGTCAAACTCGAAACCGGGGCCAACACGGCAATCACGCGGACGGTGAAGGCTTCCACCGGCAGCCAATTGCTGCTGGCCTATCCTCTGGATTTTGCCGTCGCCACCGGTGATGAGTTCGTCGTCTATTGGGGTTGCGACAAAACCACCGCCACCTGCCAGGGGCGGTTCAACAACCTCGTCAATTTCCGCGGGTTCCCGTTCGTTCCGACCCCCGAAACGGCAAGCTGACACGACTCGCATGGATGAACAGGAGCAAGCTCAACGGGCCGCCGTGGTGGCGGGGGCCCGCTCATGGCTGGGCACATCCTGCTCGGCCAGCCAGAGCGGCAGACGGGCGACATCGACGTGTGGGCGCCGGCAACAGACCCACGGTCACTTGGCATACTGAGGAAGGCGGTCATCGCGGCCGGGCTCCTGTTCGATCCGACGGAGGAATGTCTTGACCCAGAAACCGGTTACGTCCAGCTCGTGCGACCTGGGATCGTCTCGCTGCCGGCCAACTTCCCGGTCGAGGTCATCTACCAGACCGGTAAGCTGACCATCGTGATGCCGCCGACGGCAATCCTCGCGGCGATCAAGCTAGTGAGAGGCAGCGACAGCGATCTAGACGATGTCGTGTGGTGGGTCAGTCATAGGGACCTCACCATGAAGGAGTTACAGGTGGCCGCAGAGTCGATTCCAAACGAGCGGAACCGCGAGCAGGCAGTGGACCAGCTGCTCTTCGTCGAACTTCTCGTGCGGAGGTCACAATGACTAGGTCCCGGCGGACACTCAGAGTCGATGCTCTTGACGCCCTCCTGCGTATACGGATGGCGAGTGTGTTCCTGGAGCGCGACTGGGAGCTTCTCGAGGAGATCGCCCGGTTGGCACAAGAGGACGCCCCGCCGGACATGGCCGTCACGGACCCGGCGATGTTCGCCACCCTCCGCCGGGCGGTGACCCGCTACCACATACGGGGCTGGGGGAACATGACGCCGGAGCGGGTCCGAGAGGTCGCGACAAGGGACACAGAGCGGAGGCAGAAGAAGGTCTCGGATGCCGGGT
>CAIOJO010000280.1 GCA_903858635.1 uncultured Telmatospirillum sp. | reverse complement strand
TTGGATCTTGGCGGCCCGCCGAGCGGTCCGGCGCTCTCTCGATTCCAGCTTCGCCATGCTGCGGAGCCAGTCTTGATTCGGAAGTGCGAGACTGATCTGCGAGCGGCGGCCCGGGTTACCGGGACCGCCCACCGCAACCCATGAAGGGGTGCCCATCAGTTAATCAGGCCAAGGCCGTTAAGCCGTGCGAGAGCCGCCGTCTGATCATTGGCAGACCAACTCGTCAGCGCGACAGCATCGGCGACGGTGGCGTTGACGAGACGACCGTCCGTGTCAAGATCAGCACCGCAATTGATCAGCGTAGCTACAATGTAGTCAACAGACGACCAGAGAGAGTATTTGTCCATCTCACACCGCCTTATTGCTTACGAGGATGCCGACGGCCCGGAGATAGACCTTGACCGCAACGCGGTCGGCAGGATCGATGTCCTTGCCGGCCATGAGCCGATCAAGCTCCAGAATAGAAATCTTGTCCGGCAATGTCGTTACACCGGCACGGCGCAGCGTATGGGCGCAATACTTAGCGCCGCCAGCGACGGGGGCGGCGTCGCGCTTACAGACATTGAAAGCGCGCTGTTCCAGACTAGCCTGGAGCGATTCTACTTTACCGGAAGTCTTGCCGTCAGAGACGGCGGACAGGGAAGCTACGTAGGCCATGGGGTGTTGTCCTTTACTTTTGATGGATCATATCCGCCAGGATGGCGAATACTGGTGAGTAGATTACGACCTCGCGTGAAGTGCCTATTGGTGCGGCATTGCCGATATTGATGAAGCGGTCAATCCTGTCAGACTGACTTAGGCTGTCGAAGACCGAGCAATAGTCTGTGTGCTGAATGGATATATCAGCTTGATCTGTCGTCTTGATTTCCAGCGTTGCCCATAATTCGTCGGCGACGGTGATTATTTTTAGCGTGGTATTGTTGGCGACGAAGAAATCTGGCGGCGTCTTGGTGATCAGGCTTGTGAGGGTGTCTTGAAGGGGGGCGCCGAGGTTGGTGTCGAGTTGTTCCCGGAGGGTGGCGACTCTGGCGACTGTACCGGCGACTTGTTCGACCATGCCCGGGGCCGCCAGGGCGAGCGCGTAGGTGATGACCTGGCGGTGGTCGAGCACGGGGCTACGGGTCCGGGGGCCGCCGTGGGCGACGGGGGGCAATAGGTGCGCATCCTGAAGCTTTAAAGCGATGCGGCGCGCTGTCCGGTCACTCACGCCCATGGCGGGCGCAAGCCGGTGCGCAACCATGGCGGTTGTCGGCATGTCGGCGTGTCCTATGTGTCGATGGGGATGGACTGGGCGGGGCTCGAAAGCCCAAAAATCCAGCATGGACTCAGCATACAGAAGTGTTACCCGCTTGTCAAGACATTTCTTGTCAAGCGCCCGCATTCGCCAGCAATGCGGCAAATTGGTGCGCGATGCGCGACAGTTGCGCCGTGGAATGTTGATAGTTGCGGTATAGATGGATACCGGGCGATTCGACTGTTTTGAAAATTTTTGACTGGCACGTCGGAATCTGCAAGTGAAACTGCGGAACGAGTGAAATATACAGGCGATCAATAGGTGCCCCATGATTCTGAGCCGTAGCTAAAATCTCGGTGGGGGCGCCGGTCACGAAAAGTCGATTTTACGCGGTTGGCCAAACACGGGCTGGCGATTTCAAGGCCGCTGGTGCGCGTAGCCTTGCCGGCTATGCAGTTGTGCTGGCGGTAGACTTCGGCGGCTGGGCGGGGCTGGGGCGGGGAATGGCGTGATGGATGAGCGGGTGATGCAGTTGGCGGGGTATCGGGGGTGATGGTGATGCAGTTGGGCGGTGCCTCTTTGGACGTGGATTAGCGCCCGAAAGTGTTTCACGGCTTGTTATAAATGCCCATTCTTGGTAGGCTGTTTATAACAGGTGAGGGAGCATGGCTATGGACGGCAGATTTGTTGCCTATTATCGGGTGTCAACCGCTCGGCAAGGCGTCAGCGGCTTAGGGTTGGATGCCCAGAAGGAGGCGGTCGAGACATATCTAAACGGCGGGCAATGGAAGGTTGTCGACGAGTTCGTCGAGGTGGAATCGGGCAAGAAGAATGATCGCCCGAAGCTTGCGGAGGCGATAGACCTCTGCCGCAAGAAGAAGGCCACTCTCATCATTGCGAAGCTCGATCGGCTCGCCAGAAACGTCAAGTTCATTGCCAATCTGATGGACTCTGACGTCGAGTTCGTCGCCGTAGACTTCCCGGAGGCAAACAGGCTCACGCTACATATCCTGGCAGCCGTCGCAGAGCATGAGGCGCGCATGATCTCGGCGCGGACCAAGGGTGCATTGGCTCAAGCCAAGGCCCGCGGGACCGTGCTGGGTTGGGCAATACCTGCTCGGCGGGAAGAAGCCCATCAAGCTGCGGCGAAAGGTGCTGCGATTGGCAAGGCGAAGGCGGACCAGCACGCGGCGAACGTCTTGCCGGTGATTGCCTCGATCCGCGCCGCTGGTGTCTCGACCCTGCCAGGAATCGCCGAGGCGCTGAACGCTCGCGGCATCCGGACGGCGCGCGGCAAGGCGTGGTACGCAACGACCGTTCGGAACCTGATCGCCAGAGCGTAAATCAACAATCCAAATCTGGACCATGCGGACGGCGCCCACGTGGCGCCGTTGCCGTCTCTGCCCGCCTATCTATGCCGCCCGATGCGGCCCTGATCGGCTGGTCGGCGCGTCGGCTGGGGCGGTGGTGCAGGCGGAAAACGGAGTCCAACTGCGCGCTGGGCCTCGATATTTAACACAAAAATAATGGGCTATAGCCTCACGCGCGCGAGAGAACTACACAGGCGCGGCGTGTTATAGCCGTTTTCGGGTGCTGCGGGCGGTACGCGTAAAATCCATAGACTTCTGTTGATGGTCGCCGCGCCTGATCGCCGCGTCGCCGGTCATCTCTCGGACCACCGACGCGGCGATCAGGCCGATCATGGCGTTAACCTTAACGCCCGGTTCGGTCTATGCGGCTGCTTCGCCGATGCAGGCGTTATCGTTGTCAGCCGCCTCCTGCGTTACCTCAACATCCCGCCACATGCCGACATTCCGCCCGAGTGCCTGCGTCAACGCAGCAATAACGTTGGGGTGGCGCTTCTGATCGATGAGCGCCTTCGCCCAACTTCCGCGATGTCCTTCCGCAAACCTGAACTCGATCTGGAAAGGGGTGTCTTTCTGTAATGAAAGACTCTCTATTACAGAAAGACACCCCTTGTATCGCATCCGTAAATCGC
>CAIOJO010000279.1 GCA_903858635.1 uncultured Telmatospirillum sp. | reverse complement strand
TGCACCGGATGGGTCGGCGTGCCCGGGGTGGGCGACAGGCCCTCGATGGTCGTGATGCTCTTGCCGGCGCAGCTGCCGACATCCTCGTCGCAGGATTTTTCGGGCGAACCGTCGATCCAGACGGTGCAGGCACCGCAGATCTCCACCCCGCATCCGTATTTGGTCCCGGTCAGCCCTAACTCGTCGCGCAGGACCCACAGCAGCGGCGTATTGGGATCGGAATTCACCTGATAGCTCTTGCCGTTGACGTTGAGGGTAATCATAGGCTTCCCCTTTGCATTGACGGTTGTCCGGCGCGGTCATGGGTGACCGGCATTGCCGTATCTCCCGAAGTCCATCGGCCTTTATTGCACAGCAACTAAAACTTAATATCAGCGGAACGAGACAAATCGCAGTGACGCAGATCATACCTGCGGTAGCTGACCGATCGCTGACAGAACCTGTCGTGCTGCCCGGCTCCCGTGCCCGTGGCAAGGATTGGGCGAATTCCGATTACGATGTCGCAGTGTTCCGGAACAACCAGCTTAGACGAATTGGCCGGCGCACCAGCCCGACGACCAAGCCCATTGGAAATTATAGCCACCCAGCCAACCGGTGACGTCGACGACCTCTCCGATGAAATAGAGGCTGGGCAGGGATTTGATCGCCATGGTCCGGGAATCGAGTTCGTTTGTATCGACGCCACCCAATGTCACCTCGGCCGTGCGATAGCCTTCAGAGCCGGCCGGTTTCAGGCGCCATTGATTGATCGCTGCATCGACCCGGCGCAGATGGGCGTCCGACAAATCGGCGAGATTGCCGGCGACATTCAGGCTTTCGGCGATGTACTGGGCCAGGCGCTTGGGCAAGAGATTGGCGAGAGCGGTCTGGATCGCCTGCCGGCCATTCTGGCTGCGCGCGGCCTTCAGCGTCGCGAAGATATCTGTGCCGGGCACCAGACGCAGCAGAATCTCCTCGCCCTGGCGCCAATATGACGAGATCTGCAGGATCGCCGGCCCGCTCAGGCCGCGATGGGTGAACAGCATCGCCTCGTTGAAGGCGGTTTTGCCGTGGGCGGCGGTGATGTCGAGGGCGATACCGGCCAGCGGGGCCAGCTTGTCCAGGCTCGCCGGATCCAGCGTCAGCGGCACCAGCGCCGGCCGGGTTTCGACGATCCGGATGCCGAATTGCTGGGCGATTTCGTAGCCGAAGCCCGTGGCGCCCATTTTCGGGATCGACTTGCCGCCGCACGCCACGACCAGGGATTGGCAGGCGATCTTGCCGCCGGGATCGAGGACCAGGCTGAACCCCCCGTCCGTCTTCTCGATCCGCGAAGCCGAGGTGCCGAGCTTCAGCGTGGCGCCGTGGCTCTTCAGAGTGCGGACCAGCAGATCGACGATCTGCATGGCCGAGCCGTCACAGAAGAGCTGGCCCAGGGTCCGCTCGTGATAGGTGATGCCGGCAGCCTCGATCAGGCCGATGAAGTCGCGCTGGGTATAGCGGCGCAGCGCCGAGATGCAGAAGCTGGGGTTCTGCGACAGGTAATTCGCTCGGGTCGCATGCAGATTGGTAAAGTTGCAGCGCCCACCGCCCGAAATGCGGATCTTTTCACCCGGTGCTTGGGCATGATCCAAGATCAGCACCGATCGGCCGCGCTTGGCGGCCTCGATCGCGCACATCATGCCGGCAGCTCCGGCACCGATCACAACCACATCGACGGTCTGCACGCGAAGAACTCTTTCCATAACTGTCGGGGCTCGCGCTAGAGCGTTCGATAAGAAAACATACAATCAACGGGAGGGAAAATGACTATTTCCAGCAAGGTCGAGGCCGTCATGAAACATGTCGCCCCGGGTTCTGTCAAAAGAACTGGAATCACGCAGCTCGGTAAACGTCCGGCACCGGGGACGCGTCGAGTACAAGGGCGTTGACCGACTGAGTCTCCGAGATGGTTGCAATCCGGTCGCTTCGACAGATATTGGCTAACCACACCGCGCGACCCTCAGCAAATTAATCCGGTTGCGGGGCCCTGATTTGAACCTGCAGGTGGGCCGCGCTGCAAAGCGCCCATCATGGCCGCTCCGTTGACCGGCACCGGTTTTCGATAGCGGACGTAGCGCTGGGTGTCTGCGCCGGCCGGGTCAAGAGCGGCCCCCGGCATAATGCGCACGGTCCGCCTCTGGTCCGTCATGTCGGCGAGGTGCGGAATATAACAGAATGTGCGTTCCGGCCTGCCGCATGCACCCCTACGTGATAGATCGCCCAGCCAGCAATAGTCTTGAAGAAGTTACACCCAAATTCCACGCACAAATATCTATCGAGGCCCCATCTAGGGTTGCATGAGAAGCTGGCTTCATCATGCGTTAAGAGGGCCACAAGGTGAGCCCGTGGGGGTATTCGCCGCCCGCGTGGCCAAAGAGATCGAGAGCCTAATCCTCTCTGAGGAGCGCCTTAACCTAGTGGATAAAATCCAACAGATATCACCCTATTGAGGATTCCCGGTGACTCGCGGATGTGCGAGTCTGTGGGATGCGCCCAGGGATCATCTTTGAAGTGAATGCCGCCGACCGTGTC
>CAIOJO010000278.1 GCA_903858635.1 uncultured Telmatospirillum sp. | reverse complement strand
GCTGTCGCTGCTGCTGGTCGAGGACAACGCCATCAACCAGATGATCGCCCTCCGCATCCTGGAGACGGCGGGGAGCCGGGTCGCGGTCGCGGCCGGCGGCGCCGAGGCGCTGGCGTTGCTGGCCGCGAGCCGCGAGCGCTTCGACGCCGTGCTGATGGACATCCAGATGCCCGAGATGGACGGCTACGAAACCACCCGCCGGATTCGCGCCGGGCTCGGGCTCGCGGTGCCGATCATCGCCATGACCGCCAACGCCCTGCCCGCCGACCGCGAGCGCTGCCTCGAGGCGGGCATGACCGATCATCTCAGAGCCTGAAAATCTTTCCCGGTTGGCGGGGTCAGATTTCTCGAGCACTTGAGAGCCGTTACGGGTAAAATCTGCGCATCGCCACTGAAGAATGAAAAACGACGCATGGCAGCCGCCCCCAGCAGAGATAAAGAGTTGTTCGACGTTCTGCCAGAGCAGATTGCCCCGGATCGACCCGTTCAAGATAAACCTCGGCTTCGCAAGGCTGAGCGTCGTCAAGTTAAACTTCGTGCAATTTGTTTGGACGACCTGATCCCAGCGGACCATCGCGTCCGTATGGTATGGCGCTTCGTGGAAGGGCTGGATTTATCGCAACTGCTTGCCGGGATTAAGGCGGTCGAGGGACAAGCGGGTCACCCACCGGCTGATCCGCGTATCATGGTGGCACTATGGCTGTATGCAACGACCGAAGGGGTCGGAAGCGCTCGGGAGGTGGCCAGGTTGTGCGACGACCACATCGGGTACCAGTGGCTCTGCGGCGGCGTCGGAATGAATGCCACGACGCTGTCTGACTTCCGAGTTGGGCACGGTCAAATTCTTGAATGCCTTCTGATAGATAGCTTTACTGCACTTGTCAAAGCCGGGGTAGCCAGCCTGGACCGCGTTGCTCAGGACGGCGTTCGGGTTCGAGCTTCGGCAGGGGCAGCTTCCTTTCGCCGAGATGCTACCCTGCAAGAGTGCCGGCATGAGGCGGAAAAAGCGGTGCGGAATTTGCGCGCGGAGTTGGTTACTGATCCCGCCGCTTCCAACCGGCGACAGGCGGCCGCGCGTCAGAGGGCAGCCGAGGAGCGCGAATCTAGGGTTCTTGCTGCCTTGGCCGTCACCGAAGAGCTTCTTGCGCAGCAGACAGAAAAGGTGCGCAAAGAGGCAGAGCGCGAGGCTGCGCGCATGGCGAAGAAGGGTACTGATAAGTCGGCCGAAGGAGAGCCGGTTAATGCCAAGCCCAAGGAGCGTCCGAAGGAGCCTCGCGCGTCAACTACCGATGCCCAAGCGCGGGTGATGAAGATGCCTGATGGCGGTTTTCGGCCTGCCTACAACGTGCAGTTCGCCAGCGATACCAAGAGTGGCGCAATTGCTGGCGTCTCGGTGGACAACATCGGCTCTGACAAGGGCAAGATGGCCCCGATGAACGATGCTCTGGCGGCCGATTACGGCGAGCGGCCCAGACAACACTTGGCCGATGGCGGCTTCGTTAAGTTTGATGATATCACGGCTCTGGCCAAGGCTGGCGTCGTGACCTACTTACCGGTAGCAGCTCCTCGTGGCGATCCGACCGCCGATCGGCACGCGCCTCGGCCCAACGATGACGCCGAAATTGTCGAATGGCGCGAGCGCATGGCCACCGACGAGGCCAAGGCCATCTATAAGGAGCGAGCGCAGACGGCGGAGTGCGCCAATGCACAAGCTCGCAATCGGGGCCTGACACAGTTCGTGGTTCGTGGCCTGGAAAAGGTAACGGCGTCGGCGCGATGGTACGCTTTGGCTCATAACATGGCGTGTACTTGGCGCCTCATCCCAGCATAGCCATTAAACCGGGTGCGACATCCATATAATACGACCGGTAGTGGGTTGCCGAACTTTAAGTCCGCTGATCGACTGGCGCTCGTCCTTCACTCCACCATGTGGCCGCCTTCATCGCTACCGATGGTCAACTGTCGAAACTACTGAGACCTCTCGGTGAGAACCGATAGGTTTTCAGGCTCTCAGTTTCGCCCCCGTGCCGGTGGATGCCGGCGCTTATGTTCGTGCCAACGAGGAAACCATGACCCACCGTACGGCGGCGCCGGCCGATCAGGCGCAGAGCAACGGCGGCACTCCCGCCAATACCGACTTCGCCACCCGCGCGGGCTCGATCCGCACCATCTGCCGCGCCGCTGGCATGGCCGTCGAGGCCATCGACACCCTGGTTGATTCCGGCGCCAGCGTCGATCAGGCCCGCGCCGCCGCCTTCGACACCATGCTGACCCGCTCGGCTGGCCGCTCGCTGGCGGTGTCGCAGGTGCTGACCGACCATGATGACCCGGTTACCACGGTCGAACGGATGGCCGTGGCCTTCGCCCACCGGGCGACCGAGCATCTTCCCGAGCGGTTCCGCGTCGCCCTGCCGGAGAACGCCCGCGCCTACAGCGGCCGGTCGCTGCTCGACCTCGCCGCCGAGCTGTCCGATCGCCGAGGCAACCCGATCGGCAACCGCTGGCTGGCGCCGAGCGAGTTGTATCAGCGCGCCATGACCACGTCCGATTTCCCGAACCTCCTGGCTAACGTCGCGAACAAGGTCTTGCTGCCGGCCTACCAGAACGCCGCCCCGACCTATCGTCGCTTCTTCGCCAGGCGCGATCTCAAGGACTACAAGCCGACCAATCTGGTCCGCATCGGCGACTTTCCGGTGCCGCTGGCGCTGGGTGAAAACGCCGAGTACAAAAATGGCGCCATCAGCGACAACGGCCAGACCGCGCAGCTCGCCCATTACGGCCGGGTGATCACCCTGTCGCGGCAAGCCCTGGTCAACGATGATCTCAACGGCTTCGCCGACCTGCCGAGCAAGGCCGCGATGCGGGTGACCGACTGGGAAAATTCGGTGGCCTGGGCGCACATCGTCAGCAACCCGGTTCTCGCCGATGGCGTGGCGCTGTTCCACGCGAATCACGGCAACCTTGCCGGGGCCGGTGCCGCGATCTCGGTGGCCAGCGTCGGTGCTGGCGAAGCCGCGAT
>CAIOJO010000277.1 GCA_903858635.1 uncultured Telmatospirillum sp. | reverse complement strand
CCACGATCGCTTCCAATCGGACACGGTCGGCGGCATTCACTTCAAAGATGATCCCTGGGCGCATCCCACAGACTCGCACATCCGCGAGTCACCGGGAATCCTCAATAGGGTGATATCTGTTGGATTTTATCCACTAGCCCGTGCACGCCCGCATTGCCGCCCGTCCCCATGATATGCTCGCCAGGATTGCCGAACGGTGCGATACTGCACTGCAGCGTTGGTTCCGATGGCGGAGGGGAAGCCGATGCGTCAGGAAGCCTTTGCCGCAGCCGGTTGTGCGGCTTGCCCGGTTCGGGCCGAGGGATTGTGCCGGCATCTTTCGGTCGACGACCGCAGCCTGCTGCATATCGCCCCGCGCCATGTCGGCCCAGGATCAGACCTGTTCTACCAGGGGGAACCCTCGGACGAGGTGTTCCGCATCCGGGAAGGCTGGGCCTTTCTCTATGAATTGCTGGAAGATGGACGGCGGCAGATCGTCCAGTTCGTCCTTCCCGGTGACCTGGTCGGCTTTCATCCGGAAGTCACCGCGCCCAGCTTCGGCGCCCAAGCCGTCAATAGCATGGAATTATGCGTGATTCCGCGGCTTCGCCTGGTCGAGGTGGCGCACCGGCGTCCCAACATCGCCTACCAGCTGGCCTGCATGTTCTCGCATGACGAGGCGCGGGCCTATGACCGGCTGACCTCAGTGGGGCGCAAGACGGCCATCGAGCGGATCGCCAGCCTGCTGCTGGAGTTGTTCTACCGTCTGCGCCGCCGGGCTCCCGAGGCGCCGGGGGAGATGCTGAAACTGCCCCTGACCCAGACCCATATCGCCGACGCGCTCGGCCTTACCCCGGTCCACACCAACCGGACCTTGGCGCTGTTGCGCCAGAAAGGGGTCATCGACTACGGCAACGGCCTCTTTCACATCCTGGCTCCCGCCAAGCTGTTCGCAATTGCCGGGATCGACCCCGGATCCGGGGCGGAGGCGGCAACGCTCTTCCACTAGAGCCTTCAGGGCTCCTCCGGCCAAGCGTCTTCGGCGGTCAGGATCTCGTAGACACGAGCCACCTGTCCACTGAGGTTCTTCTCGGCATCGGCCAGGGCGTCGGTTTCGTCGGCAACCCAGGCGTATGCTTCGACCAAATCCTCCATGGTGGCTCCGCAGGCGATGATGTCGGCGGCGACGCTATCGTCGATACTGCCGACCACGTCCCGAATGTCCTGACGCGTCAGCACGGGAGAGAGATTGGATTCCATGGCAGCCTCTCGACCAAGTCGTTGCGGCAGGCGGCGCCAGTGGTCCGGGCCATTGTCCGGCCGTTGGCCTGCCACCGGCGATTCTGCTCAAACCGCAGGCGGCGCGCTCTAATCCAGATCAATGATGGAACGATTGTTGCTTTCGGTGAGGTCGCTGACCGATCATGCACGGGCATCGGCAGCCCGGCCGCGGCCCCTTCGGAGCGTTGGATGAGCACCCTTCTCGATAACCTGGTGGCCGCCCTGCCGTTGATCGCCCGATTGGGCGGCGGGGGCGTCGTATTGACCGATCGGCGCGGCCTCTGTCTGGTTGCCATGGACCGCCAGGGACAGGCGGTCGACGAGGTGGAGACCCAGGTTCTGGAGTTCTGCCGGCGGACCGCCGAAAGCGGCGAGACCCAGGGCCAGACCGATCCCGTCTCGGGGGTGGAGCAGGTGGCCGTCCCGATCGAGAGCTACGTCCTTTATATGTCCAACGTCAGCAAGGTCGAACGGCGCAACGAGTTCTTCAACGTGCTGAAGGAGACCTTGCCATTGATCGCCCGCGTCGCCGGTGGCGAGGCGGTGCTGTTCGACCGCGAAGGGCGCCGCATCATGACCGCCGACCCGGCCCTCGGCCGCGCCCGCGTCGGTCCCGGCACCATCTCGGAGCCCTGCCGCGAGGTGATGCGGACCGGCAAGCCGAACATCGGCTCGTCCCGCTCGATCCCCGGCGCCATGGCGGTGCGCATTCCGATCAATCCGTCGTTCGGGTTCGGCTTCAACAACGCCACCGCGGTGCGCCAGAAGGAGCGTCTGCTCGACCAGGTGAAGAGCACCCGCACCGGCAAATACAGTTGGGAGGATATCGTCGGCCGCAGCCCGCAGATCCTCCAGGTCGTCGAGATCGCCAAGAAGGCGGCGCAGTCGCAATCCTCGGTAATGCTGGTCGGCGAAAGCGGCACCGGCAAGGAACTGTTCGCCCAAGCCATTCATAACGCGTCGTCGCGCAGTCATGGCCCGTTCATCGCCATCAACTGCTCGGCCATGCCCGAGAGCCTGGTCGAGAGCACCCTGTTCGGCTACGAGGAGGGGGCCTTTACCGGAGCCCAGAAAGGCGGCCGCGCCGGCCTCTTCGAACAGGCGCGCGGCGGCACTCTGCTGCTCGACGAGGTCAGCGAAATGCCCCTCGACACCCAGGCCAAGCTGCTGCGCGTCTTGCAGGAGCGCGAAGTGTCGCGCATCGGCTCGGCCAAACCGATACCCATCGATGTCCGCATCATCGCCACCTCGAATCGCGACCTGCCGCAACACATCAAGGCCGGCCGGTTCCGCCCCGACCTGTTCTATCGGCTGAACGTCATCGACATTCGCCTGCCGCCGCTGCGCGAGCGCAAGGAAGACATCCCGGAAATCTCGCAGCGCATCCTCGATCGCCTGATCCGCCAGAACGGTCGTTTCATCAGCGCCATCGAGCCCTCGGCCATGGAGCGACTGCAGTCCTATGAATGGCCCGGCAATTGCCGCGAACTGCACAACGTGCTGGAGCGGGCGGTCAACCTGGCCAGCGATGACGTGCTGCTGGCGCACCACTTTTCCGGACTGTCGGCGGCGACCGCGGCGCATGAGTTCGGCACGCCGATGGACCCGCCGTTGCTGGCCGGGCACCTGGCCGAGACCGAACACAGCGTCATCCTGGCGGCGTTGAAACGGCATGGCGGCTGTCGCGTCGACGCGGCGCGCGAACTCGGCATCAGCACCACCACCCTGTGGCGGCGGCTGAAACGCATGCGGATCGACGATCAGCCGACGATATGAATTTTGCTCCTCTCCCCTTGTGGGAGAGGAATCCCACTCACCACGGAGATCACGGAGATTTGCCTTTCTCCGTGCCCTCCGTGGTGAATTAAATCAAGCCAGCTCGGCGACGCTGTCGCTGGTGGCGACGCGGGCGATTTTGCCCAGGGCGGCGATCACCGCCTGATGCTCTTCATCGGTCGAGGCGGCGCACAGGTCCTCGAGCACCACCACCTTATAGTCGCGGTCATGGGCATCGCGCGCCGTGGTCTGCACCGCCATGTCGGTGGCGACGCCGCCGATCATCACGGTGTCGATGCCCTTGGCCCGCAGGATCGCCTCGAGCGGCGTGCCGTAAAGGGCGCTGACCCGCGGCTTGGTCACCACCAGATCGTCGTCGTGGCGTTGCAGGGCCGGATGGATCTCGGTGGCCCAGGTCCCCAGCTGCAGGGCCTGGTATTGTTTCGCAGCGCCGAACAGAGGCGAAAATTCGGGACAATCGCCATAGCCGGCAGAGAAGCCGACGCGGACGAAAATCACCTCGACGCCCTTGCTCCGGGCCTTGGCAATGGCCGTGTTGGCCTTGGCCAGCAGGCCGCGCTGCCCAACCTGGGCCGGATAGCCGTGCCCCGCAAACTTGCCCTTTTCATCAATGATTTCATTGATGAGATCTATTAGGATGAGTGCTGCTTTGGCCATTTGTCCTCCTCGTCATGTCGTTTCGGGGCTCAACTTTAGCGATCTGCCGGCGCGCTGCAAAGGCCGGACCAATGGACCTGGCTGTCGTTCGCGTTTGTATGGACCTCACGAGCATTTCAAGTTTGCAATACCGTTGCACATTTCTTGAAATGACATTTCAAAAATGAAACGTCGCATGGGCGGCAAGCCAGGGTTCCGGCCTTTTTCGCGATTGGCACGGCCCTTGCTCTCCTCAGTTGACGGCCCTTAAGCAACAAATCAGAGGGTCGTCCGGGTCCTGGCGCCGCGAAGCGTCGGGACTGGACCAGGGAAGGAACGATCGATGAAGCGTCTAATTGTCGGCATGACCGGCGCCACCGGCTCGATTTTTGGCATCCGCCTGCTGCAGGCCCTGCAGCAGACCGAGGTCGAAACCCACCTCGTGGTCAGCAAATGGGCCCAACGGACCATTGAACACGAGACCGGAATGACCTTCGACCAGGTGAAAGCCATGGCGACCAAGGTCTACAGCTCCGGCGACATGGGCGCATCGATTTCATCGGGCTCGTTCTTCACCGACGGAATGGTGATCATCCCCTGTTCCATGCGCAGTCTCGGCTCGATCGCCTACGGCAATGGCGATCATCTGGTCCACCGAGCCGCCGACGTCATCCTCAAGGAGCGTCGTCGTCTGGTTCTGGTGGCCCGCGAAACGCCGCTCTCGGAAGTGCATCTCGAGAACATGCTGCGGCTGACCCGGATGGGGGTGACCATCCTCCCGCCGATGCCCGCCTTCTACAACCATCCGAAGTCGATCGCCGACATCGTCGACCACATCGTGGCGCGCGTCCTCGATCAGTTCGGTCTCCCGGCAGATTTCGCACAACGCTGGGACGGCCAGATGGAGGCCGCGGCCTCCACCATCCATCAGGTTACTTAGGTCACAGGTTTCGACTCCACCAGACAACGAAGGAACGACGATGAACAAGCCAGTTACCAAAGACGTCACCAGCCTGCCGAAGGCCCTCGATTGGCTTCGCACCCAGGGCGATCTGATCGTCACCGACAAGGAGGTCAACCCCGACCTCGAAATCACCGCCATCCAGAAGGCGCTGGACGGTAGCTGTCCGGTGCTGTTCAACAACGTCAAGGGCTACCCGCATGCCCGCGCCGTGACCAATCTGTTCGGCGATATCAAAGTCGTCGACAAGCTGTTCGGCTTCGACGGCCCGGTCGACCGCACCAAGAAGATCGCCCACGCGCTGACCCATCCGATGAAGCCGAATCTGGTCTCCTCGGCCGAAGCGCCCTGTCAGGAAGTGGTGCTGACCGACAACCTCGACGTCAACAAGTGGCTCACCGCGATCCGCCACACGCCGCTGGAATCCGAGCTGACAATCGGCTCGGGCATTTCCTGCGTGGTCGGCGACTATTTCGACGGCGGCAGCCACATCGGCTACAACCGCACCAGCTTCCGCTGGGGCAATGTCGGCACCTTCCAGATCTCGCCTGGCTCGCATATGTGGCAGGTGATGACCGCGCATTATAAGGACGACAAGCCGATTCCGCTGACGCTGTGCTTCGGCGTTCCCCCGTCCTGCACCCTGGTCGCCGGCAGCGGTTTCGACTATGTGATCCTGCCCAAGGGTTGCGACGAGATCGGCGTGGCGGGTGCCATCCAGGGCAGCCCGGTCAACATCGTCAAGTGCAAGACCATCGATGCCTATGCCATTGCCGAATCCGAGTACGTGCTGGAAGGCTACCTGTATCCCCGCGACAAGCGTTGGGAGACGGCGGAAGCCGAGGCTTCGGGCGAGCAGGGCAAGATGTTCTTCCACCCGGAATGGTCCGGTTACATGGGCAAGGCCTACAAGGCCCCGACCTTTCATGTCACCGCCATCACCATGCGCA
Organism: uncultured Telmatospirillum sp.; assembly: GCA_903858635.1. Classification (GTDB taxonomy): domain Bacteria; phylum Pseudomonadota; class Alphaproteobacteria; order Rhodospirillales; family Magnetospirillaceae; genus DUZF01. The sequence continues at coordinate 39,390 of CAIOJO010000277.1, read as the reverse complement.
AGAAAGAGCACAAGCCGATCATTTTCCCGCTCGGCGTGCACACCATGGACGACTCCAACATCGACACCACCGTGCGCGAGGCGGCCATTTTCGAGCTGTGCGAGCGCATGCAGCCGGGCATCATCCAGGACGTGCATCTGCCGTACTGCATGACCGATTGGGGCGGGTGCGTGATCCAGGTGAAGAAGCGCAACCTAATCGAAGAAGGTTGGCAGCGTAACTTCCTGTCGGCCATTCTGTCCTGCTCGCAGGGCATGCGGATGGCCATCGCGGTCAGCGAAGACACCGACATCTACTCGATGGACGACATCATGTGGTGTCTGACCACCCGCGTGAATCCGCAGACCGACATCCTGAACCCGATCCCGGGCGGCATCGGCCAGACCTTCCAGCCGGCCGAACGCATGACCGCGGGCGGCAAGCAGTGGACGGCCTCGAACACCCAGTTCGAGGGCGGCATGGGCATCGATGCCACCGTTCCGTTCGGCTACGAAGAAGACTTCCATCGTCCGACCTACGCCGTCGATCGGATCAAGTTGGAAGACTTCTTCAACGACAAGGACCTCGCCAACGCCAAGAGCCGTATGCACGGCTGGTTGTTGTCGCTGGCCAAGACCGGTCGTTAATCGACTGGGTCTCCTTTCGTCGTCGTTTCGGCCGGCGGGGCCTCGAGTCCCGCCGCGCCGTGACGCCGACGCGGGAAACGAAGGACGAGGCAGGCGGGGATGGGGCGTTCGGCGCCGTCCCCGACCAGCCCAAGGGGAATGGAACGATGCTCGAAGGTCGGGTGGTTATCGATTGCAGCGATCGGTCGGGCTGGTTGGCCGGCCGCATTTTGGCCGATCTTGGGGCGGAGGTGATCAAGGTCGACGCACCGTCGACCGACCGCTTGAGCCCCGATTGGCAAGCCTTCAATATCAACAAACGGGCGGTGGATGCCGACCTGGCGACGGACGAGGGGCGAGCCCGCCTCGACTCCCTGGTGGCCGGGGCCGACATCGTCCTGGCCTGCTTCCGGCCGGGAACCCCGTTGGCCGAGCTGTTCGCCTATGAACGCCTGGCCGCGCTCAATCCCAATGCCATCATCGTCGCCATCACGCCTTTCGGCCTGGGCGGGCCGCGGGCCGGATGGAAGGCGAGCGATATCGAACTGATGGCCGCCAGCGGCTGCATGTCGCTGGCCGGCGAGCCGGACGGCCCACCCTTGCGGGTGAGCGTGCCGCAATCCTATCCATGGGCCGGCGCGCAGGCGGCGGCCGGCGCCCTGATGGCGCTCAACCACCGCAACCTGACCGGCAAGGGCGAATTGGTCGAAGTGTCGGCCCAGGCCTCGGTGGTGCTGGCCCTGGCCCATGCGCCGGCCTTCTGGGACATCCTGGGCAAGGAGGCGACGCGCGCCGGCGCCTTCATGACGGGGCGTTCGGTCACCGGGGCCCGCTACCGGGTGTTCTGGCCCTGCGCCGACGGCTACCTCAATTTCATCATCTACGGCGGTTCCGCCGGGCGTCGGACCAACGAACAGTTGGTGGGGTGGATGGGCGAAGCCGGTTTCGATCTGGGGCCGCTGGCCTCGATCAACTGGGCCCAATTCGATCCCACCCTCGCCACCCAGGACGAAATCGACGCCATCGAAGCGCCGATCCTCGCCTTCTTCGGCACCATCGCCAAGCGGGAGTTCCTCACCCAGGCGCATCGGCGCGAGATGCTGGGCTACCCGGTGTCGAATGTGGCCGATATCGCCGAGGACCCGCAGTTGGATGCCCGCGGCTATTGGCAGATGGCGACCGGCCCGGACGGGGTCGAGCGGCGCCATTGCGGTAGCTTCGCGGTGATCGACGGGGTGCGGCCGCCCCTGAAGAGTTATCCGCCGGCCGCTTCGTTCAAGGCCAGCCATGCGCATCTCGAAAGCGTCGGAGGAAAGACGAAATGAGCGGCGTCATCCAGGCCCTGGACGGGCTCAAGGTCGTCGAGTTCGGCGGTTATGCTGCCGGTCCCCACATCGGCAAGATGCTGGCCAATTTCGGCGCCACCGTGGTGCATGTGGAAAGCAAGCAGCGCCCGGACGGCTTTCGCATGCAATACCCGCCGTTCAAGGACGGCAAGCCGGGAGTCAATCGCGGCGGCTGCTTCACTTTCTTCAACGACTCGAAATACGCCGTCACCCTCGACCTGAAGAACCCCGACGGACTGGCCCTGGCGCGGCGCCTCTGCGACTGGTGCGACGTGGTGATCGAGAACATGCGCCCCGGAGTCATGGAACGGCTCGGCCTGGGTTATGAAACCCTGTCCGAGGGGAATCCCCGGCTGGTCATGCTGTCGACCTGCAATATGGGGCAGACCGGGCCGCGCGCCGATACCCCGGGTTTCGGCTCGCAGTTGTCGGCCCTGGCCGGCTTCTGCGGTCTGACCGGGGTCGCCTCCGGTTCGCCGATGCTGCTGTACGGGCCCTATATCGACTTCATCGCCTCGACCATGGGGACGTCGGCGGTGCTGGCGGCGCTGGACAAGCGGCATCGTACCGGCAAGGGCAGCCTGATCGACGTATCGCAATACGAGTGCGGCCTCGGCTTCATCGCCGGTGCCATGCTCGATTACCGGATGACCGGGCATGTCGCCGAGCGGTCGGGCAATGACGACGCGCATGCCGCGCCGCATGGCGCCTATCCGTGTCGTGACGAGCATTGGCTGGCCCTGTCCTGCTGGACCGACGAGGAATTCGCCGCCCTGGCCGGCGCCATCGGCCAGCCCGAATTGGCGTCGAATCCGCGCTTCGGACGGTTTGCCGGACGCAAGGCCTACCGGGCCGAACTCGACGAGGTTCTGGGCATCTGGTGCCGGACCGTCGATGCCGAACAAGGCGCCATCCTGCTACAGGAAGCGGGCGTTCAGGCGCATCGGGTCAACACCATGTCGCAGTTGTTCAGCGACCCCCAACTGGTCCATCAGCGGACCTGGCGCAAACGCCGCCACCCGGTGATCGGCGATCAGGCCTATTACTTCCCCGGTTTCGACCTTCCGGCGACGCCCGGCGAGATCACCGGTCCGGGGCCCCTGCTGGGCGGCGACAATGAAACGGTGTTCCGCGAATTCCTCGGGCTGAGCGAGAATGAGTTCACGGCACTGGAAAGCACCGGCGCCTTCGATTAGAACTGAACCCGATGCAACCGGTGGGATAACCCTTCGTTGCGCACTCGAAAACCTATGGCAGACCTTCGCCGAATGTGTTGGACAGGGCGGACGGCAGATTCTCAGAATTCAGCTCAAATGAACGACCGGGTCGATACGGCAAGAATGCCGAAAATTCCCGGCAAAACCGATAATGAGCAAGGGGTAGGACTGTCCTGTGAAAACTTCATTCCGTAGGCTCCGACCGTCCCGCCCAATGGTGGCGTGATGGACACTGCAATCCAGATTCTCCTGGGCGGGGTTCTGCAGGGCGCCATCTTTGCGATGCTGGCCCTCGGCTTCTCGCTGGTCTATCGCGTCACCGGCATCGTCAATTTGGCTCAAGGGGCGTTCTGCGTCGTGGCCGCATTGGCCATGTACAGCCTCGAATCAGTGTTCGGCTGGGCGCCGCTGCCGGCGGCGGCCGGCGCCTTGGCCGGCACGACCTTGTTCGGGGCCCTGCTGGGGGCCACCACCTTCGTGCCCGCCCTGTCCTTGCTGCCGAACAGCAGCATGCTGATGCTGACGGTCGGTCTGCTGACCTTGATCGAGGGAGCCATTCTGGCGGTGTGGGGCAGCCAACCCTATGCGCTGCCGCCATTCTCCGGCGAGGCGCCGGTGGTGATCGCCGGCGTGCGCATCGTGCCGCAGGGCTTCTGGATCATCGGCACGGCGGTGGTGGTGATCGTCACCCTGTGGCTGGTACTGGCTCGCACCACACTCGGCAAGGCGCTGCGCGCCTGCTCCGACAACCCGGCGGCGGCCCGCCTGATGGGCATCGACGTCGAGCGCATGCGGCTGTTGAGCTTCACCATGGCCTCGTTGGTTGGTGCCATCGGCGGCATCATGGTGGCCCCGGTGACCTCGCTGGAATTCGACACCGGCCGCTTTTTCACCAATTCCGGCTTCATGGCGGTGGCCATCGGCGGCATGGGCTCCTATATCGGCGCCATCGGCGGCGGGCTCCTGCTGGGGGTCACCGAACAGGTGGCGGCCGGCTATGTGTCGTCGCTGTTTTCCAATGCGCTGACCTTGGGCCTGTTGCTGATCACCTTGCTATGGCGCCCCAACGGGCTGTTCGCCTCGCTGGGCAGTCGGCGCAGCGATGCGCGGGAAGAGCTGCGGGTGCAACGGGCGATCGTTCGTCTGAGCGGGCCGCGGGCCGGGCTTTATGCGGCACTGGCGCTGCTGGGCGTGTTGGTCCTGCCCTATCTGGTCAGCAGCGGCGTGCTCAGTTCCCTGGTGATCACCGGGATCCTGTTCATCGCGGTGATCGGCCTCGATCTGCTGATGGGCTACACCGGGCAGGTCAGTCTCGGTCAGGCTGGGTTCATGGCGATCGGTGGCTATACCTCGGCGGTGCTGGCCACCAACTACGACTGGTCGCCGCTGTCCGGCGTCGTGGCCGGCATGGCCCTGTCCCTGGTCTGCGCCATCGTCGTCTCGCTGGTCACCATGCGCCTGCGCGGCGTCTATCTGGCGCTGGCCACCCTGGCCTTCGGGCTTCTGGTGGATTCGCTGGCGGTGGGGTTGACCGACACCACCGGCGGACCGTCCGGCCTGGTCGGAATCCCGTCATTCTCGGTTGGCGATTACGCCTTCACCACGCCGCGCTCGATGTATTACCTGGTGGTCGGTCTGATCGTCGCTCTGCTGATCTTTTTCCAGGGCGGCATCAAGAGCGGCTTCGGGCGGGCCATTCAGGCCATCCGTACCGATCACATGGCGGCGGCGGCGTTCGGGGTGAACGTCGAACGCTACAAGATGGCGGTGTTCGCCGTGAGCGCCGTTCTCGCCTCGCTGGCCGGCAGCCTTTATGGCTTCTTCTTCCATTTCCTGTCGCCGGAAATGGTCGGCACCAGCCGCTCCTTCGAGATGATCGCCATGCTGGTCATCGGCGGCGAGGGGACCCTGGTCGGACCCCTGTTCGGGACGGCCCTGCTGACTCTGCTGCCGACCATCTTTCAGCCCTTCGCCGTGTACAAGACGGCGGCCGAGGGCCTGTTGATGGTGCTGGCCTTCCGCTTCCTGCCGGCCGGCCTGTTCGGCACCGCCGTTGCCTGGATCACCCGCCAGGCGGTGCGGCGCAAGAGCGATGCCGGGCTTGGCGCGAGCGGCCTGAAGCGGAGCCTGCCATGACCGAGATCGCCCTCGCGGTTCGTGAGATGACCAAGCGTTTCGGCGGTCTGGTGGCCACCGACAATGTTTCCTTCGACGTACCGGTCGGCAGCGTCACCGCCCTGATCGGCCCCAATGGGGCCGGTAAGACGACGCTGTTCAACCTGATCACCAACGTCTACCGCACCGACCGCGGCGAGGTCCGCTTCGGCGAGGTGTCGCTGGGCGCCATGCAGCCGGCCCGGATCGCCGCCCTCGGCCTGGTCCGCACCTTTCAGGCGGCGCGCGTGTTCCCGGGCATGACGACCTTGGAGAATGTCCTGGCCGGGGCGCATCTGACCCTGCGCTCGCATCCGCTGCGGCAAATGCTGTGGCTCAAGGGGGCGCGGCAGGAAGAGCGGGTGTTGATCGCCAAGGGCGAGGCGATGCTCGAGTTGTTCGGATTGCGGGCCTTCCGCGATGTCGCCGCCACCGACCTGCCGATGGGCGCGCAAAAGCTCCTGGATGTGATTCGCGCCTTGATGGCGCGCCCCCGCATGCTGCTGCTCGACGAGCCGGCCGCCGGTCTGAACGACAGCGAGACGGCGGAACTCGGTGCCGCCCTGCGGGCCATACGCGATTCCGGCATCACCGTGATGGTGGTGGAGCACAATATGTCGCTGGTGATGGGGGTGGCCGATCAGGTCCTGGTGCTCGATGCCGGGCGCCTGGTGGCCTCCGGCACGCCCGACGAGATCCGCCAGAATACCGAGGTCATCCAGGCCTATATCGGTCAAGACACGGAGTCCGGGCCATGCTGAAGCTGCACGGCTTGTCGGCCGGCTATGGGGTCGGCCCGGTGGTCCACGACATCAACCTGTCGGTGGCCAAGGGCGAGATCGTCACCCTGATCGGCGCCAACGGCGCCGGAAAATCCACCATCGCCAAGGCGGTGTCCGGTTTGCTGGGGATCTCGGCGGGGTCGATCGAGTTGGAAGGCCGGCGCATCGATGGCGAGCGGCCACGGGCCCGGGTCCTGGCCGGGCTGGTGCATGTGCCCGAGGGGCGGCAGATCTTCCCCAATCTCAGTCTGCGCGAAAACCTGCAACTGGGTGCCTACACCCACCAGCACATGGCGGCGAGCCAGGTGGAAGGCCGCATCCAGGAAGTCTGTGTGCGCTTTCCGGCCCTGCTGGGGCGTCTGGATACGGCGGCCGGCTTCCTGTCGGGCGGTCAGCAGCAGATGTTGGCGATCGCCCGCGGCTTGATGGCCAAGCCCCGGCTGATCATCCTCGATGAGCCGTCGCTCGGCCTGTCGCCGGCTTTCGTGACCGAGATCTTCAGCATGATCCGCGCGCTGCGCGACCAGGGGCTGTCGGTGCTGCTGTCCGAACAGAACGCGCGGCTGTCCCTCGCCGTGGCCGATCGCGGCTATGTCATCGAGATGGGGCGGATCGTCCTCGAAGGCGCCGGCAAGGACCTGCTGGGGCATCCCGAGGTCACCGAACGCTATCTCGGCGGCGCCCAAAAAGCCGAGGAATCGGCCACGGAACAGCAAAGCGAATCTTTGGTGGCCCGCCTGCGACAGCTTCTGGCGTCGTGAGGATCGACCGCGATGACGGCCGCGGGCCGGATGATATGCAAAGAGGAGTAGGGAATGGGTAAGTTACCGTTGACCGTTGCCACCTGGGATTATGATCGCGTGCAAGCCCTGGTCGACGGTCGGGTGCGAATCGAGGGGTGCGACGTCAATTATCTGACCCTGGCTCCCGAGGAAACATTCTTCCGCGCCTTCGGCAATTGCGAATTCGACGTCGCCGAGATGTCGATGAGCAGCTATCTGATCGCCCTGTCGCGCGGCCAGTGCGGCTACCAGGCCATTCCAGTGTTCCCCTCCCGCTGCTTCCGCCATTCGGCCATCTATATCCGGACCGATCGCGGCATCGACAAACCGCAGGACTTGCGCGGCCGGGTGGTCGGTGTGCCGGAATACCAGATGACGGCGGCCCTGTGGGCGCGCGGCATCCTGGCCGACGAGTACGGCGTCGCCGCCCATGAGATGCGCTGGCGCAATGGTGGCCTGGAAGAGACCGGGCGCCACGAAAAGCTGTCCCTGGACCTGCCGCCGAACATCAGCCTGGAACCGATCGCCGCGGACGAAACCCTGTCGGAGATGCTGCGGACCGGCGCCATCGACGCCGTGGTCACCGCCCGCGCGCCGTCTTCGTTCACTCGCGGCGCGCCGAATGTCGGGCGGTTGTTTCCTGATTTCCGCTCGGTCGAAAAGGCCTATTTCAAGAAGACCGGCATCTTTCCGATCATGCATGTCCTGGGCATCCGGAAGGAGCTCCTGGCCCAGCAGCCATGGCTGGCCTCCAGCGTCTTCAAGGCATTCGTCGAGGCCAAGACGGCCTGCCTGCCCAACTTCGAATCGACCGCTGCCCTGCGCCTGATGCTGCCTTGGGTGGTCTCCGAAGTGGACGACACCCGCCAGGTGATGGGCGACGACTTCTGGCCCTACGGCTTCGCCGAAAATCGCGTCACACTGGAAGCGGCGGTGAAGTATTCGGCCGAACAGGGCCTGTCGCGCCGCCGAATGACGGTCGAAGAGATGTTCGTCCCCTCGACCTTGGAAACGGTCAGAATTTAAGGGTTTGCGGAAGAACACTCGCCCTCTCGTCACCCCCGGGCTTGGCCTGGGGACGAAGTGGGCGGCAGAAGGGAGGAAGAGAATGGCAAAAATGACTTTCAGGCTTTTGATCGGGGCCCTGTTGGGCAGCTGGTTGGGCGGCGTGGGGCCGGCCGCGGCGGCCCCGGCGGCCGGCCAGCCGCTCGACATCAACGTGATCCTGCCGCTGACCGGCGGCGCTTCCTTCCTCGGCACCGGCGAGCAGACCGCCTTGCAGCTTCTGGAGGGGCAGGTCAATGCCGATGGCGGCGTCGGCGGCCGTCCGGTCCACTTCCTCATCCAGGACGACCAGTCCTCCCCGCAGGCTGCGGTGCAGCTGTCCACCCAGATCTTCAGCGGCAATTCGCCGGTGGTGCTGGGCTCCGCCCTGGTCGGCATGTGCAATGCCATGGCGCCCCTGACCGAGGCCAAGGGGCCATTGATGTACTGCTTCTCGCCCGGCATCCATCCCAAGCCGGGCAGCTTCGCCTATACCTCCAACGTCTCGACCCATGAACTGGCGGTCACCCTGATCCGCTATTTTCGCAGCAAAGGCTGGACCAAGCTGGCCCTGATCACCAGCACCGACGCCTCGGGCCAGGACGCCGAGCGCGGCATCCGCGACCTGCTGGGGCAGCCGGAGAACAGCGACATCAAGCTGGTGGCCCGGGCCAATTTCAATCCTTCCGACATCAGCGTCTCGGCCCAGATCGAGACGATCAAGGCGGCCGCTCCGCAGGCGCTGATCGCCTGGAGCACCGGCGCCCCGATCGGCACCGTGTTCAAGGCGATCACCCAGGCCGGGCTCGATGTGCCGGTGGGCACCACCAACGGCAACATGACCTATGCGCAGATGACGCAATACGCCGCCTTCCTGCCGAAGCAGCTCTATATCCCGTCGTCGCAATGGCCGGAACATGCGGCCGGCCAGTCCCTGCCGCCGGATGTGGCGGCGGCCCATGCCAAGTTCCACAGCGCCTACAAGGCGGCCGGCAAGCAGCCCGACTTCGCCTCGGCCCTGGCCTGGGACCCGGCCATGCTGGTGATCGATGCGCTGCGCAAGCTGGGGCCGGATACCAGCGCCGACAAGCTGCGCGAGTACATGTCGCATCTGAAGGGCTATGCCGGCATCAACGGCTTCTATGACTTCGAGAAGGTGCCGCAGCGCGGTCTCGACGAGGAGGCCTGTGTGGTCACCCGCTGGGATCCGGCGAAGAACACTTGGGTGATCGTCAGCAAGCCGGCCGGTGCGCCGCTCTGACCGGGCAATGGATGCGTCATTTCCGCTTTTGCGGGAATGACGCGAGGAAGCGAGGGCTGAAGATGGAGGAGTCCTGGGACGCTCCCAGCGAGGCGCTGGCGCTCTTGGATTCCCTCCACACCTGCACGCTGGCGACCGTCGATGAAGACGGATTGGCCCATGCCTGCAACCTGCTGTTCGCCCATGACGGTTTTCACCTGTATTGGTTCTCCGACCCGGCCAGCCGCCATTCACGGCATATCGCGGCCGCTCCGGGCGGGCGGGTGGCGATGACGGTGGCCGGCGACCACAGTGATTTCGGCGATATTCGCGGCGTGCAGATGATCGGCCGGGCCGAGCGTCTCGGCAATCCGCTGGAAATCGCCGCCGCCATGGCGCGGTTGACCGGCCGTTACAGCTTCCTCAAACAGTTCTTCGGCGGACCGGGCAAGCTTGCCGCGGCCATGCTGAAGGCCGCCATCTATCGTTTTACCGCCGAACGCGTGAGCGTGATCGACAACAGAAGGGGGTTCGGCAGCAAGACCAGCTTCGCCCCCGACGGAGCAACCGACGCATGAGCGACAACAGCGAACTCGAATTGGCCCTCAAGGATCTGGTCATCGCCAACCGCATTCTCGGCCATGAAGGGGTGCTCGACGGCTTCGGCCATATCAGCATCCGCCATCCGAGCAATCCCGAGCGTTATTTCATGGCCGGCTCGCGCAGCCCGGAACTGGTCACCCGGCACGACCTGATCGAGTACCATTTGGACAGCCGGCCGATCGACCAGAACGGCCGGGCGATGTACGCCGAGCGCCAGATCCACGGCTCGATCTACCAGGCGCGGCCCGAGGTGCGGGCGGTCTGCCACAACCACGCCCATGACCTGATCCCGTTCGGCGTCACCGGTACGACCCTGCAGCCGGTCATGCACATGGCCTCGGTGATCGGCGACGAAGTGCCGATCTGGGACATCGCCGACGAGTTCGGCGACACCGATCTGCTGGTCACCGATCCCGCCAAGGGCGCATCCCTGGCCCGCTGCTTAGGTCCGCGGCGCGTCGCGCTGATGCGCGGCCATGGCGCCGTGGTGGCCGGCCGGGGGCTGCGCGAGGCGGTCTATGTCGCCATCTATCTGCATCTCAATGCCGAGCTGGTGCTGAAGGCCAAGAGCCTGGGCGAGGTCAAGTATCTGTCGCCTGGCGAGGCCAAGGCCTGTGCCGAGACCCTGTTGAGCGAGCTGTCGCAGAACCGGGCCTGGGAATACTGGAGCGCGCGGGCCGGCTATTCGGGGGTGTGAGCTGGCGAAAGAATCAGAGTGGCACCGGCCTCCGTGCCGGTGGTCGCCGCGAAGCGGCGAGAGTCTTTTCCCACCGGCACGGTGCCACTAATAAGTCTCGACGTGGTAGCGCCCTTCGCGGCGCAACTGGGCGCGGATCTCGGTCCAGTTGAGGTCATGCAGCCGGCAGATGTCGGAGAGCGCTTCCTCGACCCCTTGCTCCATGCCCTTCAAGCCGCAGATATAGATGTAGCTGTGCTCGCTCTTCAGCAGCGCCGCCAGGTCGGTGTCGCGCTCGCGCATCTTGTCCTGGACATATTGCTTAGGTTCGCCGGGAACCCGCGAATAGGCCAGGTTGACGTCGATCAGCGACGGCGGCAGCTTCATCAGCGGGCCGCAATAGGGCAGTTCGCCCGGCGTGCGGGCCCCGAAGAACAGCAGCAGCTTGCCGGCCGCATCCGGCGCCTTGCGCCGCCGCCGTTCGGTGAAGCCGCGGAACGGCGCCGCACCGGTGCCGGTGCAGATCATCACGATGTTGGCTTCGGGGTGGTTAGGCATCAGGAAGGTGTCGCCGAAGGGGCCGGTGACCAGCACCTGGTCGCCTTTCTTCAGGTCGCAGACATAGTTCGAGCCGATGCCCTCGATGAGCTTGCCGCTGTCGTCCTTGGCCCGGACGCGCTTTACCGTGACCGCCAGATTGTTGTGGTGGGGCCGCTCGCCGTCGCGCGGACTGGCTACCGAATAAAGACGAATGTTGTGCGGCCGGCCCTTGTCGTCGACGCCCGGCGGGATGATGCCGATGCTTTGGCCCTCGAGGACGGGAAAGGGGCGGATGCCGAAGTCGAGGACGACGTGATGGATGTCGGACTCGGCGTCCGGATCGGTCAGGCGGAAGTTGCCGGCCACTCGCGCCGTCGCCGGGCTTTCCCTGCTATAGACGTTTACATAGGGGTGGGCGGCGGAAAACGGCGGTGGTACGCGGCCGCCGGTCGACGCCGTGGCGACGTCGATGATCGCCGTGACCTCGGCTGGTTCGGGGCCGCTTTCGAGGCCTTCCTCGAGCTTCGCCTCGGGCGGCAGGTCGTCCCACGAGAACTGTTCTTCCAGGGTCCACGGGCGGCTGCTCATCAGCCAGGAGTCGATCGCCCCGGTCGGACAGGGCGGCACGCAGGCCCGGCAGTTGTTGCAGATCGAGGCATCGACCACGTAGTTGCGGTCGTCATGGGTGATGGCGTTGACCGGGCAGGTTTCCTCGCAGGTATTGCAGCGGATGCAGATGACCGGGTCGATGAGATGTTGACGCTTCAGTTCCATGGTTTTCTCGATTCTGGTCACCAGCGAGGATAAAACCCTCGCCCGCGACTGCGGGAGAGGGGGGGCCCGCCGCCTTGGCGGTGGGGGGTGAGGGCCCTATCCACATTCTAGCGGTGTCCGCCCGGCGTTCAATCGGCCATCGCGCGAGCCGCCCTCACCCTCCCGCTAAAGCGGGCCCCTCCCTCTCCCGCGGTCGCGGGAGAGGGGAAAACACCGTTAAGCGAAGCGGACGTATTCGAAGTCCACCGGTTGGCTGTTGATGCCGCGGGCCGGCGGGGCGATCCAGTTGGCGAACTTGCCGGGCTCGGTGACTGCCGCGCCCATCAGCGAGATGACATAGGCCCGGTCCTCGTCGCTGGGCAGCCAGCTGTCCTTGTTCTGGTTCCACTCGGCGGCGGAAATGACCTTGCCGGTGGGCGTGACATGGATGTCGGAGAAATGCCCGATGGCCCGATGGAAAGCGACATGCGGCAGCTTCAGCTCGAAATTGATGCCGAAGCGCTGGATCACCTTGTTCCACCGGTCGACCCCCTTGGCCACGTCGACGATCCAGTCCTGGCGCAGGCGCTCGTTCAGGGCGTTCAAGGCCGGAACCTCGATCGGCTTGAAATTGCCGTCGACGTAATGGGTGACGCCGTAAGGAGTGTCCTCCAGCTGGTGGTCGTCGCCGATCTTGGTTTCCTCGAAGCGCCCCTTGAGGCCGGCATGGAAGGCGCCGGCGGCATTGGTCGAGACTTCCGCCCCGTACAGGTCGGAGGTCACGCTGAAGTGGAAGTTCAGGTATTTCTGGATGGTCGGCAGGTCGATCACGCCAAATTTGCGCAGGTCCTCGGTCTTGCTCTCCTTCATCACCTGGCAGGCCCGCTCGATGATGCGGCCGACGCCGGATTCGCCGACGAACAGGTGATGGGCCTCTTCGGTCAGCATGAAGCGGCAGGTGCGCGACAACGGGTCGAAGCCCGACTCGGCCAGGGCGGCCAGTTGATACTTGCCGTCGCGGTCGGTGATGAAGGTGAACATGAAGAACGACAGCCAGTCGGGCGTGGCTTCGTTGAAGGCGCCCAGGATGCGCGGCTTGTCGGCGTCGCCGGAGCGGCGGGCCAGCAGTTCCTCGGCCTCTTCGCGGCCATCGCGGCCGAAATAGGCGTGCAGCAGGTAGACCATCGCCCACAGGTGGCGGCCTTCCTCGACATTGACCTGAAAGATGTTGCGCAGGTCGTAGAGCGACGGGCAGGTGGCGCCCAGCAGGCGCTGCTGTTCCACCGAGGCCGGCTCGGTATCACCCTGAATGGTGATCAGGCGGCGCAGGGACGAACGGTATTCGCCGGGAACCTCCTGCCACACCGACTCACCCTTATGGGCGCCGAACGAGATCTTGCGGTCCGCCACCGGCGGGGCGAGGAAGATGCCCCAGCGGTAATCGGGCATCTTCACATGGCCGAACTGGGCCCAGCCATCCGGTTCGGTGCTGATGGCGGTGCGCAGATAGACGTCGTAGTTGGGGGTGCCGTTCGGCCCCATGTCCCGCCACCAGTCGAGGTAATGCGGCTGCCAGGTTTCCAGGGCGCGCTGCAGTTTGCGGTCTTCCGACAGGTTGACGTTGTTGGGGATCTTTTCAGCGTAATCGATCGTCGACATGGTGTCAGACCCTCTCCTGATTGTAGTCGGCCCGCTTGCCGGTGCCGTAAAGCTTCAATGCGCCGGCTTCGCCGACGGCGTTGGGTCGCTGGAAGATCCAGTTCTGCCAAGCGGTCAGGCGGCCGAATATCTTCGTTTCCATGGTTTCCGGTCCGGCGAAGCGCAGATTGGCTTCCATCCCGGTCAGCGCGTCGGGCGAGAAGCTGGCCCGCTCTTCGAGGACCAGACGGATCTCGTCGTCCCAATCGATGTCGTCCGGGGTCGCGGTGACCAAGCCGGCCTGGTCGACGGTCGCCGCTTCCAGGTCCTGGCCGGCCAGCTTTTCCGCCGCCGCCACGCTGTCGGGCTCGCCGAGGAAACGGGTGGCCAGCCGCGTCAGGCCGTTGCTCATCGGCAGCGGACCGAAATTGCTGGGCGTCAGACGGATCACCGCCGGGCTCTCGTTCTGGCCTTCGTGGATGCCGTCCAGCATGAAGGAACGGTCAGCGGCGAAGACAATCTCCAACAGGAAGCCGGCGAAGCAGCTGCCCGGGGTGACCAGGGCGAACAGGCTGCGCGACGAGACGTCGAGCCGCTTCAGGGTGCGCTTCCAGTACAGCAGGATCTCGCGCGACAGCCAGTTGTCGGCGGTCCGGGCCAACAGCGCGTCGTATTCGGCGACGCGGTCGAGCGAACCCTCGCTGTGGAATACCCAGGACGCCACCGTCGGCTCGTTGAGGCGCAGATGCAGCATGGCATCGTCGAACTCGCGGGCCAGGGCCAGGGGCCAGAAGGCATCGCCCTGGACATGGATGCCGTCGGCATCGGCCGGCGGCGCCTCCTGGGGGGCGCGGATGGTGATGTTGGCGGCGCGGGTGTCGCGGTCGATGTCGACCGTGACATAACGGTAGGTCATGCGGTCGCCGGCGATGTTGCGGTCGAGCGGGCTCAACAGGACGCCGCGGGCGTCGGTCGGGCGATCGGAGCGGGCCGCCAGTTCCAGGGCGCGCGACTTGATGCGGTCCTTGAACTGCGACGACGGCACCACCTCGTCGACCAGGCGCCACTCGACGGCGCGCTTGCCCTTGGTGCCTTCCTCGGTCGAGCTGAAGATGTCGGCCCGGTCGCGGCGCACCTTGCGCTTGTCGACCACCCGGGTCAGCCCGCCGGTGCCCGGCAGCACCGCCAGCAGCGGCACTTCGGGCAGCGAGACGGCGGTGTTGCCGTCATCGACCATCATGATGTAGTCGGTGGCCAGGGCCAATTCGTAGCCGCCGCCGGCCGCCGTGCCGTTGATGGCGCACATGTAGGTCTGGCGCTAATTCTCGGTGGCGTCCTCGATGGAGTTCCGGGTCTCGTTGGTGAATTTGCAGAAGTTCACCTTGTGGCCGTGCGCCGACTTGCCGAGCATGCGGATATTGGCGCCGGCGCAGAAGATCTTGTCCTTGGCCGAGGTCATTACCACCGTGCGCACCTCCGGATGCTCGAAGCGCAGGCGCTGTATGGCGTCGTAGAGTTCGATGTCCACGCCCAGGTCATACGAGTTCATCTTCAACTCGTAGCCCTCGAACAGGCCGCCGTTCGGATCGACGTCCATGGTCAGCGTGGCCACCTGGCCTTCCGTGGTGACTTTCCAGTGCTTGTACCGGTTTGGTTCTGTGCGGAAGTCGATCATGGTTCTCACTCTGCCTTCGTGGGTCTGAGAGGCACTATAATGCACCTTTTTGCGGGTGCGCAAGGGGAAAAGTGCGAGTTGTTCTTATTACAGCGCAAAAACTCGGTTATCTAGGCACTATAATGCATTATAGAGCGACGGTGGCGCTGCCTTCGATCAGGGCCGCCAGGATCGCCTGATCACCCTGCACCGCGGTGCGCTGTGAATAAAGGCGCAAACCGCGCAGGCCGCCCAATTCCTCGCCGCCGCCGGCCCGGCCGGGACCGCCATGGACGCATTGCGGCATCACCACACCGTGCCCGGACTGGCTCTTGCCGACCGCCTCGTTGACGATCAGCACCCGGCCATGCGCCGGGCCAATGGCCGCCGCGAAGCCGGCGGCAAAGCCGGCATCGCCGCTGAACACCGAGGCGACCAGCGAGCCGCCGCCCTTCAAGCCCAAGGCTGCCGCCTCGGCGGCCGAGGCATAGGGTATCAGCGTGGCGACCGGACCGAACACTTCGACCTCGTGCACCGCCCGGGCCTGGCCGGGTGCCTCGCAGACCAGCAGCGTCGGCGGAAAGAAACAAGCCTGGTCGGCGGTCACGCCGGGTGGCGCGTAGTCGCGGTTGCCGCCGACAATGATGCGCCCTTCGGCGGCCAGTTTGTCCAGTCCTTCCCAGGCGGCGGCCTGCTGGCTCTTGCTGACCAGCGGGCCCATCCGCACCTCGGGGTCGCGGGGGTCGCCGACCCGGATCTTGGCCAGTTCGGCGCTCAAGGCCTCGGCCACTGCCGCCAGCCGCTCCCGCGGCACCAGGACGCGGCGGATGGCGGTGCATTTCTGGCCGGCCTTGACCGTCAACTCGCGGCCCACCTCGCGCAGGAACAATCCGAACAGCGCCGAATCGAGGGCAACGTCGGGGCCGAGGCAGCACAGGTTGAGGCTGTCGGCCTCGACATTGAAGCGAATGTTGGCCGCCAGCACATTGGGGTTGGACCGCAGCAGCAGGGCGGTATCGGCCGAGCCGGTGAAAGCCACCACATCGCCCGGCCGCAGACGGTCCATCAGATCGCGGCCGCCGCCGCACAACAGCGAAATGGCGCCGGCCGGTGCGCCGGCCTTGGCCACCACGTCCTTGACCATTTCATAGGACAGCCAGGCGGTGGCGGTGGCCGGCTTGGCCAGGAAGGGCACCCCGGCCAGCAGGCTGACCGCCGCCTTTTCCCACAATCCCCAGGACGGGAAGTTGAAGGCGTTGATGTGCACGGCGACGCCCTGGACCGGGGTCCACAGATGGATGGCGCGGAAGGCTTCGTCCTTGGTCAGCTGGTCGCTGCTGGCTTCCACCAGAGTGCGCGCATCGCCTAGTTTGCGGCCGAGTCCGGCATAGTATTTGAGGGTGCCGATGCCGCCGTCGATGTCGAACGCGGCATCGCCGGCGGTGTTTCCGGAGTTCTGCAGCGCGATCTCGGCATAGCGATCCCGGTTCTCCACCAGCACCGCGGCGATGTCGGCCAGCAGCTTGGCCCGCTCGGCGAAGCTCATGGCGCGCAGGGCGGGGCCGCCGGTGTCGCGGGCATAGGCCAAGGCTTCGGCCAGGTCGAGGCCGTCGCCCGAGGCCACCGCGACCGTCGCGCCGGTCAC
Organism: uncultured Telmatospirillum sp.; assembly: GCA_903858635.1. Lineage (GTDB taxonomy): Bacteria > Pseudomonadota > Alphaproteobacteria > Rhodospirillales > Magnetospirillaceae > DUZF01. The sequence continues at coordinate 22,711 of CAIOJO010000277.1, read as the reverse complement.
CGGATCGACCAAGGCGCTGCCCGGGCCCGATCCGTCTTGCCAACGTCCGGCCAAATAGCTTTGCAGTCTCACGGGGGATTCTCCTTGTCAGGCGGTGGGGGAGGCGAGTGCCGGCTGGCAGGGCAGCCGGCTCAGGAAATCGACGACCGCGGCCAGGGTCTGTTCGCCCTGGTCGCGATGCGGCGAATGGCGGCACTGATCGAACACCACCACCTGAACCGGGCCGGCGCAGTTTGCCTCGATGCATTCGTACTGGACGGCCGTGCCGTATTCGTCGTCGCGACCCTGGATCACCATGACCGGCACGGCAACGCCCGGCAGGTATTCCTCGATGTTCCAGAAATAGAAGTCGGGGTCGAGCCAGGCGTGGTTCCAGCCCCAGAACGCGCAGTCGACATTATCGCCGTGGAAGCGCTGCAGCTTCGGCCGGAGGTCGCCGTCGACATAGGCGTCCTTCGCCTGGCGGATACTGGCAACGCAGACATCTTCGTTGAACACATGCGGCGCCAGCAGGACCAGGCCCACCACCCGGTCGGCCGAACCGCTGCCGGCATGGATCAGCGAGATCGAGGCGCCGTCGCTGTGGCCGACCAGCACCACATTGCGCAGATCGAGGCTGTCCAGCAGCCGCGGCAGCGCCTCCAGCCCCTCGTCATGCATGTAGCGCAGTGGGCGCGGCACCGGCACCGGTGACGACCGGCCATAACCGGCCCGGCTGTAGACCAAGGTGCCGCAGCCGGTGGCCCGCGCCACAATTTCGGGAAAATCCTTCCACAGGGCGACGCAGCCGAGCCCTTCATGCAGGAAGACCAGCGTCGGGCGTCCCTCGGCCGCCGGGGCGAACCACCGGTATTCCAGTTGCTGCTCACCAACGGTCAGAAAGCCGCTTTCGGCAATCGGCCTCATGATCACTCCCATCGATTGTGCTCTCCGTATCTCTTTTTCGTCATACCCGCGAAGCTCCCTGTGAAGAGTTACTTTTCAGTGGGGCCGGCGTCCCCGCCGGCCGCGCCGCGTAGCGGCGGAAATGGTCGCTTTCCGGCTCCGCCGGAACGCCGGCAAGATGCCGGCGCCACTGAATTCTTCACCCGCTTTCGCGGGGGTGACGACTTGGCTCTACTTGGTGAATTCGATCTTGCCGTTGGGCAGAAGATAGAGCACCAGCGCGGTGCCGCCGGTGACCGTTGGGCAATGGGCGGTATCCGGACCATAGACCTTCCAGCCGCGTGGCGTCGCGTCGAAGCAGGCCCCTGCGGTGATCGGCATGACCATGTCGATTTCGCCTTCCGGATGGCGATGATGCGGTCCCACCACGTCGGTCATCTGCACCACGTCGACGCTGAAGGCGCCGAGCTCCGGGGTGGGCGGGAAGACCCGGCCGAAACGCACGCCGCCATGTTCCTTCTGGCACATCCAGCCTTCCGCCACGCCCTTGTGGCACATCGCCTCGATCGTCTTGAACTCGGCACCACTGCCGGGGAACCTGCTGTTCAGAAAGGCCTGGAGTTCGCCGTCCAGCGGCCGTCCGGCGATCGCCTGGGTGAGGCGCTGCACCTCTGACTTGAAATCCTCAACGCTCATTGGTCCTCTCCTTGTGCGGCGGCGGCCGCCGCGATTTAGAGGCAATCTAACATAGGCGCTCGGGCTGCGTGAAGCATTATATTGCTGCTTATACCGGATCGCGCGTGTCGGAGATTGCCGATTGCGTTGGCATCATGCTATATAGTGCACAAACCTGGTGTCTGTAATTCGCCCTTCCGCGGTTCCAAAGGTTCCAAAGGTTGCGGCACCAGCAGAATAACGTTAACAAAGACGACAGCACAGCTGCCCGTCCTTGGCCAGAGAGGAGTCCTCTTGCGGAAAAGGCTGAATGCGTCCGAGGAGCCGGTGCCCGTCGCCACCAAGGTGGACGACGCCTTCGCCGAGCAATTGGCCCGTCTGGGCGCCCGCGTTCGCCAATTGCGGGCGCGCCGCGGCATATCGCGCAAGCTGCTGTCCGAACTGTCCGGCGTCTCACAACGTTATTTGGCGCAGCTGGAAGGCGGCCATGCCAATGCCAGCCTGAGCATCCTGGCCAGTCTGGCCCAGGCTATGGACACCGAACTGACGGCGCTGCTGCGCGAGCGGGGCGAAGACAATCCCGATCTGCTGCTGGCCAAGCAACTGCTCGAAAAACTGTCGCCCACCGATCAGAGCGCTGCCTATGGCCTGCTGCGCAATCGCTTCGGGGCCGGCCAGACGCCGAAGACGCGGGTCGCCCTGATCGGCCTGCGGGGCGGCGGCAAGACCACCCTGGGGCCGATGGTCAGTCGGCATTTCGCCGTGCCCTTCATCCGGGTTACCCGACTGGTGGAGGTCACCGCCGGCCTCGACATGCCCGAGATCTTCATGACCATCGGCCAAAGCGGCTATCGCCGCCTGGAATTCAACGCCCTGCAGAGTGCGGTGTCGGAGAACTCCCGGGCCGTCATCGAGACCGGCGGCAGTGTGGTCTCGGAGCCCGAGACCTTCGAGTATCTCCTCTCCAATTGCTTCACCGTGTGGATCCGGGCGACCCCGGAAGAGCATATGCAGCGGGTCATGGAGCAGGGCGACACGCGAATGATCGAAGGTCATTTCGTCAGCGCCATGGAGGACCTCAAGGCGATCTTGGATGCGCGCCGCATCTTCTACAGCCGGGCCGATGCCCAATTGGAAACCTCGGGCCGCTCCGTTACCGACTGCGCCGAGGAGCTGATCGCCTTGTGCAAGCCCTATCTGGCGCCGGCCGAGTAGGGCCAAGTCGGGGGCTAGCCCCTCTCCCACTGAAGTGGGCGAGGGGCTATAGGCTACCCGGTCAATCCCGGCCTGACTTGGCCTCGCGGTCGAAGTCGGCGGTGGCCGAGCGAACGACGCTGGTCAGGACCTCGGCAAGGTCGCGCATATGGGTGGCCATGGCGTCCAGCATCGTTTCCACCTGTCCGGCCTCCTTGCCGGTGGCCAGGGCTTCCTTGGCCACCGCCAGAATCCGCTCGGTGACCTGGCGTGCCGCGTCGGCCGAGCGGTGGACGTCGCGCGAGATCTCCTTGGCGGCGCTATCCTGGCGTTCGACCGCGGCGGCGACCGAGTTGGCGATGGCTTCGACCCCTTGCACGCTGGTCGCGGTGCCCTGGATGGCGTCGCGGACGCGGCCCGCCATGGCCTTCAGACTGGCGATGCGTTGGGTGATCTCGTCGGTCTGCCGCGCCGTCTGGGTGGCCAGCAGCTTGACTTCGTGGGCCACCACGGCGAAGCCCTTGCCGGCCTCGCCGGCGCGGGCCGCCTCGATGGTGGCATTGAGGGCCAGAAGATTGGTCTGCGAGGCGATGTCGGCGATCAGCTGGACCACCTGATCGATGGCGGTCATGGCGTCGGTCAGGCTGGCGACGGTGGTCGAGGCATTGTCGGCAGCCTTGACAGCGTCACTCACCGCCAGCCGTGAGCGATCGACCTGCTGGGCGATCTCGCGGATCGAGGTCGACAGTTCCTCGGTGGTTGCCGCCACGCTGTCGGCGGTGGCCAGGCTCTGCTCGGCCGCCGTCGCCACCCGTTGCGAATGCTCGTCGACGGACAGGACTCCCGCCGCCATTCGCTTGGCGGTGTCGAGCACCTGGGCGCTTTCGCCGACGATGCGATCGACCACCGAACCGGTCTGGCTCTTGATGCTTTCCGCCATCACCAGGATGGCGGCGCGCCGCTCGGTCTCGTTCTTTTCGGTCTGTTGTTCGCTTTCGGCCCGCAGCCGTTCCGCGGCGACGCCTTGTTGCTGGAACACCAGCAGGGCCCTGGCCAATTCGCCGATCTCGTCGGCCCGGTCCATGGCCGGCAAGGGGGCGTTCAGTTCGCCTTTGGCCATCAGCCGGGTCGCCTCGGCCAGTTGCCGCACCGGACCGGTGATGCCGCGCGCCAGCTGAAAGACCACCAGGCCGCCGATCAGCGTGGCCACGGCGAAGAACCCGTTGAACATCAGGTAATCGTTCCAGGCCAGAGCCGCGCCGCCGGGGTCGGCTTGGCGCATCGCCTCGATGCTGTGCAGCTGTTGCAGGTCGGCGAAGATCAGGCTGGCCCAGGCCGCCAGCGACGGCATGACCACGGTCGCCCACATGCGCAGGCTCAGCCGCCCGCGCAACAGCATGCAGAGCCCGCGCCATCCGGCTGATTGGCTGGCGCAGCTGGCGGCGGCCGAGCGCTGCCAGCCGAACATCGCCTCGTAAAGGTTGTGCGCCGCCTTGGCGAAGCCGCCGCCGCCCAGCTCCTGCTGGACGGCGACCGTGTTGCCGGCCACGGCCTTGGCCAGGGTGCCGGCCGCCATGCGGTGGAACTCGGCGTGCAGCCGCACCGTCGTGGCATAGTCGGCGGAATCGCGGATGGCACCGCCCAGAGCCGGATCGCGCAGCCATTTGCCGAAGGTGCAGAGGTCGTCGCGGGCCACGTCTTCCGGGCGGAATTCGCTCTTGCCGCGCTCCAATGCCCGGTGAATGCGGGCCGTCCACAGGGTGTGGGCGCCGAACGCCTTGGCGACTTCCTCGTTGATTCCCATGACGCACCCCGCAAAGCCGCGCGTCGAGACTTTCGGCGAATTCGACGGCTTGAAATCGATGCGTCCCATAGCACGGAGTCGGCCCCTTTGAGAAGGCGCCAGTACCTCATCCGCTGCTACGCCATTGCGTCCCCAGGCTTACAGTGAGAGCTGGGCAGGTCAAAATGGCAGTGCCAATCAAAGCAACGCGGACGAACGCAGATGCCGCTTCGCGGCACACGGACAAATTGGACGAAATTAATGGACTTGTCGGTGTTCATCCGTGGATGTCCGTCGGTATTTATTCAAGCATAGTCACCAAACTGAATAGAGAAATTGAACCGCAAAGATGCAGAGGCATTGCGCCGCAGGCATCTATTCACTCCGGTTTCCCCGCATCACACCTGATAGACTCTGATGCCTTGGCGTCTTTGCGTCTTGGCGGTTAACTCTTCCCCGCCGGGTCGCGCTCCGCTGCACAGCCTAGCCGTGGAAGCCCCGTCCGGCCGCTGCCTTGCGGCGCAGCAGGGGCGAGGGGCGGTAGCGGTCTTCGCCGTAGGTCTGCTGCAGGTTGTCGAGCACGGCCACCACCCGGCCCAGGCCGATGCGGTCGGCCCAGGCCAGTGGGCCGGTCGGGTAGCCGACGCCCTTCAGCATGGCGGTGTCGACATCGGCCGGCAGGGCGATGCCGTGATGCACCGCCTCGGCCGCCTCGTTGGCCAGCATGGCGACGGTGCGGGTGAGGATCAACCCCGGCACGTCGTTGAACAGGGAAACCGCGATGCCCGCCGCCTGCAACAGGCCGGCCGCCGCCGTCAGCGCCGTGACCGAGGCCTGGTCGGCGACGCTCACCGCAAGGCGCTGGCAGCTGCCGAAGTCCAGCGCCAGGTCGAACAGCACCAGATCGGCAATCCCATCCTGGGCGGCGCGCAGGGTGGCCGGGCGGCCGTCGCTGGGCGCCAGGCGGACCCCGTCGGCCTGCAGGAAGGCATCGTCGCCGGGGCAGCTTTCCAGCGCGATGCCGGCGGCCTTCAGCCGCGCCGCCAGCGGGTGGTCGGCCATCGGCCCCGATACCGCGACGCGGGCCGGCCGCGATGCCGCCGCCGCCGTTGCCGGCTGCGGCGCCGGCGCGCTGCCGCCGTATTCATAGAAGCCGCGGCCGGTCTTGCGACCCAGCCAACCGGCCTCGACCAGCTCCTGCTGGATCAGCGAGGGCTGGTAGCGGGGGTCATTGAAATAGGCCCGCCACACCGAATTGGTGACGGCAAAATTGATGTCGTGGCCGATCAGGTCCATCAGCTCGAACGGCCCCAGACGGAAGCCTCCGGCCTCCTTCACCACGGCGTCGATGGTGGGAACGCTGGCGCCCTGTTCCTGCAGCACCCGCAAGGCTTCGCCATAGAACGGGCGGGCCACCCGATTGACGATGAAGCCCGGGGTCGATTTCGCATGCACCGGGCTCTTGCCCCAGGCGGCGGCGGTGTCGTAGACGGCCTGGGCGACGCCGGCGTCGGTGGTCAGGCCGGACACCACCTCGACCAGGGCCATCAGCGGGGCCGGATTGAAGAAATGCATGCCGACCAGCCGGCCGGGACGCTTGAGGCCGTTGGCGATCGCCGTGATGCTGATCGACGAGGTGTTGGTGGCGAGGATGGCGCCTTCGCCGAGAATGTCTTCCAGCTGCTGGAACACCGAGCGCTTGACCGCCAGATCCTCGACGATCGCCTCGATCACCAGCCCGGCCGGGGCGAGGGCGGCCAAACTGTCGACCGCGGTGAGTCTGGAAATGATGGCCTGGCGCAGATCCGCCGCCATCTTGCCCTTGTCGACCAGCTTGGCGAGGCTGGCGCCGACGCCGGCGATGCCGCCGGCGGCCGCTCCGTCCTTGGCGTCGTAGACCAGCACCGGGTAGCCGGCCTGGGCCGCCACCTGGGCGATGCCGGCCCCCATGGCTCCGGCCCCGATCACGGCAATCACGGTATCCTTCGGTAGAGCGGCCATTGTCACTTCCCCTTGAACACGGGCGGGCGCTTGTCCAGAAAGGCAGCGACCCCCTCTCGGTAATCCTCGCTGCGACCCGCATGGCGCTGCAGATCGCGTTCCAAGTCCAATTGATCGTCCAGGCTGTTGGCCGCCGAAGCGTTCAGGGCCCGCTTGGTCAAGGCCAGCCCGGCGGTCGGCATGTCGGCCAGGCGGCGGGCCAGTTGCGCCACCACCTCGGGCAGCGCCCTGTCATCGACGCATTGCCAGATCATGCCCCAACTCGCCGCCTGCTCGGCCGTCACCTTGTCGCCCAGCATGGCCAGCCCGGTGGCCCGGGCCATGCCGACCAGGCGCGGCAGCGTCCAGGTGCCGCCGGAATCGGGAATCAAGCCGACCCGGCAGAAGGATTGGATGAAACTGGCCGAGCGGGCCGCAACGACGATATCGCAGGCCAGCGCCAGATTGGCTCCGGCCCCCGCCGCCACGCCATTGACCGCGGCCACCACCGGCATCGGCAGGCCCTTGATGGCGCGGATCAGCGGGTTGTAGCGCTGGTCGAGGGACAGGCCGAGATCGGGCGGCGGTTCGCCGTCCTTGGAACGGCGGTCGGCCAGGTCCTGGCCGCTGCAGAAAGCCCGTCCGGCGCCGCTCAGCACCAGGCAGCGGGCGCCGCTGTCGGGTGCCGCCACCTGTTGCAGTGCCTGCCGCAGTTCGGCATGCATGGTGGCGTTGAAGCTGTTGAGCTTGTCGGGGCGATTGAGCGTCAGGAGGGCGACGCCGTCGTCGATCGCCAGGAGGATGGTCTCGTACAAGGGTCCTGGTCCTAAGAAAAAGGGCGAGCGCTGCGGGTGCAACGCTCGCCCTTGGACGGAAATGCTTATCAGGCTTGCATCTTGCAACCACGCGCGGGGTCGGCAACCGCCTTCTGCGCCACCCCGAGGACGACGTTCTGGCCCTTTTTGACCTGGCGCAGATAGATGTCCTGGATCGGGTTGTGCGAGGCCGAGAAGGAGATCGGTCCGCGTGGCGAATCCAGCACCGTCTTGCCCATCGCCGCATAGAGCTCGGCCTTGGCCCTGGTATCGCCCTTGACCGCCCCGAAGCCGGTGACCAGCAGCATGCCGGAATCGTAGGCCTGGACGCCGTACAGATCGGCTTCCTTGCCGAAGGCCTTCTTGTAGTCGGCGCGGAACTTCTTGTTGGTCGGCAGGTCGAGCCCGTCGGCGTAATGCAGGGTGGTCAGCAGGCCTTCCGCCGCCTCGCCCTGCGCTTCCAGCGTGCCCTCGGTCAGGAAGCCGGCACCCAGCAGCGGGATCGACTGCTTGAGACCGGCCGCCGCATAGTCCTTGACGAACTTCACGGCACCACCGCCGGCGAAGAAGACATAGACGCAGTCGGGCTTGGCGGCGGCGATCTCGGCCAGATTGGCCTGGAACTCCACATCCGGGAACGGGACGTAGATCTCCTTGATGACCTTGCCGCCCAAGGCCTCGAAACCTTCCTTGAAGCCACCGTTGGATTCTTCGCCGGCGCCGTATTTCCAGCTCATCACCACCGCGGTGCGATAGCCCTTGTCATAGGCCACCTTGCCCATCGGGAAAGCCGGCTGCCAATTGGAGAACGAGGTGCGGAAGATGTTGGGTGCGCACATCGGCCCGGTGGCGGCGCCGGCCCCGGCATTGGGGATGACCAGCAGGGTGTCGTTCTCGCGGGCCACCTTGACCATGCCCATGACCACGCCGGAATGCACCGTGCCGTACAGCACGTCGACATTGTCGCCCTTGATCAGCTTGGTGGCATTGGCCGGGGCGCGGGCCGGATCGGCTTCGTCGTCGAGGGTGACGATCTCGACTTCGCGTCCACCCAGGCGATTGCCATTGGCCTGCAGGGCCAGCTTGAGACCGTTGAGCCCCTGCTCGCCAAGTGCGGCATAGGTTCCGGTAAAGGGCAGCATGACGCCAATCTTGATCTTGGCGGTTTGTCCGATGGCGAACCGCGGCAGGCTGGACGCCGCCAAGGTGAGGCCGGCCATCGAACCGTACTGCAACACATTACGCCGGCTGACTGTCATTGATTATTCCTCCCGAAAGGGCGCTAATCCTATGCATTATATTGCATTCTTCTGTTGCTGGCAGGATAAGGCAAGACGACGCATCGATCAAGCCGCGCGCTGGCGCGCTTCCAGGCTGGAGGGAGCTTTCGTCGCTATCCTGGTTGATTCAACACCAAGCCCGCGCTCTGGGCCCGTGCAAGTGCAATCTTCTTATTCGTCATTGCCGGGCTTGACCCGGCAATCCATGGATCCCCCGATCAAGTCGGGGGATGACGAGAAAAGAACGTGATCCACTGCGAACGCATGCGCCCTAATACACGCCCTTGCCGTTGAGGAACGAGGTGAATTCCTTGTCATCGGTGACGATGTGTTTGACCACCCACTGGTGCAGGAAGTCGAGCAGCTCATTGATGCTCACCGTGCCGTCCCGGAACTGCTCAATGAAACCCTGCAGCTTGGTCAGCAGACGCTTGTGCTTGGCCGCGTGTTGCGCCGTGCCGTCATAGCCGTAGCGGCGCAGCAGGCTTTCTTCCTGGCTGAAATGATACCGCACGTAATTGACCAGCAGATCCAGGCCGTCGCATACGGCAGGGCGTTCCAATCCCGCCGCCGCCTGTTCGAGCAACCGGTTGGCCATCGCCGCCAGCTTCTTATGCTGCTTGTCGACACTCTGGACATTGACCGAGTAGTCGTCGCGCCAGGCCAGCAAGCTGTGGCTGTCGACGGTGGTGGCGGCCCGCGTCCGGGTGCGCCGCTCGAAGCCTTCCAGCAGCTTCAGGCGCACATTGGGGATCGCTTGCAGCAATGCCGAGGGAATGAACAGGATCCGCGCCGCCGTTGCGGCGACCAACTGGGTGTAGGCCGGGGCATGGAAGACAGCTCCTTCCTCGCCGAAGAAATCGCCGGCGACCAGGGTCTCCACCTCGGTTTCGGCGAGTTTCCGGATGACCCGGCCGGACTGGACCAGGCCGATCATGCTGACATGGTTGTCCAGCACTTGGCCTGCCTCGAACAGCTGCGCGGTCATCGAATTGGCGATGGCGTTCAAGGTGTGGGTGGCGACGACGCCGCTGCACAGCCAGGTCTTGCGAAGGAATTCGCGGCCTTCCATGAGGCGGACGATTTCCGGGAACAGGCTGTGGCGCTGGACGAACGCCACGTAGAGGTCGCAGGGGATTTCCAGCGCCTGTACGAAGCTGACGGCGCGGTAGGTCTCCAGCGGTGGCAGGCCATGCAGGCCGGTGATTTCGCCCAACAGGGCCCCGGCCGACAAGGTGCTGCGGAAGGTGCTGTCGGCGCTCAGCATTTCGACCTGGCCGGTCAGCAGCAGGAAGATGCTGCCGTGGTGCTTGCCTTCCTTCAGCAGGATGGTCTCGGGGTTGAAGGACAGCATCGGGTTGTTGAGCAGCGCGTTCAGGTGATCGCCCGACACCGATGGGAAATAGGCGTGCAGGAATGCGGCAGCCGAGCGCCAGATGAAATCGCGGCGGCTGGCCACCAGGACGTCGACGGTCCCGAAGGAAGCCCCCGAACCGATGCGCTTTTCGTCGTCGGTCAATTTGCGCGCGGTATGGGCCAGGATGATCTTGCCGGATCGGTCATGGCGAAAATCGACGGCCTCGCCATGGATCAGGCCGCCGCCGATGTCGACCTTTTTCACCGTGGCCGGTTCGAGGTAACGCTCCTTCACCGTAAGGTAGTCGGACCGGCTGATGCCGGGCTGCGACGGGTCTTCGGTGATCATCTCGTGCAGGGTGTTCAATGCGACGATGTCGGCGAAATGGGCGTAGCTTTGCCAGCCGCCGCTGGCCATGGTGCGGAAGTACATGATGGTGGTCTCGACCGGGTGCGGCGACATCACCGGCCGCACCTCGAGACCGTCGATATCGTTCCAGGTTTCCGGGCAGAGGTCGATCACCTCGAAGTAGTCGCCGAATTCCTCTTCCTCGATATTGAGCAGGGCGGCCAGCTTCTTGGTGACCGACAGCCGGACCAGCGGCGTGGCGAAATATTTCAGCCGGTGGTCGCCCTGGATCAGCGTGGTCAGGCCGGCAAAGTGATCGTCATGGGCATGGGTATGGAAGATCCCTTCGATCTCGTTGACGCCGATGCCAAGCGCCGTCAGCGTGTAGTCGAGGTTGGGGCCGGCATCCACCAGGAAGATGCGGCCCTGATAGACCAGGATCGAACCCATGGTCGGTCGGCGTGGATCCCAGCCGTCCCCTTCGCCGGAGTGCACCACGGCGAAATACTCGCGCCGGAACTGCGAGGCCCCCAGCGGATAGGGGCATTCATAGCCCTCGAAGGCGGGCAGGTTCAGATCGACCTCGACCCGTTCGTCCTTGTAGGCGAACTCGAAGCGGTTCAAGCCGGTGTGGCGCACGCTGACGCCGTTCTTGACCGGGACGCCGTCGGGCTCGTCGCCCAGCACGACGCTGTCGAGCAGTTCCTGGGGATGCTGGATGCGGCCGAAGGCGAATCGCAGTTTGAGCCGCATCAAGGCCCGCGCCTCGTCCGGCGCGACGCCGGCGGCGGCCATCTCTTCCTCGGAAATCAGTCCGTAATTGCCCCGGTAGATGTATTGCATCTGCGACACCAGGACGTCCCGCCGGCCGATCAGCAACGGGCGGTTGCCCTTGTTGTTGGGGTGGCCGGGCAGGATCATGCCCTGCCGGTAAAGCATTTGCAGGACGGGAAACTCCGCCAGATTGCACACCGCCCCGTTCTGGATCAGCACGTCGCATAACAGAATCGCGTTGGGGCCGGTTTCGCAGCGCACCCCGTCCACTTCGACGGTCTGGATCATGCCGCGCCGCATCAGATGCTTCACGCTGTCGGCCGGACAGCCGCAGAGGATTCGCAGATCGGCCGCCGGCACCTCGACCCAGATGACGCCGGGGGTGATCTCCACCTTGCTGATACCTGCCATTACGCACTCCCCCTGCGTTTACCGAAGCAACGGTGCCCAAGGGCGTCCACTCTCATGGCACCGGGAGACAGCCGGCCGAAGAGGATATCTAGCATAAGCGCATTAGGGGAGGAAGGTGTACTATAAACAAAGAGCGGTTATTCGCTGTGCATTCGCTGTTTCAAGTCGTCGGCGGTCAAAAACTTATGCTTAGTTTTAATAATGTGTCGTTTGTAATAATTGGCTGATCGCCGGTAGGAGTGAGCCCTGTGCGATTCTGCCATGAGGTTTCCGAAGCCTCATTTGCGGGTCGCACCGTGCCGGGGTTTGGTCGTCTCGCGTCCCAGCAGTCGCGGCAACTGATAGACCCGGACATAGTCCACGTCCATCGAAGCGCCGTCCCTTACTGGGGCAAAGGGGCCGTCCCAGGCGGTGACGACGGTCTCCAGCCGCAGCTGCATCGGTTGCGTGCATTCGGAGCAGGAGGCTCTGTGCACGGGGCTGCCGTCGACATACCAGACAAGATTGGGCAGGCCCCGGCTGTCGGGGCGCCATTCCAGGGCATAGAGGTGGTATTCGGCCGACAGGTCGATTCCCGCCAAGATCCGTCTGGCGCCGCTCGCCGCACGGCCGAGGCGTCTCAGATGGACCGCCACGCCGCTGGGATAGGTCCCTTCGATGACGGCGATGTCGAGGCCGCCCGTCGTCACCGGATGGTCGGTGCTCAGGCCGAACACATTGGCCAGCCCGGTCGACCGGGCGTAGCGCAGCCGCACCTCGAAATAGCCGAAGGTCTGGTGGAACCCGCGCGTCGACAGGCGGGTCGAGGTCCACGGCCGGTGGCCGTCCGGGCGCAGGACCAGATGCAGGGCACCGTCGCTCAGCAGGAAGCGCCCGGGCAGTCCGGCCTCGGCCGCGACCACGGGAGGCGTCGCCCAGCGCGATGGGTCGAGGTCGGGTGCATCGAATTCCTCGGCAAAGGTGCAGACCCAGTCCCGCCCGGGCGGAGCGGCGGCGGCCGACCCGAATCCCCAGGCGCCGAAGACGACGCAGGAGATCAGGAGCCGGACGCTAGGATGCGACATGTGGTCCCTCGATTGAGCCAGCCGGACTGGTCAGGATCGATCCGGAAGACGGCAAAAAAAGGGCAAAGTTTCGGGCTTTTCCTCAATGGCCGGCGTCGCTATGTTTTGCCCAACACCTCCTTGTCCCCGCAGCTGATCCGTCGAGGAATTGCGTCGATGCCTGAATATCGTTCCCGGACTTCCACCCATGGCCGCAACATGGCCGGCGCCCGCGGCCTGTGGCGGGCCACCGGCATGACGGACGAGGATTTCGGCAAGCCGATCATCGCCATCGCCAACTCATTCACCCAGTTCGTTCCCGGCCATGTCCATCTCAAGGACCTTGGCCAGTTGGTGGCCCGCGAGGTGGAAAAGGCGGGCGGTGTGGCCAAGGAGTTCAATACCATCGCGGTCGACGACGGCATCGCCATGGGCCATGGCGGAATGCTCTATTCGCTGCCGTCGCGCGAGCTGATCGCCGACTCCGTCGAATATATGGTCAACGCCCATTGCGCCGACGCGCTGGTCTGTATCTCGAATTGCGACAAGATCACCCCGGGTATGCTGATGGCGGCGCTGCGCCTCAATATTCCGGCCGTCTTCGTGTCGGGCGGTCCGATGGAGGCCGGCAAGGTCAAGCGGGGCGACAAGGTGCTGGCGGTCGACCTGATCGACGCGATGATCGCCGCCGCCGACGACAAGGTGAGCGACGCCGAGGCAGCCGAATATGAACGCTCCTCCTGCCCCACCTGCGGCTCCTGCTCCGGCATGTTTACCGCCAATTCGATGAACTGCCTGACCGAGGCTCTGGGCCTGTCCCTACCCGGCAACGGTTCGCTGCTGGCTACCCATGCCGACCGCCGGGAACTGTTTCTCAAGGCCGGCCGGGTCATCGTCGATCTGGCCAAGCGCTATTACGAAGGCAACGACGCTACCGCTCTGCCGCGATCGATCGCCAGCTTCGAGGCGTTCGAGAACGCCATGACGCTGGACATCTCGATGGGCGGTTCAACCAACACCGTGCTGCATCTTCTGGCCGCCGCCAGCGAGGCCGGGGTGCCGTTCGGCATGGCCGATATCGACCGCCTGTCGCGGCGGGTGCCCAACCTGTGCAAGGTGGCGCCGAGCGTTGCCGACGTCCATCTGGAGGACGTCCACCGGGCCGGCGGCATCATGGCGATCCTGGGCGAACTGGATCGGGCCGGGCTGATCCATCGCGATGTGCCCACCGCCCACACCGCCAGCATGGGAGCGGCCCTCGACCAATGGGACATCAAGCGCAGCGGGGCGCCGGTGGTCCATCAGATGTACCGGGCGGCGCCCGGCGGCGTGCGCACCACCGAGGCCTTCAGCCAGAGCCAGCGCTATGCCGAGCTTGATCTCGACCGCAGCGCCGGGGTGATCCGTGACATGGCCCATGCCTACAGCAAGGACGGCGGCTTGGCCGTGCTGTTCGGCAACATCGCTCTCGAGGGCTGCATCGTCAAAACGGCCGGGGTTTCGGCCGAGTCGCTGGTGTTTTCCGGGCCAGCGGTGATCTGCCAGAGCCAGGAGGAGGCGGTGGCCAAGATCCTCGGTGGCGCGGTCAAGGCCGGCGACGTGGTGATCATTCGCTACGAGGGCCCCAAGGGCGGCCCCGGCATGCAGGAAATGCTCTATCCGACCAGCTATCTGAAGAGCCGCGGCCTGGGCAAGGTCTGCGCTCTGGTGACCGATGGGCGATTCTCGGGGGGCACCTCGGGGCTGTCGATCGGGCATGTGTCGCCCGAGGCGGCGGAAGGCGGAGCCATCGGCCTGATCGAGACCGGCGACATCATCGACATCGACATTCCCGAGCGCCGCATTGCGGTGCGGCTGTCGGACGAAGACTTGGCGCGGCGCCGGGCGGCGATGCAGGCCAAAGGGGCCGATGCCTGGAAGCCGGTCGGGCGGACCCGCCAGGTATCGCCGGCGCTCAGGGCCTACGCGGCCATGACCACCAGCGCCAGCAAGGGGGCGGTGCGCGACGTGAGTCAGGTCGAGCGGTAATCGGTAGGATTGCGTGAGCGCCCCTCACCCCAGCCCTCTCCCCGCAAGCGGGGCGAGGGGGCTATTGGCGTGAGCCCTCGCCCCCTTCAGGGGGAGAGGGTTGGGTGAGGGGGCTGCTCCCCATTCGAGCTTTGACTCTCATCCTTCTGATGGCCGCCCTGGCCGTTGGCGGCTGGGCGGCCCGGCCCTGGGTCGAGGCGGCGGTGGTCCTCAGCCGGCTGGTCGGCGGCGGCGTCCCGGCCGAGCACGAGGCGGTCGCCTATACGGTGGCCGGTCGGCCCCATAAGGGGGATCTCTACGCGGCCGAGGGGGCCACGGGTGCCGGACTGGTGGCGGTTCCGGGCGCCGCCGAACAGGGCAAGGACGATCCGCGACTGCGGAGCTTCGCCGCCACCCTGGCCGCCGCCGGCTTCACCGTTCTGATTCCCGACATTCCCAGCCAGAAGGCGCTGCGGGTCGGCCCGGCTGTTCATCGTCGACGACCTGGCCCATGCCGACTGGGGTCCGCACAAGCTTTCCGGCATGTTCGCGCTTCTGCGCGCCATGCGCGCCCTGCTGGCGGAGCGCGATCTGGGGCGGGAATAGTTAACCGCCAAGACGCAAAGACGCCAAGGCAGCAGAGTCGATCCGGGGTCATGCCGGGGAAGTTGGAGTGAATAGATGCCTGCGGCGCAATGCCTTTGCGCCTCTGCGCCTTGGCGGTTTAATTTCTCAATTCTGGTCACATCGCCAGTTCACACCACACCGGGGTGTGGTCGGAACATTTGTCGAGGGCGCGCGGGCCCTTGTCGATGTCGGCGGCGAGCAGGCGGTCGGCGGCCTGCGGCGACAGCAGCAGATGGTCGATGCGCAGGCCGAGATCGCGCTGCCAGGCTCCCGCCCGGTAGTCCCACCAGCTGTAGCGGTGCGGTTCGGGATGGAACGCCCGATAGGCATCGGTCAGGCCCAGGAACAACAGGCGGCGGAAGCGCCGACGCTCCTCCGGATGGAACAGCACCTGGCCCTCCATCGCCTTCGCATCGAAGACGTCGGCAGGCTCCGGCGCCACGTTGTAGTCGCCGCCCAGGACGAAGGGCTCCTCCCCGTCGAGCAGGGTTTCGGCCCGCTGCCGCACGGCGTCGAGGAAGGCCAGCTTGAAGGGGAAACGGTCGGACTCGGTGGATTGGCCCATCGGCACGTAGATCGAGGCCACCCGGACGCCGTTCTGCAACTTGGCTTCGATGTAACGTGCTTCGCCGGCATCGCCGTCCAGTTCCCGCACCTCCTCGACGATCGGCAGGCGCGACAGAACCGCCACCCCGTTATAGGTCTTCTGGCCGCGCAGGGCCAAATGCCAGCCGGCGCTGGCCAGCTCGAGGCGCGGGAAGTCGCCGTCGACGCATTTGGTTTCCTGCAGGAGCACGACGTCGGGCCGCGCGCTGTCCAGCCAACCCATCAAATGGCTGAGCCGGGCCTTGACCGAATTGACGTTCCATGTGGCAATTTTCATCGCCTATTCTGTCAACGAACAGGCAGATTCATCAAGGCACGATCTGATCGATGCGTGCGGTCGAGGGCGGAGACGGGCAGGGAGACGGTGGTGCGGTGTGGCGTGGCGCGGGTCCTGCTGGGGCTGATGCTGCTCGCGGTCCTGCCGGACGGCGCGGCGATGGCCCAATGCGTGCCGCCGTCGGCGGCGGCGCGCAACCCGACGGTGCATCTGGACGTGCTGGAACCGCGTCTGGTCTATCGCCACGACCTCGACCTGCGTGGCCTGGCGAGTTTCTCCGATACCTTCGAAACGGCTCCCGCCGAGGGCGCCATTCTCGGGCTGACCCGGCGCAACGACCAGGTTTCGCTGCGGGTGCGGGCCGACAGCGTCAGTCTGCCCGATGGTCGCATTTGCATTTGGGCGGAAGACATCCAGGCGATGGTCGGTGATCCCGAGATGGACGTCTATGTGGCCGCCAACTACCAGGTCGGTACCTGCGAATACAATGTCGTGCTCCAGCATGAGAACCAGCATGTGGCGATCAATCGCAGTGTTCTGCAGGCCTATGCGCCACGCATTGGGGCCGGACTGCGCGAGGCGGTGCACCGGCTGTTCCCGATGATCACGACCCATCGCGAAGACCTGCAGCGGCTGCCGGACATTCTGATCGACGCGATCCGTCCGGTTTGGGGCTCGATGCAGCGCGAACTGCGGGAGCGGAATGGCACCATCGATACGCCGGAGAGCTACCGGCGCACCGCCACCCTCTGCACCAACTGGTTTCCACCCGGCACGCGGATGCCCAGCCGGCGCTAGGTCTATGATAGCCCTCGCCCGGCGAGGGCCAAAGCCAAGGCTAGGCCTCAGACCGAGAACGACGTGCCGCAGCCGCAGGTCGAGCTGGCGTTCGGGTTGGAAACGGTGAACGAACTGCCCATCAGG
Organism: uncultured Telmatospirillum sp.; assembly: GCA_903858635.1. Classification (GTDB taxonomy): domain Bacteria; phylum Pseudomonadota; class Alphaproteobacteria; order Rhodospirillales; family Magnetospirillaceae; genus DUZF01. The sequence continues at coordinate 5,725 of CAIOJO010000277.1, read as the reverse complement.
TCCTCGACGAAGTCGATGGTGGCGCCCGCCAACAGCTCGAGCGAGGCCTCGTCCACCACGATGCTCACCCCGTGCTGTTCGAAGATGCGGTCTTCGGCATTGACCTCGCGGTCGAGGGTAAAACCGTAGGAGAAGCCGGAGCAGCCGCCCCCCGAGACGGACAGACGCAACATCAACGCGCTGTCGCCTTCCATTTGCCGCAAGGTCTGCACGCGCATGGCAGCGCTTTCGGTCAGGCTGACATGATGATCGGCGACGAGGGCTTCCATGCAATTCTCCTGGTGGACCGGTCTCGGGCGGTGGTCGTCAAACCATCCTTTCGGTTATTTAGGCAAGTCGAAGCGGATTTGGAAGTCCGAAGCGGTGAACCTTATTCCCGGATCAGGGAAACGAAGACCGTTCCCTGACCCGCAGCAGCGCGTCTAGCGTACGGCGCAGATCGTCCGGCGCCACCGGCTTGTGCAGCATGGCATAGCCGCTGGCATGGACCTCGGCAATGCGTTCCATGGCGGTATCACCGGTGAGCACCACGACGGGGAAGGGCCGGCCGGCCTGCCGCTCGATTTCCTTGGCGGTGGCGGCGCCGGTAAGCCCGAATCCCAGCCGATGGTCGGCAATGACGGCGTCGAATCGCCAGCCTTCCCGGGCGGCAATATCCAGGGCTTGCTCGCCCTGGGCGGCGGCCAGAACCTGGTAGCCCCATCGTTCCAGCATGATTTGCAGGCATTCGCGCAGGAAATCGTCGTCCTCGACAATGAGGATGCGGTCGTGGGATTGCGTGAAGTCGGGCGCCGACCGGCCTTCCGCGGCCGGCCGCGCGTCACGGTCGCCGGGCAGGAGCAGCGAGAAGCGGCTGCCGGTCCCCAGTCGCGAGGCGACCTCGAGCTCGGCTCCCAGCAAACGGCTGAGGCGAGAGACGATGGCCAATCCCAGACCCAGGCCTTGGCGGCTGTCGCGGCCCGGATTGTTCACCTGGTAGAATTCCTCGAATATTTCGCTCTGTTTGTCGGCGGGGATGCCGATGCCGGTGTCGACCACGTCGATGCGGACGCGTTCGCCGCGTTGCCGAATGCCGACCAGGATGCCGCCTTGCACCGTGTAACGGAGGGCATTCTCGATCAGGTTGCGCAGGATCCGTTCCACCAGGGCGGGGTCGCTCCGCGCCCACAAACTCCGCCGCAGCGAGCGAAACGCCAAGCCCTTGCCGTCCGCCAACAGGGCATATTCTCCGGCCAGTCTTGCAACCATGGCACCGACGTCGATCCCCTCCATCACCGGCGCCACCACCCCGGCATCGAGCCGCGAGACATCCAGGGTGCTGGACAGCAGGCCATTGATGCCGGACACCGCCGACTTCATCATTCCGATGGTTTTCGCCGCCTCCGGCTGGCCGGCGACCTCGCCTTCGAGGGTGGCCAGCAGCAGCACCAGGGACTGCACCGGCTGGCGCATATCGTGGCTGACCGCCGCCAGGAACTTCGACTTGGCGAGATTGGCCCGTTCGGCTTCGGTCTTGGCCTTGGCCAGCGCCTTGCTTGCTTCAACCGTCGCCGTGGTGTCGGCCAGCAGCGCCAGAACGTAATCGACGGATCCGTCCGGGTGGCGGACGCAGCCCACCGAAAGCTCGGTGTGCACCACCGACCGGTCCTTGCGAATGAACCTCTTCTCAACGGAATAGGCATCGATGTCGCCGGCCAGCAGAAGCTCGAACTGCGCCTGGTCGGCCGGCAGGTCGTCCGGATGGGTTATTTCGGCCCAGGTCAGGCGGCTCAGTTCGTCACGCGAATAGCCGATCATCTCGCACAGCCGATCATTGACCTGCAGCCAGCCCTTTTGCGGCGAGGTTATCGCCATGCCGACCAGTTGGCGCTCGAAGAACCGGCGCATCCGCTCTTCGCTGTTCTTCAGGGCCGCTTCGGCCTGTCGGCGTTCCGTGATGTCGCGGGTGATCTTGGCAAAGCCGGTCAGGTTGCCCTCGTGATCGTAAAGGGCGGTCACGACGATGCTCGCCCAGAATCTCGAGCCGTCGGACCTGACCCGCCAACCTTCCGTCTCGCATCGTCCGTCGCGCCGCGCGATGGCCAGAACCTGGGCCGGCAGGCCTGCGGCAACCTCTTCGGGCGGATAAAAGCAAGAGATGCTGCGACCGATGATGTCCTCGGCCTTATACCTTTTCATCCGTTCGGCCGCGGTGTTCCAGGTTTCGACCAGGCCCTCGGGACTGACCTGGTAGATGGCATAGTCCCGGACGCCTTCGATCAACAGGCGATAATGATCGCGGCTCTCTCTGTAGGCGCGCCGGCGGCGGATGATCCCTCTGCCGACCGTCCCGGCGAGAATCAATCCGGGAATGACCAGGCCGGCTGCCGCTGCCGCCAAACCCATCAGCACTCGATGGATCGGCTGTTCAACTTCGGCCGCCGGAATGCCGAGCGCCACCGTCCAGCCGGTGGCCGGCGAGCGACTGAACACCGTGTAGACGGTGGCGCCTTCCTGATTCAATGCGGTGAACATGCCGCTGTCGCTGGCGGCGATCCGGTCTGCCAGGGTCGGGGTGGCCCTCTGGCCGACAAACCGCTCGGCATCGCGCGATCGTCCCGCCAAGGTAAGGTGACCGTCCAGCACAGCGGCGGTCCAGGATGGGGGCAGGTGCTGCTCGGCGAAGACGTCGTTGAGCGGCTTCGGGTCCATGGCAACCGACAGCACGAAGACAACTTCGCCGCCGCGGATAACCGGCGCCAGCAGGAGGACGAACGGTTGTTGCACGATCTTGCCGGCCGACAGGCCGCCAATCATCGGCTTGCCCGTTCTGACGACGTCGTCCACCGCGGCCCGCGCGGCAGCCGACAATGGTGCGTTGGACTTCGGCAAAGCGCTGGCGACGATCTCGTCGGACTGCGGGTCGATGAGAACGACATTGCGCCATTCGTGGCGCGCCTCGATGGCCCGCAACGCTTCGCCGTGGAAGATCATGAAGTTGCGGGCATCGATGCTGGTATCGGAGGCCAGGAATTCCATCGCGGCAAATTGACTGAGCAGATCGTGATCGACGGTCACCCGCATCGCCCGGGCCGTGCTCTTCAGTTCTTCGGCGACCGCCGCCCGCTTCTGGTCGACGATCATCCAGGCGACACCGCCGCCAAAGACCAGCAAGGGCACCACCGCGACCATCACCAGCCCGAGCAATGCGCGGGCAATTCCCCTGTCCTTGTCCTTGCTGTCCAAAACCAATGTCATGACGACTTCCGACCGCCTGCCAAGATAAAATCAGCCATACTGCATCCAATGGCCCCTGCAGGCAAAAGCAACGGTCGATTTCAGGCAATATGTGTTGGATGTAAATAGTGTAACATGGATAACTGTAATTAGGATATTATGCCCATACTGTTATTTGCAACCATAGAATGGTGCCGGTGGCCAACCGGACTGCTTGCGCACGCCGTAAACGGTTTTACCAGGCCGAACAGAGGTTGCCCCTGGACACGGGCGCGGTGTGGGCCCATCTCCAGGCCGAGGGCTCGCCCATCGCGAGCCGAACTGCTGTGGAAGATGCCATGCCAAGTTGCGACGCCCCCCAGGTCCGGACGAGCCTGTTGACCGCGGCCGGACTTCCGACCGACGCCGCGGCCGCATGGCACGAGGCGTTGCCGGAGCCCAGCCTGGCGTTCACCTCGGATCTGCGCAGCTATTCCGATTTCTGGCTCAAATCGGCGCGACTGATGGGGCGCTTGCCGCTCGCGGCGCGTCGCAATGAAAAGGAGTGCGCCGCCGCCGCCGTGATCCAGGAAGCCGCTCGGCAGGCGCGCTGCCGTTTCCTCGAGGATCACGTCGAGGCGGTCTATGACGTCCTGACCGATCGGCTGTCCCGTCCTGTTCGGGTCGAGGATCTGGTCGGCGCTGCCGCCGATGCGGTTCCCGGTCTGCTGCCCAGCGCCCAGGACATCGCGGCCGAAGACGGACGCCTGCAGCAGGATCGGAGCGGTGCCGAGATCGACCAGGGCCTGTTTCTATCCGCCGTCCTGGCGAACCGGCGAACGGGGACGCATCTCTGCCATGCCATGTTGCTGCCGCGACCGGAAGCGGCGGCGCTGGCCGGACAATTCGAACAAGACGGCGTCGTCGAGCTTGCCGGCGCGTCGGTGCGCCGCGATGGCCGCGCCGCCGTCGTCAGTTTCGCCAACCCGCGGTTCTTGAACGCCGAAGATCACGGCACGCTGGATGCCATGGAAACCTGCGTCGACCTGGCCCTGATGGACCGGGCGTCGGAGATCGTGGTGCTGCGGGGCGCCCCGGTCGATCATCCGAAATACCGCCGCCGCGTGTTCGGGGCGGGTATCAACCTGACCCATCTCTACCACGGTCGAATCCCCTATATCTGGTACCTGCAGCGCGACCTCGGCTATGTGAACAAGATCTATCGCGGGCTTGCCAAAGCCGACGGCCCGCCGCCCGACGAATACGGCGGCACCGGCATTGAAAAGCTGTGGATTGCCGCGGTCGAGGGATTCGCCATCGGTGGCCACTGTCAGGTTCTGCTGGTCTGCGACTATGTGATTGCCGAGACCGACGCCTATATGACCTTGCCGGCCCGCAAAGAGGGCATCATCCCGGGTGCCGCCAATCTCAGGCTGCCGCGGTTCACCGGCGATCGCATCGCCCGCCAGGCGATCCAGCGCGAGCGGGCCATCCCCTGCGACAGTCCCGAGGGACGCCTGATCTGCGACGAGACGGTGGCGCCGGGCGCGATGGACCAGGCCATCGAACGCGCCGTGGCCGGCTTTGCCGGGTCCGGGGTGGTCAGCGCCGTCGGCAACCGGCGGGCCTTCCGTATCAGCCAGGAGCCGCTCGACCTGTTTCGCAGCTATATGGCGGTCTACGCCCGCGAGCAGGCCTATTGCCATTTCAGCCCGGCGCTGATCGCCAATCTCGAACGGCACTGGGACGCGCATCGTCGGACGCCCTAGCCCGCATTCGCGGAAGCAAGCCTTAGTCCGGCACCAGGAACCGCCCGAAGTCTGCCGTCGGCAGTGGCCGACTGAACAGGTATCCCTGGTAGGTGTCGCATCCCTGGTGTGCCAGGAATTCCCGTTGTTCCTCTGTTTCCACGCCCTCGGCAATGACCGTCAGACCCAGGCTCTGGGCAAGGGCCACAATGGTATGCGCGATTGCCGCGTCGTTGACGTCTACAAGCACGTCGCGGACGAAGGAACGGTCGATCTTCAACTGGCTCAGAGGCAGACGCTTCAAATAGGACAGCGATGAATAGCCGGTGCCGAAATCGTCCAGCGAAAAGCTAAAGCCCCGGGACTTCAACGCGTTCATTTTGGCGATCACGTCCTCGATATTGTCCAAGAGCATGCTTTCGGTGAGTTCCAGCTTCAGTTTCCGTGGATCCGCACCAGTTCGTTGCATCACGGCCAACACCTGCTCGACGAAATCCGCTTGCCGGAACTGCCGGGCACTGACATTCACCGCCATGGTCAGATGGGCCGCTTCCGGTCGGTTCGCCCAGTCGACCATCTGCAGACAGGCCGTTTCCAGCACCCAATATCCCAACGGCAGAATGAGCCCCGTTTCTTCGGCTAAAGGAATGAATTCGGACGGCCCCACCAGGCCTCGATGCGGGTGCCGCCAGCGCAGCAGGGCCTCGGCGCCCATCACGCCGTGTTCGCCATCGACCTGGGGCTGATAGTAAAGAACAAACTGCTTGTCTCTTATCCCTTGG
>CAIOJO010000276.1 GCA_903858635.1 uncultured Telmatospirillum sp. | reverse complement strand
TTGCATCTGCATTTCCATCTCCATTATCCGCTTCACACCCACACATTACGCCCGCCACCTGTGGGTGTCAAGCGGATAATGCGGCCCATCCGAGAGATTCAATATCTAGTAGGTGTGGGTAAAAGGCGGATAGGCAAGGAATGAGACTTCGTCTAATGCCTCCGATGCCCGGGGCAGTTCCAGCAGTGCTTCGGTGCGACCGCGTTGCAGGAACCCCAGTTCGTTTATCGTGTCTTCAGCCTTCCTGCGGGCTATTGATTGATCGCGCCGCCACCGCTGCACGATCAATAAGACCAGCGGGCTGAAGATCGATATCAAGCCAAACAACGCGGCTTGCATGTAAAGGCTTCTTCGCCAGGGCGCAAAAAGAGCCAGCAAATCCCGCGTCACCGCGACCACCAGAGGCTTGTCCATCGGCGGCGTCGTCAGCTGGATGGTGCGCAAAGCCAACAGGCGCCGCTCGCCCGTCAGCGTCGAGGTTCCCTCGAACACATTTGCCGATCGGCCGCTTGCCAGATGACGCGTGAAATAGGTGCCGGGCTTGGCGAGATCCATGCCGGCGAACCCCGGCCCATCCGGCGACCGCAGGAAGAGTTTGCCATCGCCATGGGCGATCGATGTCCACATGTCCGGCGTGTAACGGACGGAATCCAGCAGGGTGGCAAAATACTCGGGAATCGCGCTAACAATGACAATGCCGTCGAATTCCCCATGGGGGCCTTGGATCGTCCGAAACAGGCTGATCACGAAAGTATCAAGCACGGTTCTGAATGGACTGCTGACGTGAAAGATCCTTGGGTCTGGGTCTTGGGCCGCCGTCTTGAAGTATTCACGTTCAGAAAAGTTCATGCCGACGAGCGTCTGGTTGCTCGATGCGATCACCGTGCCATCGGCCTGAATGATCAGAATGGGGCGGATGCCGATCACATTGTCGTTGATGACCTGCAACTCGCGATTGGCCCGTTTGAACCCGTCCTGTTCGGCCCGCCAGGCCGGTAAGTTGCGCAGGATTCCCTCGATAATGCGATTGGCCAGACGGAGCTGCGGCACCAGGTTCTTTTCGATAATCTCGGCCTGGATTGCCAGCCGTTCGCTTTCCTGGGCCCGTATCTGCTGATGCTCGTGAAACAGGGTGGAAGCGACAACACCGCCGAGCGTTAGTAGGGCAATACAAAGGATAGCCCATTGGTAGGCATAAAAAGTGTCGGAAGTTCGCGGTGCTGGGGTCATGCCCATCGCCCTGTCGGTGACATCAAATATGATAGGTACAGGACAGTCTTGGAAAAATGCGGCCAGTCATTATGTTGTTTGTATAGGGGGATAATTGTTTTATCAAGAAGTTTAGGTTAATAGACCGCTCGTGCTATAGTTAACATATTTACATTATCATATTATTAACATGGTCGGCTTTGGCCATGGGCGGGCGTGGCGCAGGCGGGAATGGCGACAGCCGAGCCTTGCGCTCCCCAAGAGACGGAGAGGGTGGGGTTGAACCCGGCCGCGTCAGCGGTTAGTGTCCGCAAGCCATGACCACCAGCAGAATTCTCGCGCCCTACGCCTGCGACCCGGAGAACAGCCGCGGGCGCCGTTATGCCGAGCCCGCCAGCGAGACCCGGTCGCCCTTTCAGCGCGACCGCGACCGGATCATCCACTGCGAGGCCTTCCGCCGGCTCAAATACAAGACCCAGGTCTTCGTCTATCACGAGGGCGACAATTATCGGACCCGGCTGACCCACAGCCTCGAGGTGTCGCAGATCGCCCGCTCGATCTGCCGGGTCCTCGGGCTCGACGAGGATCTGGCCGAGGCCCTGGCCCTGGCCCATGATCTCGGCCACACGCCGTTCGGCCATGCCGGCGAAGAGGCGCTGCAGGAGATGACTGCCGCGGTCGGCGGCTTCGACCACAACGCCCAGTCGTTGCGCATCGTCACCAAGCTGGAGCGGCGCTACTACGAATTCGAGGGGCTCAACCTGACCTGGGAAACCCTCGAGGGGCTGGTCAAGCACAATGGCCCGTTGACCGGCTTTCCGGGCGCCAGGCCGCTGCCGCTGGCCATCGCCAGCTATGCCGAGAAGGAAGACCTCGAACTCGACAGCTTCGCCAGCGCCGAGGCGCAGGTAGCGTCGCTGTCGGACGACATCGCCTACAACAACCACGACATCGACGACGGCCTGCGGGCCGGCCTGTTCGCCATGCGCGATTTGGCAGAGGTGCCGCTGGTGGGGCCGGTGTTCGCCCAGGTCAAGGCGGAGCATCCCGACATCGATGAGAGCCTGCATATCCACGAAGCGGTGCGCCGGCTGATCGGGCTGATGGTGTGCGACCTGATCGACGAAACCAAGCGGCGGATTGCCCTCTATGCGCCCCAAAGCGTCGACCAGGTGCGCCGACTGGGGCGGCCGCTGGTGGCCTTTTCCGACGAGATGCGGGCCAATGATGCGGCGCTGAAGGCTTTTCTGTTCGCCAACATGTACCGGCATTACAACGTCAACCGGATGACCAGCAAGGCGCGGCGCGTGGTCAAGGATCTGTTCCGCCTGCTGACCGAAGAGCCCGAATGCCTGCCGCCCGAATGGCAGCGTTGCTGTGACGGCAAGGGCCGGGCCGGCACCGCCCGCGCCGTCGCCGACTATATTGCCGGGATGACCGACCGCAACGCCCTGGACGAGCATCGCCGCCTGTTCGACATGCAGGAATCGCCGTGACACAGGTCGCCGCCTGTCGAGGATCGATGGGAATAGCCCCTCTCCCGCAGTCGCGGGAGAGGGGCTCTTGGTCCAGCCACAAACGTTTCGAAAAGTGCCGAGATGAACCTGTTCAACCAATTTCGTGAAGACATCGTCGCCGCTCTCGGCCGTTTGGCCGATCAGGGCAGGCTGCCCGCCGGGCTCGACCTCTCGAAGGTGACGGCCGAGCCGCCGCGCGAGGCGTCGCATGGCGACATCTCGACCAATGCGGCGATGGTTCTGGCCAAGGCGGCCGCTTGCAAGCCCCGCGACATCGCCGACCTGCTGGCCGCCGAATTGCAGGCGCTGCCGGCCGTGGTGACTGCCGAAGTGGCCGGCCCGGGCTTTCTCAACCTGCGCCTTGCCGACTCGTTCTGGTACGCGCAAATGGCCGATCTGCTGGCTTCCGGCACCGCCTATGGCGATGCCGATCTGGGGCGGGGGGCCAAGGTCAATGTCGAGTTCGTCTCGGCCAATCCCACCGGACCGATGCATGTCGGGCATGGCCGCGGCGCGGTGGTGGGCGACGCTCTGGCCGCGCTGCTGGCGAAAGTCGGTTATCAGGTCTGCCGCGAGTACTACATCAACGATGCCGGGGCCCAGGTCGACATGTTGGCCCGTTCGGCCCATCTGCGTTACCGGCAGGCCTTGGGCGAGGCCATCGAGACCATTCCGGAAGGCCTGTACCCCGGCGACTACCTGATCCCGCTCGGCCAGGCCATCGCCGCCGCCGACGGGGCCAAATGGCAAAGCCTGGCCGAAGCCGAATGGCTGGGGTATTTTCGCCAGGTCGCCATCGACGCGATGATGCAGCTCATTCGGGCCGATTTGGAGGCCCTGGGGGTCCGCCACGATGTGTTCACCTCGGAGCGGACCCTGGTCGAAGCCGGCGGGGTCGACCGCGCCCGGGCCTTCCTCGAAGGGCAGGGGCTGATCTACCAAGGCATCCTGGAGCCCCCCAAGGGCAAGCTGCCGGACGATTGGGAGCCGCGGCCGCAAACCCTGTTCCGCGCCACCCAGTTCGGTGACGACGTCGACCGCCCGCTCCAGAAATCGGACGGCAGCTGGACCTATTTCGCCTCCGACATCGCCTATCATTTCGACAAGTACCAGCGCGGCTTTACCCAGATGATCGACGTCTGGGGGGCCGACCACGGCGGCTATGTCAAGCGGATGCAGGCGGCGGTCAAGGCGGTGACGCATGGCGAGGCGAGCCTCGACGTGAAGCTCTGCCAGATGGTCAATCTGCTGAAGGATGGCGAGCCGTACAAGATGAGCAAGCGGGCCGGCACCTTCGTCACCCTGCGGGAAGTGGTGGACGAGGTCGGCAAGGGCGTGGTCCGGTTCATCATGTTGACCCGCAAGAACGATGCGCAGCTGGATTTCGACCTGATCAAAGTGCTGGAACAGTCGCGTGACAACCCGGTGTTCTATGTCCAATACGCCCATGCGCGGGCCCATTCGGTGCTTCGTCACGGGGCCGAGATGTTTGCCGGGGTCGATCTGTCGCCGGCCGCTTTGGCCGCGGTTCCGCTGGGCCGCTTGACCGACCCGGCCGAGCTTGCTTTGATCAAGATCATGGCCGGCTGGCCGCGCCTGGTGGAAAGCGCGGCCGAGGCCCATGAGCCGCATCGCATCGCCTTCTACCTCTATGATCTGGCGGCGGCGTTCCATGGGTTGTGGAACAAGGGCAAGGACGATGCCACGTTGCGGTTCCTGGTGGCCGAGGATCAGGCGTTGTCCCTGGCCCGACTTGCCATGGTGCGCAGTGTCGCCTTGGTGGTAGCGTCCGGACTGGCCATTTTCGGCGTCGAGCCGGTGGAGGAGATGAGGTAGATGCCCATGCGCGACGACCGCGGTCCGATCGACCGTGAGATTCTGGACATCATCCCCGAGCGGTTCGATGCCGATCCCGACAGCCGGCATGCGCGCAAGAGCGCCCATACCCGGCTGATCCTGACCATCGCCCTGGCATTGCTGGCCATCGCCGCCTTGGGCGTGGCGGCGCGCCACATTCTGTTCGGCGAGGCGCCCAAGGAAATCCAGGCGGGCGTTCCGGTGATCCATGCCGATGAGCGGCCGGTCAAGACGCGGCCGCAGGATCGCGGCGGCATGGATGTGCCCAATCAGGACAAGCTGGTTTACGAGAAAATGGGGGCCGGCGAGGCCGAGCCGCAGTCGGAACGTCTGCTGCCGCCGCCCGAGCAGCCGCAGACGCCGCCGCCGCAACAACCGCGGACCCCGTCGATCAAGCCGGCCTTCCCGGTGCCGCCATTGAAGGAGACCCCCGCCGCGGCTCGCCCCGGCCTCACCGAGATGGCTCCGATGCCGCCGCCGCCGGCCGCCGCGCCACAACCGCAAGTCACCTCGGTCAAGCCGGCGCAGCAGATGGCAGCGACGGCGCCGGCTGCCGGCGCCCCGACCGCCGCTCCG
>CAIOJO010000275.1 GCA_903858635.1 uncultured Telmatospirillum sp. | reverse complement strand
TTGCATCTGCATTTCCATCTCCATTATCCGCTTCACACCCACACATTACGCCCGCCACCTGTGGGTGTCAAGCGGATAATGCGGCCCATCCGAGAGATTCAATATCTAGTAGGTGTGGGTAAAAGGCGGATAGGCAAGGAGCGTAGTTTGGCGAACATAACGGTGATTTTCGATTCTGGCGTTCTGATTGAGCCTTGTCCCATTGCCGTGGCGCTGATGCCACGCATGCTGCGGGACAGGTTCCATGACCCCCACCAAGCTCCTTCTCGGTCAGATTCTGGTCGTTTTCGCTATCGTCATCGCCGGTGTGTGGTCGGCGACGCAATGGGCTGCGGCGATGCTGGGCTATCAGGCCCAGCTCGGTGCTCCCTGGGGCATGTTCTTCGGCTTTCCGGTCTACCGGCCGTGGCAGTTGTTCCCCTGGTGGTATGCCTACGACGCCTATGCGCCGCATGTGTTCAACAAGGCGGGGATGCTGGCCGGGGCCAGCGGTTTCATGGGCTGCGCTGCCGCCGTCATCGGCTCGTTGTGGCGGGCGCGGCAGAGCCGGCTGATCACCACCTACGGTTCGTCGCGCTGGGCGACCAAGCCGGAGATCGACGCCGCCGGTCTGTTCCGGACGGCCGGAGTGTTCCTCGGGCGGCTGGGCAATCGCTATTTGCGCCATGACGGCCCGGAGCATGTCATGGCCTTCGCACCGACCCGTTCGGGCAAGGGCGTCGGGCTGGTGGTGCCGACGCTGCTGTCCTGGACCGGGTCCGCGGTCATCCACGACATCAAGGGCGAGAACTGGCAACTGACGGCGGGATGGCGGGCGAAGTTTTCCTATTGCCTGCTGTTCAACCCGACCGATCCGCGCTCGGCTCGTTACAACCCGCTGCTGGAAGTGCGCAAGGGACCTGACGAGGTGCGCGATGTCCAGAACATCGCCGACATCCTGGTCGATCCGGAAGGGGCGCTGGAACGCCGGTCTCATTGGGAAAAGACCAGCCATAGCTTGCTGGTCGGCGCCATCCTGCATGTGCTCTATGCCGAGGAAGAGAAGACGCTGGCCCGCGTCGCCACCTTCCTCTCCGATCCGCAGCGCAGCTTCGCCCATACGCTCCGCCGCATGATGGCGACCAACCATCTCGGCACCTCCGAACATCCCCAGGTTCATCCGGTGGTCGCTTCCGCCGCCCGCGAGGTGCTGAACAAATCTGAGAACGAGCGCTCCGGCGTGCTGTCCACCGCCATGTCGTTCCTCGGGCTCTACCGGGATCCGGTGGTGGCGACGACGACGGCGGCCTGCGATTGGCGAATCGCCGATCTGGTCGACGCCGAGCGTCCGGTGTCGCTCTACCTCGTCATCCCGCCCTCCGACATTTCGCGGACCAAGCCGCTGGTTCGCCTGGTCCTCAATCAGATCGGGCGGCGACTGACCGAACGGCTCGAAGGCGATCCCGGCAAGCGGCGTAAATATCAGCTGCTGATGATGCTGGACGAGTTTCCGGCGCTGGGTCGGTTGGACTTTTTCGAGACGGCGCTGGCCTTCATGGCCGGCTACGGCATCCGCGCCTATTTGATCGCGCAAAGCCTCAATCAGATCTCCAAGGCCTACGGCGAAAACAACGCCATCCTCGACAATTGCCATGTCCGCATCGCGTTTTCGTCCAACGATGAGCGCACCGCCAAACGGATTTCCGATGCCCTCGGTACCGCCACCGAACTGCGCGCCCAGCGCAATTATGCCGGCCACCGGCTGTCGCCCTGGCTCAGTCACGTCATGGTCAGCCGCCAGGAAACGGCCCGTCCGCTGCTGACGCCGGGCGAGGTGATGCAGTTGCCGCCCGCCGACGAATTGGTGCTGGTCTCCGGTCTGGCGCCGATCCGCGCCAAGAAGCTGCGCTATTACGAGGACCGCAATTTCACCACCCGTGTCGCTGCGGCCCCGATGCTGGCCGAGGATGGTTATGCCGACAAGCCAACGCCGCGCCCAGACGACTGGGGCGGGCAGGTGCGTGGCCCGCATATCCGCCTGGCCGCCGCCGTCGATGAAGAGAGCGGCTTGTCGGAAGATGAAGGCGGTCTTCAGCAGCAGCGCCATCCAGGTCTGCCGGAGGAGGGCGTCAGCAAACCCCTCGTGCCGGAACAGGACGACCTGTTCGGCCTCGCCGAGGATGACACCGATATCGCCGCCGACAAGCGGGTCATGGACCAGCTCACCGTCGTCGCCAGGGCCTATGGCGTCAATGACGGCTCCAGCCCTCATGACGATTTGCTGCCGGGCTTTTGAGGCGCGCCATGAAGCCCCGCCATCACCTCTATCTCGACGACGATCTGACCGCCCAGTTGGAAGCCCTGGCGGCCAAACCCGGCTCGTCCAAATCGGCCATCGTCGCCGATGCGTTGCGCCAATATCTCGCCCGGCGCGGCGCACGTGATATCGACGAGGCACTGAAGATCCGCCTCGACCGCCAGTCCCGCCAAATGGACCGCCTCGAGCGCGACGGTCAGGTGCTGCTGGAAAGCCTGGCGCTGTTCATCCGCTACCAGATCACCGTCACCGCGCCGCTGCCCGAGCCCGACAAGGCGGCGCGCGCCGTTGGGCAGGAACGCTTTCAGAAATTCATCGATCAGGTCGGCCGGCAGATCGCCGGCCGCCGTCGCACGCTCGCGGGCGATGAGCAGGGAGATCCGTCATGACGTCCCATCGGGAAGCCGACGATCGCCGTCGCGCCATGCTGCGCACCGCCATGGGGCCGGTGATCGCCGCCGCCTTGGCCGATCCCCTGGTCATCGAGGTGATGGTCAATCCCGACGGAACCTTGCGCCTCGACCGTCTCGGTGAGGGGCGGGTGGACACCGGCGAGAGGCTGGAAGCGGCTGAGGCCGAGCGGATCATCCGCCTGGTTGCCTCGCATGTGCGCGCCGAGGTTCACGCCAACAATCCGATCGTCAGCGCCGAACTGCCTTCCGGCGAGCGTTTCGAGGGATTGCTGCCACCGGTGGCGTTGGCTCCGTGCTTTGCCGTCCGCAAGCCGGCGGCCCGGGTCTACCGGCTGGCCGACTATGTCGCCGAGCACATCATGATGCCGATCCAGGCCGATGCGCTCCGAAAGGCCGTGCGCGACCGCCGCAATATCCTGGTGGCGGGCGGCACCTCGTCGGGCAAGACCACTCTGGCCAATGCCCTGCTGGCCGAAATTCTCGACGAACGGGTGATCCTGATCGAGGACACCCGCGAGCTGCAATGCGCCGCTCCCGATTGCGTGGCATTGCGCACCCGGCGCGGCGTCGTCTCGATGGCCGATCTGGTCCGCTCGACTCTGCGTCTGCGTCCCGACCGCATCGTGGTCGGCGAGGTGCGCGGCGCCGAGGCACTCGACATGCTGAAGGCCTGGAACACCGGCCATCCCGGCGGTGTCGCCACCGTCCATGCCAATTCCGCCCGCTCCGCCCTCTACCGCATCGAACAGCTTTGCCAGGAAGGCATCGTCACCGTGCCGCGCCGGCTGATCGCCGAGGCCATCAATCTGGTGGTGTTCATCCGCGGACGCGGCACCGGGCGGCGCATCGAAACCGTCACCGAAGTCACCGGCCTCGACGGCAACGGCGATTACGCGGTCACCGCTCTCACCCCCGCTCAACTTCAGTCCCTGTGAAAGGAATCATCCTTGCCTATCCGCCTTTTACCCACACCTACTAGATATTGAATCTCTCGGATGGGCCGCATTATCCGCTTGACACCCACAGGTGGCGGGCGTAATGTGTGGGTGTGAAGCGGATAATGGAGATGGAAATGCAGATGCA
>CAIOJO010000274.1 GCA_903858635.1 uncultured Telmatospirillum sp. | reverse complement strand
GTTTAAACCACCTGCAGCCCACAAATGCGTCATCCCCGCGAAAGCGGGGATCCATTCCGTCGCTGGATCCCCGCTTTCGCGGGGATGACGGTGAAAATAGGTGCAGCACTCTCAAGGACCCTTTGAATGTATCAGCACACTAGCAGCCTGTCGGACTGGTGTTTGTGACGAACCGTCCGAGGCAAGAATGTGTCATTGTAGCCAAGTCCTGTAGGCTGATTTGATCTCTTTTTGCGTTGAGATGCGCTATACTGACCGATTGATGGAGCATTTTTGGTATTTTTGCATTCATTGGCCTCACTGAGCCATGTTCAGGGCGAACATCCGCTTGATGTTCCAGGCCATGGTCACCAAACTCCACTCTCCTTGGACGTTTTCGAGTCCACGCAATGAGAATTGACGGAATCCCATCACCGATTTGATGATTCCGAACACCGGTTCCGGGGTCTGTTTGCGCAAGGCATAGAGTCTTTTGCCTTCCGGCGTTCGCAGGCGATGGGCCATGGCTTCGAGCGGAGTTGGGTTTTCCGGTGCCGGTGGGGCAGCGGCGAACCGCTCGGCCAAGGACGGGTGATGGGACTGCCGCCCCATTGCAATCACTGGTTCGATCCCTGCCGCGTCGCAGGCCTCAACATTTGCCTCACTGAAGTAGCCATTGTCGGCCAGCAGTGTCTCTGGCTGCCCCAACTCTTCTGGCAAGGTATTGATCTTATTCAACATTGGTTCGATCTGCTGCTTGTCGTTGGGGGCCTGGACCACATCGGCTGCGACGACAAGCATGCTGCCCGCAGCGACAGCGGCTTGCGCGTTGTAACACTGATCGAACCCGCCGCTCGCCACCGGCATGATCCGCGAGTCTTCGTCGGTCAGATTGATCTGATCGGTGGGCAAAGCTCCCTCGGTCGGCGGCGCGGGTGGGTGCCCGCCAGGTTTCTTGCCGGTAGCCTTGGCTTTGGCCTCCCGCGCGGCCAGTTTGGCCCGATGTTCCGCCTGCTCACGCTCAAAACGCTCCTTGGCGCGCGCCTCAATCTTCGCTCGCGCTTCGGCCAGCTTCTGCAAGCGCTCCCCGCGCCGAGCCAATTCATCAGGGATCGACATGCCGTCGGGAATATCGGCCTGATCTGCCGCTTCGGCCTTAGCCATCAACTCGGCAACTTCGGCCTTCAACTGCGCTTCGATTTTTCCCGAATGTTCGTAGGACAGCGCGCTGTGCCGGCTGGCATTGGCATGAATCTTCGTGCCATCCAGCCCAACGGTGCCCATCTTGAGCATGCCCATCTCCCGCGCCAGCAGAAGCACTTGCACGAACAGACCTTCAATGTCCTTCAGAAAACGCCGCCGGAATGCGGCAATGGTGTCATGGTCAGGATGCTCGTTCGCCGCGATGAAGCGGAATGCCACCGAATCGTAAGTCGCCCGCTCCAGTTTGCGACTGGAAAGCACGCCGGTCGCGTAGCCATACACCAAAATGCCCAGCAACAGAGCCGGATGGTAAGACGCTGACCCCGAGCCACGGTAGCTGCCGCTCATCGCTCTCAGATCCAACCCATCGATCACTTCCACCACAAATCGCGCCAAATGTTTCTCAGGCAGCCATTCGTCCACCGAGGGCGGCAACAAAAACCCGGTGTCGCGGTCAATCTGGCGGAAGTTGCTCATCGCGGAAACCTGTCGCTATATGCCATTTAGTATACTGATTTTAATAGATATTTATCTCCGTGCCAAGCAACAGATCCCAAACGCTCGCTCTTTCTTCGTCATCCCCAAGATTGCGTCGATCCGTACCGCCGCCGTGGTTCCCGCCTTCGCGGGAACCACAAAATGATCTGTTCAATTCGCCTTGAGCCTTAAGTCCGACAGGCTGCTAGACCAGCCGCGACTGCTGCACGGCGGCCTTGATGAAGGAAGTGAACAACGGGTGCGGGTCGAACGGCTTGGATTTCAGCTCGGGATGGAACTGCACGCCGATGAACCACGGATGGTCGGTCCGCTCGACGATTTCCGGCAGCACGCCGTCGGGCGACAGGCCCGAGAAGATCAGCCCGGCCGACTGCAGGCGCTCGCGATAGTCGATGTTGACCTCGTAGCGATGGCGGTGCCGCTCGCTGATCACCCCGCCGCCGTAGATCTCCGACGCTTTGGTGCCGGCGACCAACTGGCAGTCATAGGCGCCCAGCCGCATGGTGCCGCCCCGGTCGTCGCCGCTGGAGCGGCGCACCAGTTGGTTGCCGCGCAGCCATTCGGTCATCAGCCCGACCACCGGCTCCTCGCAGGGGCCGAATTCGGTGGAGTTGGCCCCGGGCAGGGCGGCCAGGTTGCGGGCCGCCTCGATCACCGCCATCTGCATGCCGAAGCAGATGC
>CAIOJO010000273.1 GCA_903858635.1 uncultured Telmatospirillum sp. | reverse complement strand
GGTTGCGGCGCGGCCTGCTGGTCGGCGCGGTGCTGGTCGGGCTGGCCGGGCTCGCCACGATCCATGCCGACGACGACGTGCGGCGCATGCAGTCCCTGTCAGGGGGATTGGTGGCCGAGCAGGAGCGACTCCAGGCGCTGATCGGCGTCAGCGGCGGCAGCCAGTTCTTCCTGGTCCAGGCGCCCGACACCGAGGCGGCGCTTCGACTCGAGGAAGCGCTGGCGGAGCGGCTGCGCCCGCTGGTCGCGGCGCATGCCGTGACCGGGTTCCAGGCGGCAGCCGAGTACGTGCCGTCGGAGGCGCGGCAGCGGGAGAACCGCAAACTGGTCAGCGCCCGGCTTGACGGCCCAACCTTGGCCAAACAGGTCGCCGCCCTCGGTCTCGCCGAGCCTCCGCCGGCCGTCGCCGACGACGGTCCGGTGTTGACCCTGGCCGAGGCTGCCAAGCCTGGCGGAGCTTTGGGTTTCCTGGCGCTGTTGGCCCTCGACGGCCAGGGCGGCGGAGTGACCCATGCGGTGACCCTCGACGGGGTCACCCGGCCCGATGCCGTGGCGACGGCGGCCGTCGGGCTTGAGGGAGTCCGCTTCGTCGACCCGGCCGGCGAGTTCAGCCAGCTCCTCGGCAAATATCGCCGCCGCGCCCTGGTCCTGCTGGTCCTGTCGGCGGCCCTGATGGCGCCTCTCCTGGGATGGCGTTATGGACTGCGGCGCGGCCTCTGGGTGATGGTGCCGCCTTCGCTGGCGGTCGCCCTGGCGCCCGCCCTGCGCGCCCTGGGCGGTGGCGCCTTCACCTTCTTCGACGCCATGGCCCTGGTGCTGGTGCTATCGGTCGGGGTCGATTACGCCGTCTTCTGCGCCGAGACCTCGGACGACCGCAAGCGGGTGACCATGCTGGCGGTCGCCATGGCCGCCTGCACCGCCTTGATGTCGTTCGGCCTGCTGGCCTTGAGCCGGGTGCTGGCGGTGCATGCCTTCGGCGCCACCATGGCAGTCGGCATTCTTCTCGCGTTCCTGTTCGCGCCTCTGGCCCGGAGGGTCGGTCGATGAGGCGATGGTTGTCCGGTGCCGCGGCCCTGCTGATGCTGTCCGCCTGTGCCGATCGCCCGGTCGCGCCGGCGGCCGGGCAGGTGCGGATTGCCCCCGAATTGGTGATGGCTCTGCCATCGCCCGCCGAACTCGGTCGCAGCCTGGAGGCGACCCAATTGGTGACCGCCCATTACGGCGACCGGACCTTCGTCTTCGAAGGTCATCTGAGCGCCACGCCGGAACGCTTCCTGCTGGTCTGTCTTGATGCCATGGGCCGCAAGGCCCTGACTATCAGCTGGAGCGCCTCGGGCATTGCCGCCGAAGCGGCGCCCTGGATTCCGGCCGAGCTGCGGCCCGATAACATGCTGGCCGACATGGTGCTGCTCTATTGGCCCGAGGCCTCGGTCCGCCGCCTGTTGGCGCCCGCGGCGGGAACCCTGGTGAGCGGTCCGCGCAGCCGCTCGGTGCGGGTCGACGGCAAGGAGATCGTCCACGCCGACTATGCCACCGCCGACCCGTGGACGGGGAGCCTCAGCTACCGCAATCTCCCCTTGGGTTACGCCCTTGAAATACAGTCGGTCGAGGTCTTCCGATGACGGCCGGCTTTTTCCTGCAGGACTGCGGTGTCGTCTGTCCCCTCGGCCGCGGCAAGGCCGAGGTGGCGAGCGCCCTTTTCGCCGGGAGCCGAGAGGGACTGGCGTGGCGCGACGACCTTATCGGCGGACGGCCGGTCCTGGTCGGTGCCGTCGATGCCGCCTTGCCAGCACCGCCTGACGCCGCTGCCGGTCTGGATTGCCGCAACAACCGCCTGATGCTGGCGGCCCTGGACGAGATCGCCGCGGCGGTGGCTGCTGCCGCCCGCCGCTGGGGGCCGCACCGGGTGGCGGTGGTCCTGGGCACCAGCACCTCGGGCATCGCCGATGGCGAGGCGGCGCTGACCGCCTACCGCCGCTCGGGGGCCTGGCCGCCGGACTTTCATTACCGCCAGCAGGAGACCGGCGGCCTGGCGGAATTCGCCGCCCGGGCCATGGGACTGACCGGTCCGGCCTACACCATCGCCACCGCCTGCTCGTCCAGCGCCAAGGTGTTCGCTTCGGCACGGCGGCTGATCCGGGCCGGGCTGGCCGATGCGGCGGTGGTGGGAGGCGCCGATACCTTGTGCCGCATGACCCTGAACGGCTTCGCTGCCCTGGAAGCCCTGTCGAAAGGCCGCTGCAACCCGTTCAGCGCCCGCCGCGACGGGATCACCATCGGCGAAGGCGCCGCCGCCTTTCTGCTCACCACCGAGCCAGGGCCGGTGGCGCTGTTGGGTGTCGGGGAGTCCTCGGATGCCCACCATGCGACCGCGCCCGACCCGGAGGGGACCGGTGCCCGCGCCGCCATGGCGCTGGCGTTGGCTGACGCGGGGCTGAGGCCCGATGACATCGCCTATGTCAACCTGCATGGAACCGCCACGGCCTTCAACGATGCCATGGAAAGCAAGGCGGTATTCGGCTTGTTCGGCGCCGCCACGCCCTGCAGTTCGACCAAGGGCATGACCGGCCACATGCTGGGCGCCACCGGGGGAGTCGAGGCTGCCTTCCTGTGGCTGACCCTCGATCCGTCGACCAGCACCGGCCTGTTGCCGCCGCATCTCTGGGACGGCGAAGCGGACCCCGCCTTGCCGCGGCTCAACTTGATCGATACCGCTACCCGGCTACCGACCGGTCGGCGCCTGGCCATGTTGAGCAACTCGTTCGGTTTTGGCGGCAGCAATGTCGCGCTGATCTTGGGGCAAGCCTGATGGCGGCCTGCCCCCACCTGGTTGCCGACTTGGTGCCCCATGCGCCGCCCATGGTTCTGCTGGACGAGATCCTGGCATGGGACGATGCCAGCCTGTCGGCGGTGTTGACGGTTCGCCCCGACAGCTTGTTCTTCGAGCCCGGGCAGGGCATCGCGGCCCATGTCGGGATCGAATGGATGGCCCAGGCCTGCGGTGCCTTCGCCGGGCTGGAGGCCAAGGCCGCGGGCGAGTCCGTCCGCCTCGGCTTTCTGCTGGGGACGCGGCGCTATCGGGCCACCGTTCCTTGGTTTCTCGATGGCGAGCGGCTGGTGGTATCCGTCAAGCAAGTCTTCCGCGATGGCGGCATGGGCGTATTCGACTGTCGCATCGAGGCAGAAGACGGGGCGCGGGCGGTGGCGCAGCTTATCGTCTACCAACCCGAGGACGCCTCGATCATCCTCTCGCAACAGGCCATGGAGTGAACGCCGTGGGCAGGACAATCCTGGTGACCGGAGCCAGCAAGGGCATCGGCCGCGCCATTGCCGTCAGCCTGGCCGGCGGCGGCTTTCATGTCGTCGTGCATTATGGCGGCGACCGCGCCGGGGCCGAGGCGACGCTGGCGGCGGTGCGGGCCGCCGGCAGCGACGGTCGGCTGATCTCCTTCGACATCGCCGACCGCAGCCAATGCCTTGCCGCCCTCGAGGCCGAGTTGGCGGTGCATGGCGCCTATTACGGCGCCGTGCTGAACGCCGGCATCACCCGCGACAATGCCTTTCCGGCGATGGCCGACAGCGATTGGGATGCCGTGCTCGGAACCAATCTCGACGGCTTCTACAATGTGTTGCGGCCGATCGTCATGCCGATGGTGTCGGCCCGCAGGGGCGGACGAATCGTCACCTTGTCGTCGGTTTCGGGACTGGCCGGAAACCGCGGCCAAGTCAATTACAGCGCCGCCAAGGCCGGCATCATCGGTGCGACCAAGGCGTTGGCGATCGAATTGGCGAAGCGGGCCATCACCGTCAACTGCGTCGCTCCCGGCATTATCGATACCCAGATGACGCAAGGCGTGCCGGTCGAAGAAATTGCCAAGATGGTGCCGTTGCGCCGCATGGGCCGGCCCGAGGAGGTGGCGGCGGTGGTCGCCTTCCTTTGCTCCGACCAGGCCAGCTATGTGACGCGCCAAGTGATTTCGGTGAACGGAGGCATGATTTGATGCGCCGTGTCGTGGTCACCGGCATGGCCGGGGTGACCGCCCTGGGCGAAGATTGGCCGACCATTCGCGCCAACTTCGCCGCCGGTCGGACCGGGGTCCGTTTCATGGAGGAGTGGACCCGCTTCACCGGCGTCAACACGCGCCTGGCGGCCCCGGTATCGGGTTTCTCGGTCGCGCACCGCTATGCGCGAAAGAAGACCAGGACCATGGGGCGGGTATCGCAAATGGCCGTCTATGCCACCGAGCGGGCCTTGGACAATGCCGGGCTGCTGGATGACCCGGTGATTCGCGGCGGCCGCACCGGCGCCGCCTATGGCTCGTCTTTCGGCAGTCCGGACTCCGTCCTCGGATTCTATGAGCTGAAGAAGGAGGGGACGTCCCGCCATCTCAACGCCACCAGCTACATCCAGATGATGAGCCATACGGCGGTGGTGAATATCGGCCTGTTCTTCGGGGTGACCGGACGGATCATCCCGACCTCCAGCGCCTGCACCTCGGGCAGCCAGGGCATCGGCTACGCCTACGAGTCGATCCGCTGGGGCAAGGCCGATGTGATGATCGCCGGCGGCGCCGAAGAGCTGGACATCACCGATTCGGCGGTATTCGACACCCTCTACGCCACCAGCACCAAGAACGACCGCCCCGAGGCGACGCCGCGTCCCTACGACCGCGACCGCGACGGCCTGGTGATCGGCGAGGGCGCCGGCACCCTGATTCTCGAAGAATACGAACATGCGCGGGCTCGCGGCGCCCGGATCCACGCCGAGATCGTCGGCTTCGGCTGCAATTCCGACGGCAACCACGTCACCCAGCCGCAGGCCGAAACCATGGCCGGGGCGCTGCGCCTGGCCCTGGACGATGCCGCCCTGGCAGCGGATGCGGTGGGCTTCGTCTCCGGCCATGGGACGGCCACCGAATGGGGCGACATCGCCGAGAGCAAGGCGACCAACCAAGTGCTCGGCGGTCGGGCCCCCATCCATTCGCTGAAGGGGCATTTCGGTCATTCCCTCGGCGCCTGCGGCGCCATCGAAGCCTGGCTGGCCATCGAGATGATGCGGGAGGGCCGGTTCTGGCCCACCGCCAATCTGACCAATGTGGACGAGCGCTGCGCAGAGTTGGACTACGTCATGGGCGAGGCGCGGCAGCTCGACACCGAATATCTGATGTCCAACAACTTCGCCTTCGGCGGGATCAACACGTCGATTCTGCTGCGCCGTCTGTAGGCTGGCCGGGGCGCGGTCAGGGAAAGCCGATTCAAACGGGGCCACAAATTATTGTTGTTGCTGGCGAATATGCCAAATAAAGACTGAATTTCATTGGAACGGCCCCCCCAAGAAAAAGGCCTCGCCCGGTGAGGGGCGAGGCCGAGTGATCGGGCTCGATGAGGGGAGGGTTAATTGCCCGATCGCAGCCCGTCGACGGCGAACCGGTTGGCCGGCGACAGCTTCGGATCGACCTGACCCTTGAACTGGCCGGTGGTGCAGTGCTGCGCCTGCATGTCGATCATCGTGAAGGAGTCGTCGATGGAGACGCCCGAACCCTTGTTGATGGGCAGGTGATGGTCGGGGTCGGTCTTGCCGATGGTGAAGGACTTCCACAGCTTGCCGCTGCGGTCGTAGGACAGGGTGCGGGCCGGCGCGCCCTGCAGCTGAGCGTCGATGAACAGGGTCCGCTTGGAGATCGGGTGATTGGGATCGAGCGGCGCCACTTCGAGTTCATAGACCTTGCGCAACTGCCAGGTGACCTGCTGGAAACAGCCGCCTTTGCCGCCGAAGGCAATGAACTTGTAGTCGGGTTCGGCATGGTCTTCGGAGAGCGGCATGTCGTTGTGGTAATAGTAGGGCATCAACATGTTGCGGGTGCCCTTGAAGGTCCACTTCATGTCCGAGTTCTTGCCGTTATAACCCTCGATATCCTCGATCATCAGGTCGGAGCCGAGGAACGAGTCGGTGATCTGGCCGGTCGACAGCTTGCGCACCCGGCGCTGGAAGCCGAGATACAGCCAGGACGAATCGAGCTTGGTATCGTCCTCGTAGCGATGGATCAGCAACTGGGTGTCGGCCACGTCCTGCGGTTCCAGCACCTTGACATAGATGGCCCGGTACATTTCCGACGGGTTCGGCTCGATGTTGGGAACCGGATCCTGGGCGATGCGATGCATGAACATGAGGAAATGCATGTTCATCTTGATGACGCGCTCGACGTTCCCCGTGGCCATGTTCTTGTAGGTCCAATAGAACGGGTAGATGGCCGCCGAGTCGCCCCAGTTGATGCCGTATTTGAAGTTCCAGCCGAGCTTCTCGCCGGCCCGCGGATCGTTGACGTCGACTTCCTGCGGGAACGGCCGGCCGGACACATAGCCCTTGAGGTTGTCGCCCGGCTTGTCGCCCAGCGAGACGTTCTTGTAGTTCTTCTCGGTGGCGGCGACGTAAGCCTTGTTGAGGTCGATCGAGGTGGTCGGGCCGACCTTGATCTCGGTCCAGCCGTTCTTGATCATGTCGTACATGGCCGGGTCGAGGGCATCCTTGGCCTGATCGACGTTGGCGGCGTTGATCACCATGCCCACCTTGATGGCCGGGTTGGTCGGCACGCCGTCCTTATACGGGTAGAATGATTTTTC
>CAIOJO010000272.1 GCA_903858635.1 uncultured Telmatospirillum sp. | reverse complement strand
GGCACGGTCGGCTGGGCCGGCGGCGGCGGCACGGTCGGCTGGGCCGGCGGCGGCGGCGTCGGCGCGGCAGCGGTGGTCTGCCCTCCCGGCGAAGCCACCCGCAGGCAGCGGTTGCCCATGCAGGAGTAGGTTCGACTGACCGGCCCCTCGCCGCCCGGCACATGCACCGAAACGGCACGCTCGGTTTCGCTGGTGACCACCACCGGCCGCGACAGGATGGTCCGATCGTCGTCGCCGAGGACGATCAGGCTGGTCTCGCCGGGCGCCTTGCCAAACAGGTAGACCAGGGTCGGCGTCTCCAGGTTGACGTCGGCGATGGCCGAATTGCCGATGATGACGCGGCGCGCCGGTTTGGCCAGCCGGAGAATCTCCACCTTGTCAAAGACCACGACCAGCGGCGACGCCTCGGCCGACCAAGCCGCTTCCCTCAGACCAGCGGCAGTGGCGAGCATCACAGCGACCGCAACCGCGAATCTGGCACTCTTCAACTTCCCAATCATTGCGGGCACCCGGTGTGGTTTCGTCAATGAATCTCACTTATGCTGCCGGAAGATAGCAGCGCTACCATTGGACATTTTCGATGCGTGACCTTCAGTCTTGGCTTTCCCGGTCGGCCCTGCGCCGCCTGGCCGTTCCCTCGGTTCTCGCCATAACGCTGGCCGTCTCGTCCTGCGCCGCATTCGGCGACGGCGACGCGGCATCGACCAGGTCGATCGCCGTGGTCGACGCCTCGGCGCAGGCCGCCGCGCTTGCCGCCGAGGCCGGGCACGATTACCAAGCGGCGGCCGGTAGCTGGACCAATCTCTATCAGCGCCATCCCGACGACCCGTCGATCGCCCTCAACCTGGCCCGCAACCTGCGCTATGCCGGTCAGATGCAGCCGGCCATCGACGTCGCCAGCGGCTTCATGGAGCGGCATGGCGCGTCGGCACCGCTGCTGACCGAGTTGGGCAAGGATTATCTGGCGGCCGACCGCCTTGGCTTGGCCGCGCGCACCTTGCGCCAGGCCGTCGACGCGGCACCCAAGGACTGGAACGCCGCTTCGGCGCTGGGCGTGGCCTTGGACTACCAGGGCAACCACAGCGAGGCCCAGCAGACCTACCAGCGGGCTTTGGCACTGTCGCCGGACAATCCCCAACTGCTCAACAATCTTGGCCTGTCGCAGGCCGAGGGGGGCCATTTGACCGAGGCCGAGGCGACCTTGCAACAGGCTGCCGACCAGCCCAAGGCGACCACCCAGGTGCGGCAGAATCTGGCGCTGGTCAAGGCTTTGAGCGGCGACGCGACGGCGGCCGAACGCCTGTCGCGGCAAGACCTGCCGCCGGAAATGGCGCGCGCCAACTCGACCTATTACCGCCTGCTGGCCGGAGCCGCGCGGCTGCCGTAAGGTGATCCGCATCCGGGTCAATTTCCCACCACCCGGCTGACCTGGATGGCGGCCGGTCCGATGATCACCATGAACAGCACCGGCAGGAAGAATATGATCATCGGCACCGTCAGCTTGGCCGGCAGGGCGGCCGCCTTCTTTTCGGCCACCGCCATGCGGGCCTCGCGGTTCTCCTGGGACAGCACCCGCAAGGCAACCGACACCGGCGTACCGTAGCGTTCGGTCTGGACCAGCGCCGTGCACAGCGACTTGACGGCCGGCAGGCCGGTCCGGTCGGCCAGATTGTCATAGGCCTGGCGCCGATCGCCGAGAAAGGCCAGCTCGGCCGAGGTCAGCGCGATTTCTTCGGCGATGGCGGGGGCGCTGTCCGCCATCTCCTCGGTCACCCTCTGGAATGCCGCTTCGATCGACGACCCCGCCTCGACACAGATCACCATGAGGTCGAGCGCGTTGGGAAAGGCGCGGGTCAAGGCCTGTTGGCGCTTGGTGATGGCATTGGTCAGCAGAAGGTTGGGCAGATAAGCCCCGAAAGCGCCGGAAAGCACGCAGACCACCAGTTTGCCGGTGGCTCGCCAATCGGCGAAGCCCGGCGTCGACAGGTAGAGCAGCGCCAGCACGATCATCACCACCGGCACGGCGATGCGGGCGAAAACCAGGATCACCGCGGCTTCCTGCTGGCGCCAGCCGGCCTGGGCGAGCCGCGCCCGCAGCGCCTTGTTGTCGAGCAGGTTCTGCAGCTTGAGGCGGTCGAGCACCGCCTTCATCAGGCCGACATGCCGTTTCGCCTGGAACCGCGCGCCCCGCCCTTGCAAGGCGGCCCGTTGTTTGGCCGACAGTTCGTGGCGACGTTCGGCCACCGCCTTCAGTCGCGACGCCAAGCCATCCCGCTGCAGGAAAGGCAAGCCGGCGGCGAGAACCGAAACGAAGGCGCCGAGGGCGGCCAGGCCGATGACGATGGTGGAAAGGTTGGGCAGGGTCATATGTCGAAGCGGATCATCTGGCGCATCACCACGATTCCGGTGCCCATGATGCAGGCCCCGACGAACAGGATGAGATGGCCGGTTTCGGTACGGAACAGGACGCCGATATAGTCGGGCGCCACCAGGCTGAGCAGCAGGCCGACGATGATCGGCAGCGAGCCGATGATGCCGGCCGAGGCCTTGGCCTCGCTCGACATCGCCTGCACCTTGTCATGCATGCGTTTGCGGGCTCGCAGGACCTCGGACAGCTTGGTCAGGGTTTCGGCCAGATTGCCGCCGGTGCTCTGCTGGACCGTCAGCACGATGGTGAAGAAGCGGATCTCCGGGGTCGGAACGCGCTCGGCGGTCCGCTGCAGCACTTCCTCGACGGTCAGGCCGAGGCGCTGGCCTTCGACGATGAGGCGGAATTCGGTGCCGACCGGGTCGGGCATTTCGCGGGCAATCATGGCAAAGCACTCGCCCACCGGCAAACCGGACCGGATGCCGCGGACGATCACATCGATGGCCCCGGCGAATTGCCCGGTGAAGGCCTTGACCCGTCGCCCGGCCAGCACCTTCAGCAGCAACCGCGGCAGCCCCACCCCACCGATGACCGCCACCAGGCCGATGACCATCGGCGGTGCCCCGGCGATGGTGCCGAGCAGGGCGGCGACCACCGCCGCCCCGGCGCTGGCCAGCAGGAAGCGACCGATGCTGAGCGACAGCCCCGCCTGGATGATGGCCTCGTGCAGCTTGTAGCCGCGTCGCTTGAGACGCGTCGACTCCAGCTGCTTCAATTTCGTCTGGAGGGCCTTGCGGCGCGGCGGCACGGTGCCGCCTTTGGCCATCGCCTTGCCTTTGGGCTGGCCGGCAACCTGCAGGATGCGCCGGCGCAGTTTGGCGCGCGGGCCATAGACCGTCGAGTAGAGCAGCAGCCCGATCACTCCGGTCAGCATCAACAGCGCCGTCGCCACCAGCAACACCACTGTCGGCACATGGGTCATGGCGCCTCGTCCAAGGCTTCGGCCAGATCGCGCTCCAGGCCGAAATATTTGGCCCGGTCCCAGAACTTCGGGCGCAGCCCGGTGGGAACGTGACGCCCTTGGATGCGGCCTTGACCGTCCTCGCCTTCGAGCTGGAAGACATACAGGTCCTGCAAGGTCACCACCTCGCCTTCCATGCCGACCACTTCGGTGATGTGGGTAATCTTGCGCGATCCGTCGCGCAGGCGGGCCGCCTGGATGATGATCTGGATCGAGGCGGCCATCTGCTCGCGCACCGTCTTGGCCGGCAGGGTATAGCCGCCCATGGCGATCATGTTCTCGATGCGGCTGATGCATTCGCGGGGATTGTTCGCATGGACGGTGCCCATCGAACCGTCATGGCCGGTGTTCATCGCCTGCAGCAGGTCGAACGCCTCGGCACCCCGGACCTCGCCGACGATGATCCGCTCGGGCCGCATGCGCAGGCAATTGCGCACCAGGTCGCGCATGGTCACCGCGCCCACCCCTTCGAGGTTGGGCGGCCGGGTTTCCAGGCGCACCACATGCGGCTGCTGCAGCTGCAATTCGGCCGCGTCCTCGCAGGTGATGACGCGTTCGCCCTTGTCGATGTAACTGGTCAGGCAGTTGAGCAAGGTGGTCTTGCCCGAACCGGTGCCGCCGGAGACAATGACATTGAGACGGGCGGCACCGATCACCTGCAGCAGCCGGGCCCCCTTGGGGCTGATCGTGCCGAAGCCGACCAGCTTGTCCAGCGTCAGCTTGTCGCGCTTGAACTTGCGGATGGTCAGCGCCGGTCCATCGATGGCCAAGGGCGGCGCGATGACATTGACGCGCGAGCCGTCGGCCAGACGGGCGTCGCAGATCGGGCTGGCCTCGTCGACCCGCCGGCCGACCGCCGAAACGATACGCTGACAGATGTTCATCAGCTGGGCGTTGTCGCGAAAGCGGATGTCGGTCCGCTCGATGCGCCCGTTGGTCTCGATGTAGACCTCGTCGGCACCATTGACCATGATGTCGGCGATGTCGTCGCGCGCCAGCAGTGGTTCGAGCGGGCCGAGGCCGAGCACGTCGTTGCAGATGTCGTTGATGACCAGGCTCTGCTCGACGGCCGACAGCACCATGCTGCGCATGCTGATGATCTCGGAAACGATGTCGGAGATCTCTTCCCGCACCGCCGCGATGTCGAGCTTGCCCAATTCTGTCAGGTCGACCGAGTCGATCAGGTCGTTGAAAACCGCGATCTTGACAGCCTGCAGCCGCTGATCGAGCTCGCTGCCCTTGGTCGGGGCGCCCGCCGCACCCTTGGCCGCCTTGTGGGTCGGTTTGGCCGGGCGGCCCTCGGGAGCGCGCGCCTCGGGCGGCACCGACTCGGGCAGCCGGGGGCTCCACGGCATGGTGGCGGAAGCGGGATCGGGAGGGACGGTCCGTTTGCCAAACATGCTCACCGCGCCATTTTCGCCTTTTTGAGCCAACCGGCCAGGACATCCTTGGCCGGAATCTTGCGCTTCGCCTGTGCCGCCTGGCGCCGGCTGACCTGCAGCGCCAACTGGTTGATGACCTCGGTCAGTTTGTGGGTCTTGGCCACCTCGCCCAGCATCTGGCCGTTGTTCGACGCTTCGCCGAAGATCGGATCGAAGGCGATCGACTGCGACGGCCTGACCTTCAGCGTCTCTTCGAAGTCCCGCGCGGTCAGTTGGGTCTTCTTCTGGGCGTCCTGCTTGTTGAGCACCAGATGGATCGAGCCCTTGTCGGCGCGGCGCTCGCCCAGCAGATCGAGCAGCGCCTTGAGGTCGCGCAGATTGGGCAGATCGGGCTGGGCGACAAGCACCAGCTCGTCGGCCATATCCAGCACATGCTGCACCCAGGGCGACCACAGATGCGGCAGGTCGAGGACGACGAAGGGCGCCATGCGGCGCGTCACATCGAGCAGCCGGTCGATGGTCTCCGCGTCGATCGGCGGCCAGTCCCGCAATTGGCTGGGACTGGGCAGAAGCTGCAGATGATCGTCGTACTTGACCAACAGGCGGTCGAGCAGCTGCGCATCGATGCGCTCCGGCTCGCCCAGCAATTCGCCCACCGTTTGCCGCACCTCGATGTTGAAGGCCAAGCCCAAGGTACCGAAGGCCTGGTCAAGGTCGACCAGCATGACGTCTTCGCCGGTCAAATCGGCCACCGCCCAACCCGTATTGTGCGCCAAGGTACTGCTGCCGGCGCCGCCGCGCGCCGCAAAGAAGGCGATCAGCCGGCCGCGCGGCGCAGCGGCCGGATCGGCATAGAGCGACTCGACCGCGGCGATGATCTGCGGAGTGCTCGCCGGCCCCACCAGGTAGTCGCTGACGCCTTGGGCGATCAGCCGGCGATAGGCGCCGATGTCGTTGACGCCGCCGACCACCACGACGCGGGATTCGGCGACGCAGACCTCGGCCAGCTGGTGCAGGCGGTCGATCATCGCCGCCTCGTCTCCGGTTTCTTCGACGATCACCAGCTGCGGCGAGGCATTGGTCCGATAATGCTCGATCGCCGCCGACAACCCGCCGGGATGCAGCTGGATCCTCGACTTGGCGAACAGGCGGTCGCGCTGCAGTCCCTCCAGGGCCTCTGCCAAGGCCGGACCGGCATGGAATCCATCGATGGTGAGCCGGTAGATCACCGCCTATTGGCCTCCACTCTTCGAATTGGCCGACCACGGCAATGGCGCGCTCCAGGTGTTGCCCCCCTGGTTCGCCTTGTCGATCGCCTGATCGCTGCGCAAACCCGGCATGAGATCAGCGGGGCGCGACTCCACCAGGTCGCGCGGATTGGCCAGCATCGCCCCCATGTTGCGCTGGATCGCGCAGCCGAAATTGGCTTCCGGGGCGTTGCGCTCACCGGTGCTCCAGTCATAGCAGTCGGGCAATTGCACGGCGCTGGTGGTGTAGCGCAGGAAGGCGCTGCCCGGACCGATGGCCGGCTCGTCGATCACCAACTGCAGGCGAAGCTCCCGCGGCTTCAGGCCCGCCTCCATCAGACCGGTGGCGATCTGCTGGCCATACAGCCGGGCTGCCGCATCCTCGGCGCGGGCGGCACCGACCGAGATTTCCACCAGACCGCTGCCGCGCCGAAGGAACTCCGCGGCAAAGCCGACCAGCCGGCGCCGATCCGCCTCGGCCAGGCCGGCCGCTCCCTCGGCCGCCAGATGCAGGGCGGCCAAGCGCGGCTCGACGACCACCGGATGCTTCAGCCGATAATCGTACTCGGCCATCTTCTCGGGCGTCGGCGGCGTCGAATGACAGCCTGCCAAGGCGAGGGCCAGGACGATGAGGGCCAAATGTCTTCTCATGCCCTTGTCCCCTCAATCGAGAATGTAGCCGACGGGGCCTTTCAAGGCCGTCGTCGGGAGATCGATCGGCCGGCCCACATAGTTCTCTTGCAGCCGCAGCAGGAAGTAACGCTTCAGGTCGCCCGACGGAATGAAGCCATCGGTCGGCAGGTCGAGCGCCGAATGGTCGACCGGATCGACCAGATAGGCGGTGACGGTCACCACCAGTTCGGTCTCGTCGCGCTGGAAGGCGGTACTGCTGAACAGGGCACCCAGGATCGGAATGTCGCGAATGCCCGGAACCGCATTCAGCGTATTGGAGGCATCGTCCTGCAGCAGACCGGCGATCATCAGGCTGCCGCCGCTGGGCAGTTCGACCACCGTCGTCGCCCGCCTGGTCTTGAAGCCGGGCACGGTGATCGAGCCGGTGCTGACGCTGATCGAGTTGTCGATGGCGCTGACCTCGCTCTCCAGCTTGAGGGTGATGTTGCCATTGCTGGCGATCACCGGGCTGAACACCAGCCCGACGCCGAACGGCTTCCATTCGACGGTCACCACCCCGTTGGCGCCGGCGGTGGGAATGGGCACCTCGCCGCCGGCCAGCAGCCGCGCCGCCTCGCCCGAAATGGTCATCAGGTTCGGTTCGGCCAGGGTCTTGGCCAGGCCTTCCTGCTCGAGGGCGGCGAAATTGACCAGCATGTTCCACGGCAGCACCGAGACCCAACTGCCCGGATTGTTGCTGACCAGGGTGCTGTATTCACCGGCCCCGCCGAACACGCCGGCGGTTCCCGGCAGCGCCCCGAACAGCGGCTGCGTCTGGCTGGCCGGCGTCCCGGCCGGGTTGGTCGCGCTGGGCGGGACGCCGCCGGTCACCGGAAAGCCGTAACTTGGGTTGGCCGCCCCGATGCCGCCCGGATTCACCGACTGCGCATTGCCGCCATTGACGATCCCCTGCACGGAGTGTCCGTTCTGCCCGAAGAAAGTGCGGAAGCCCAATTCCTTGACGACACTGCGATGCATCTCGGCGACCCGCACCCTGAGCATCACCTGCTGGGCACCCAGCAGGGTGATCTGGTTGACCAGGTTGGCATCCGCCGCGACGAAGCGCCGGGCGATGGTCCGCGCCGTGTTGACCGCCTGCGGGGTTCGCACCTTGCCGCTGAGGAACAGGGCGTCGCCAACCGAGGTGACCTGGATATCGTCGTCGGGAAGCAGCCGGACGATGGCGGCCTGGGCGCCCTCGGCATCGGGGCCGACATGGATTTCGACCCGGCGCAACAACTGGCCGCCGGCATCCAGGAAGAACACGTTGGTGTCGCCAATGGCGCGCCCGCTCAGGAAGACCTGATGCGGCGTGCGCACTAGGACGTCGGCGATGGCCGGGTTGCCGATCACCACGTCACGGGTCGCTCCCGGCAGATCCACCGGCCGGGTCTTGTTGAGCGCCACCCCCAATACCTCATCGGGACGCTGGTCGGCCGTCGACTGGGGCACGAAGTGGCGTTGGGCGGGGGGCTTGACCGCCAGCGGCACGACCCGCCCCGACGCGGTCGGCGCCGCCGCCGGTCCGCCCTGTGGCGCCATCGGAATGACATCGATGGGCAGGATGCGGGGGCGCGGAGCGGCCGCCGGTGCCGGCGGCTCGACGATGGCGGGGGGGGCCGGCGCGGCGACCGTCACGGGGGCCGATATGGGGGCCGGGACGCCGGGCGTCGCTTCGGCGACCGGCGCGGGCGCCGCCGCACCAGCGCCCGCAGCGAGGCAGCAGGCGATGACAAAAACAGGCCGAACGGCACGCGCGATCTTGGTCAATTGGCGAAGCTTTGCGACGAGGTGGCACCGCCACGGTTGACCCGCACCATGCGGGCGGATGGCATCGAAGCGGGCGTGGTGGCCGGGCCACCGAACTGCGCCTGCAGGGCCCGACTGACCTCGACGTCGCTGGTATAGCTGCCGCTCGGCGCGGCGTACTCGCCGGCCGCCACGCTGCGCAACGCCAAGGTCAGCTCGCCCATCTTGCCGGCCAACAGCAGAACCTCGGCATCCTTCGGCGTCACCTCGAGGGTCACCGTGCGGCCGGTCATGTTGGGCGCGCCATCCTGCTTGGTCAGCTTGTCATCGACGGCCAGCACCCGCAAATCGGTCAGCACCGCCTCCGACGAGAACCGCGCCAGGCCGCCCGCCAGGGCATGGCTACTGCCGCCCTGCCCGACGGCGGCGTTGACGTCCTGGTTCAGCAGCACATCCACATGATCATGCGGCAGGATGAAGCCGGCCACGCCGCTGGTCGCCGTTACCGGAATCGCCACTGCCCGCATGCCCGGCGACAACATGGCGGCCAGCAGGCCGGCCTCGTCCTGACGGAACACCGCGTCGGCGGTCATCGGTTCGCCGGCGGCAAGCGGGCGCCGCGCCACGGTACCGACGAATCCGGTCTTCGGATCGTCGCCCGAGCCGCGGCGGATGAACCGCGACTCCAGCGCCGCGCTCGGCCAAGCCTCGTAGTGCAGGTCCGCCGCGGCGACCGGCGTACCGGGCCGGATGGCGCCGGAGGCGACGAGAATGTCCTCGGTGGAGGGCGCGGCGATCGGCTGCGAAATCTGGGACGGCGCCGGCGGAACCGACAGCAGCCGATTCATCAGGACGGCGGTCAGTCCGGCGATGCCCAGCGCCACGGCGACGAGAATCAGGACGATTGGTCGCATCTGCGCTGGCCCCGATGTTCGACCTGGTGGCCCCGGAGAAGCCGTTCCGGCTTCCCACTCTGGATGCCAAGGTCAACTCTACGCTTCCCAGTCATTTTACTTTCCCTCGTTTGGATTGTCTCCGCAATGCGTTTACGGTTCGATAAGCCGCCCAGTAAATGTGGTGCCCCCTTGAATCAAGGCGACGATCCCACCGACGGCGATTGCTACGCCGTAGGGAATGCCCTTTTCCGCGGCGAACAGACTGCCGAAGACTCGATTCCGTTGCATTTGCTTCGCGGTCGACGTCCGCCGCAGTATCAGCAGTCCGCCGGCGATGGCGCCGCCCGCCAGGACCGTCCACAGGACCAGCGCCGGCAGGCCCTTGGTCCCGGTGGCCAGGGCGGCGGCGGCCAACAGCTTGGCATCGCCCGCGCCCCACAGCTTCAGGGCGAAGAGCAGCGCGCCGACGGCCAGCACCACCACCGCCACGCCCGCAGTCTGGGCCAGCCTGGACAGATCGGGCGTGCCTGCGACAAGGCCGACGGCCCCGGCCAGGGCGACCAGCAGGACGATGCGGTTGGGAATGGTGTAGCTGACCAGGTCGTAACCGGCGGCGGCAATCAGCCCCCCCAGGTAAACCGCCGCGCAGATGGTCGAGAGGACCTCGGTCAAGGCTGCCTCACAATCCGCAGGTTGCGCCGCCCTCGCGCCAAGTCGCCGCGGAGGCCAGGACGACGTCCCCTGCCGAGGCATTCGGCCGCGGACGTCGCCCCTGAAAGTTGACGGAGCCGGCGGCATCCATCATTGCAGTTTGGTGGCCACGGTATTGAATTTGGCGTTCAGATTGGTGCCGACGGCGGTCACCCCACCGATGATGACCACGGCGATGAGCGCCGCAATGAGGCCGTACTCGATCGCGGTTGCGCCGGACTCGGCCGAGAAGAAACGCTTAACATGTTGGGTTACGCGCCCTTTGAGGCCGACATATTCAACATAAAGCTGCAACATCTGTTAACTCCCGCTTAATGATTCTATGCGCTCAGCATCCGGTCTTTCATCGTGCAGGGGCTTACATTCGACAGCATCCTGCATCTTCAAGGCGATCCTAACAGATAACTGTTGAAATTCTGTGATCGTCGTCACGCATCCGACATTGCGATGCCCGACCGCGCCAGAATCTGCAGTTTCGGCCAGTCATGGACGATCAGGCTCATGCTGCGCCGTTCGACGACGCCCATGCGGGCCAGCTCGCCGATGGTCTGCGCCACCGTCTCCCGGCTCGACCCGGCCCAGGCGGCGATCTCTTTGTGATTGGGCAGATCGGCGATGTAGAAAGAGTCGGCTCGCCGGGGATCGGGCTTGGCCAGACGGACCAGTTCGACCAGGACCCGTTGCGTCTCGGTCAAGGTCGACAAGTCGATGACCCGATTGTCCAAGGCGCGGATGATGCGGGCGAAACGCTCCAGCACGCGAAGCGCTACCGCGGGATGCGACCGCATGAAATCCATGAAGGCCGGCCCCTCGACCGAGGCCAGCAGCGAGGCTTCGATGGCCACTACCCGGGCCGAACGTTCCTTGCCGTCGATGGCCGCCAGCTCGCCGAAATAATTCCCGGCGGTGACATTGGCCAGGGCGACTTCGCGGTCCGGCTGCACGTAGCTGAGGATGCGCACCGTCCCCGAAACCACGAAATAGACTTCGAGGGTGTCGCTTTGCTTGTCGAAGACCTGCTCGTCCGGAGCGAACTGGTGCCACCGGACCTTGGCCTCGATTTCAGCGATGGCCTCGGGCGGCAGGCCCGCGAACAGCTCTATGTCACCCAGTCCAGCCAAGCGTGCCTCGTCGAATTGCATAAGAACCCATTGACGTTAGGATCATGTCCGGACCGGTGCAGCGACGACCGTCACAGTGGATTGTCTCGCCGAAAAGCTTCAAAAAGGTTCCGACATTTGCCATAACCGCCGCTCGCCGACTTTAAAAGACCAGCCCCGAGGACATCAGGATGATCCCACGCTACAGCCGCCCCGCCATGGTCCGCATCTGGGAGCCGGAGAATCGTTTCCGTATCTGGTTCGAGATCGAGGCCCATGCCTGCGACGCCCTGGCCCGCCTGGGAGTGATCCCCGAGAGCGCGGCCCGCACCGTGTGGGACAAGGGCGACAAGCCCTATACCAGCGAACGCGTGGCCCGCATCGACGAGATCGAGAAGACCACCAAGCATGACGTCATCGCCTTCACCACCGAACTGGCCGAGCATATCGGACCGGACGCCCGATTCGTCCATCAGGGCCTGACCTCGTCCGACGTCCTCGACACCTGCCTGTCGGTGCAGCTGACCCAAGCCGCCGACCTCCTGCTGGCGGATATCGACGGGCTGCTGGCCGCCCTCGAGAAGCGCGCCTTCGAGACCAAGGATCTGGTCGCCATGGGCCGCAGCCACGGCATTCACGCCGAACCGGTTACCATGGGATTGAAATTCGCCGGCTTTCACGCCGAATTTCAGCGCAATCGCGAACGCCTGACGGCGGCCCGGCGCGACATCGCCACCTGCGCCATCTCCGGCGCCGTCGGCACATTTGCCAACATCGATCCGTTCGTCGAGGCCTATGTCGCCGAGAAGCTCGGCCTGACGCCGGAGCCATTGTCGACCCAGATCATCCCGCGCGACCGCCATGCCATGTACTTCGCCACCTTGGGCGTCGTCGCCAGCTCGCTCGAGCGGGTTGCCATCGAGATTCGCCACCTGCAACGCACCGAGGTGCGCGAGGTGGAGGAGTATTTCTCGCCCGGCCAGAAGGGCAGCTCGGCCATGCCGCACAAGCGCAACCCGGTGCTGACCGAAAACGTGACCGGGCTCGCCCGCATCGTCCGCGGCATGGTCATCCCCGCCCTGGAGAATGTGGCGCTGTGGCATGAGCGCGATATCAGCCACTCCTCGGTCGAACGGATGATTGGCCCCGATGCGACGGTGACGCTGGACTTCGCCCTCGCCCGCCTGACCAATGTGGTGGCCAATCTGGTGATCTATCCGGACGCCATCCAACGCAACCTCGACCAATTGGGCGGATTGATCTTCAGCCAGCGGGTCTTGCTGGCCCTGACCCAGGCGGGGATGAGCCGCGAAGACGCCTACAAGGCAGTGCAGCGGAGTGCCATGCAGGTGTGGGGCGGCCAGGGCCGCTTCCTCGACCTTCTGAAGGGGGATGCCGAGGTGACCCGGCACCTCAAGGAAGCCGAGATCGAGGACCTGTTCGACCTCGGCTATCACACCAAGAATGTGGACGTGATCTTCCGCCGGGTCTTCGGCCGGGCGTGAGCCGGCTGCGAATTAGCCCCTCGCCCGCTTGCGGGAGAGGGGTTCGGGCTGCTTGTTGTTGCTAGGGCCTAATCGCTGCGACTAGGGCAGGACGAGGCCGAACGGCAGACGCGTCCGCAGGTCGCCACGGACGCCTTCCAGCTGCCCTTGGGTCAGACCGGAGACGGCCGACAAATCGGCTTCCGAGAGATCGGCGCCGAGCAGAATGGCCCCGGTAAGGTCGGCGTCGGCCAGCTTCGCTCCGGTCAGATCGGCTCCGGCGAGGTCGGCCCCTTTCAGATTGGCCCCATCGAACACCGAACCCCGCAGTTTGGCGTGACGCAGGCGGGCCACCGCGAGATTGGCCCCGATCAGCCGCGCACCGATCATCTCGGCGTTGCGCAGATCGGCATCATGCATGCGGGCGCCGCTCAGGTCGCAGCCCGACAGGTCGGCGCGGCGCAACAGCGCACCGGTCAGCTCCGCCTCGGCCAGGTTGCGGCCGGACAGGTCGGCGGCCTCGAGTCGGGCCCGGCCGCCATCGATCCCGCCGCTTGCTACCCAGCGCGCATGCGCCGCCAGAATGGCCTCGATATCGGGGCCGCCCGGCGCCGCCGGGTCCGGTGCCATCGGTGCCGCCAACACTTCGATCTTGCCCGACTTGGCCGGCGGCGGCGGCCCGGCCGCCAGTTCTATCTGGCCCGGTTTGCGCGAAGCCGCCGACGCGGCCTCGATAGCGCCGGTGCCGCCGACCGCGGTTGGCCGCCCGGCCGGCTTGGCCGGGCCTGGTGATGCCACCGGAGGGGCGGCGCGCACGGCCTGGTGGGGTGGTTTGGCCGCCGGAGGGAGGCGCGGCGCGGCAGCCGGCGCCGTCTCCAGGGGCGCTTTGGGCGTCGCCGGCGGGGCCGACGCCCCGATCACGGCGGGCGGCTTGTCGCGGGGCGCCACCGGGCTCGGCGGAGGCGGTGCGAGCGGCTGGGATTCCCGGGCCCCGGCGACGGAAGGCCCGGCGGGGCGGGGCGGCGACGGAGCGGTGGGAGCCGGTTGAGCGATCGGCGTGGCGGTGGGAGCCGGCGCGGCGCCGTGGTCGCTGCGCTGTCCGACCAGCCGCGGTTTGACCAGCGTTGACGCCACCGTCTTCAACATCAACTCGGCGGTGATCGGCTTGCGCATGACGCCGTGAATGCCCAGCGCGCAGGCTTGAGCCAGGCGGGCCTTGTCGAGCACCTTGACCAAGGCCAGAACCGGCACCCGGGCCATCTGAATGTTCTTGGGATGGCGCAGCCAACCCAAGAAATCGATCGCGGCGGCATTGTCGTCCGCCAGCTCGATCAGGGCAATGTCGACCGGATGATGATTTGCCAGAAGCTGCTTGGCCTCGGCCGGATGGGCAACGCTCAGCTCGTCGCGCACGTGGCGATGTCGGAACAGCCCACGGGCCCAGAAACGGAACTGATCGTCACGATCGACGACAAGGATCCGCTGCACCTTCCACTCGAAGTCAAGCACGTCCGCCCCGTTCCAGCATGGCCGATTACCTGCGGGTGCAGGCTAACCGGCCCCAGGGTGCGGTGCAATGTCGGAGGTGGAAGGAGGTGGAAATGGATCCTATTCGGTGCTGACCGTGGGGGCGAACTTGTAGCCGTAACCGTGGCTGGTCAGGATGATGGTCGGCGACTTGGGATCGGCCTCCATCTTGCGGCGCAGGCGGCTGACCAGGACGTCGATAGTACGGTCGACCGGCGTCCAGAACTGACTGCCGATGGCATCCAGCAACTGGTCGCGCGACAAGACGCGGCCGGCGCTGTTGACCAATGCGGTCAACAGGTCGAACTCGGCGCGCGTCAGATTGACTTCGCGCCCCGCCGAATCGACCAGGCTGCGCTTGGCCAGATCCATCTCCCAGCCGTCGAAGCGACGAAGGTCGCGCCCGGCCGCCCCTTCGGCGCGGCGCCCGCCGCGCGGCGGGCTAAGGCGGCGCAGCAGGTTCTTGACCCGGGCCACCAGCTCACGCGGAAAGAAGGGCTTGGTCACGTAGTCGTCGGCTCCCATCTCGAGCCCCACCACACGGTCGATGTCCTCCTTGCGCGAGGTCAGCATGATGATACCGACATCGGACTTGGCCCGCACCTCGCGGGCGATGTAGAGGCCGTCCTCGTCCGGCAGGTTGAGGTCGAGAAGGATCAGGTCGAAGCTGTAGTGGGCTACCAGCTCATGGGCCTGCGCCGCATATTCGGCCGCAGTCACCCGGTAACCTTCCGCCTCGAGCAGCGACACCAGCATGGCGCGGGTGGCGGGCTCGTCCTCCAGGATCAAGATGTGGTAATCCCTAGCCATTCAGGGCCTTTCTTGGCTGAACCGAAGGAAACGCGGGGCTGGTACAGGCGAAATGTATCAATAGTAACTCCTGGCAATATGCCATTGGTGCCAAATCCACGCAACAACCGTTAAGCCGTTGCCTCAATGACAGAATTGGCGGAGCAAGGGTTTGCGCGCCAAACACCCGGTGGCAAGGCGATCGGTGTGAGCATCACCCTGCCGCACCGCTTCCCAGGCCTCAATAGAGGAAGCGGGCGCGGATCGTGCCGTCGAGCGACTGCAGTTCGGCCAGCAGTTCGTTCTCGTCCACATCGCCGTCGACATCGACGACGACATAGCCAACCTCGGGATCGGTCTGCAGGTACTGGGCGGAAATATTGAGGTTGCGCGACGAGAACACCTCGTTGACCCGGCGCAGCATGCCGGGGACATTGGCATGAATGTGCAGGAAGCGGGTGCCGCCCGCTTTCACCGGCAGCGACACTTCGACGAAATTCACGGCGCCGACGGTCGAACCGTTGTCCGAGTACTTGACCAGCTTCTCGGCCACTTCGAGCCCGATATTCGCCTGCGCTTCCTGGGTCGAACCGCCGATATGCGGGGTCAGGATGACATTGGGGAAACCACGTAGCGGGCTGGTGAACTCGTCCTCGTTGCCGCCGGGCTCGACCGGGAAGACGTCGATGGCGGCCCCCAGCAGATGCTTGTCGTCGAGGGCCTTGGTCAGCGCCTCGATGTCGACCACATTGCCGCGCGAAGCATTGATCAGGCAGGCCCCCTTTTTCATGGCGCGCAGTTCCCGCTCGCCGATCATGTTCTTGGTCTCGCGGGTGGCCGGCACATGCAAGCTGACGATGTCGGAGAGATTGAGCAGGCCCAGCAGATTGGCCGCCGGCTGGGCATTGCCGATCGCCAGCTTCTTCTCGATATCGTAGAAGCGCACATGCATGCCCATGGCCTCGGCCATCACCGAGAGTTGCGAGCCGATATGGCCGTAGCCGACGATACCCAGCGTCTTGCCTCGCATCTCGAAAGCGTTCTTTGCCGTCTTCAACCATTTGCCGGCATGCGCTTGGCGCGACCTCTCGGGGATGCCGCGCAGCAGCATGACGATCTCGCCGATCACCAGTTCGGCCACCGAGCGGGTATTCGAATAGGGCGCATTGAACACCGGCACCCCGGCGCGGCGCCCCGGCTCGACCGCGACCTGGTTGGTGCCGATGCAGAAGCAGCCGACGCAGAGCAGCCGATTGGCCGCCGCCAGAACCTTGTCGGTCACTCGGGTCCGCGAGCGGATGCCGAGAATGTGCACGCCCTGGATCTTCTCGACGAGTTCCCCCTCATCGAGGGCATGCGGCAGGGATTCGATGTTGGTATAGCCGCATTCCCGGAACTCGCGGACGGCGTTGTCATGGATGCCTTCCAGCAGGAGGATCCGAATACGGTCTTTCGACAGGGAATGTTTGACCACAAGAAGCCTCGATGCGCGGTGACAAGAAGGATGCAGTGCAACATTAGGCAGTCGAACCTCCTCTGTACAGTTGGTGTTCGAGGCATCCCGGCATTGCAGGGATGCAACAATGGGCCGATGACGGCCGCACCCCTGGGCCCTGGATCGCCGCCACCAGCCTGGCCGGCGTTCGGATCCGGGCGCCTGCGCGCCCGCCCGACGCATGGGGTGTGCGACCAATTGGCAAGAGAAAACAGCCGTCGACGGGAGAAGGCGGGGCGGAACGCACAAATCATGTGCAGTCTTGACAGTCGCATTTAAATTGTGCATTCTTGAAGACTGGATGGTGGCATGGACCAGTTTGCATAATCCTTGGGCAGGATTATGTGGTTTTGCCTATTTCTTTGGCGATGGCCGTTTTGGTCTTGGTCCGCCGACGACAGACAAGTCCTTGAAATCGTGAAGCTCTAGACTAAGGGCTGAAACTGGCATGCCGTTTGATAGCGGTGTGCCCGTTTTGTTGTGCTGAGTTCTGCGTCACGAGGACAAGATGGAATCAATGGTTGCGGGGATCGACGTCCTATTCATCCTGCTGGGTGCGGTCATGGTGTTGGCCATGCATGCCGGCTTTGCCTTTCTGGAAGTCGGCACCGTGCGCCGCAAGAATCAGGTCAACGCGCTGGTCAAGATCATGACGGATTTCGCCGTCTCGACCTGTGCCTATTTTTTCATCGGCTATAGCTTGGCCTATGGGATGCATTTCCTCGTCTCGGCCAAGGCCCTGACCGGCGCCGAGGGCGGTGGCTATGCCCTCAAGGGCTACGACCTGGTCAAGTTCTTCTTCCTGGCCACCTTCGCCGCGGCGGTACCCGCCATCGTCTCGGGCGGCATCGCCGAGCGCGCCAAGTTCTGGCCGCAGCTGTGCGCCACCGCGCTGATAACCGCCGTGTTCTATCCGTCTTTCGAGGGGATGGTGTGGGGAACCCGGCTGGGTTTCCAAGACTGGATGGCGGCGACTTTCGGCGCCAACTTCCATGACTTCGCAGGTTCGGTGGTGGTGCACGCCTTCGGCGGCTGGGTGGCGCTGGGCGCCGTGGTGATGCTGGGGGCGCGGCGCGGCCGCTATCGCAAGAACGGCAGCGTGGTCGGCATTCCGCCCTCGAACATCCCGTTCCTGGCGCTGGGGGCGTGGATCCTGTCGGTCGGCTGGTTCGGCTTCAACGTGATGAGCGCCCAGAAGATGGAAGGCCTGTCCGGCCTGGTCGCCCTGAACTCCCTGATGGCCATGGTGGGGGGGATCCTGTCGGCGCTGCTGGTCAGCCGCAACGACCCCGGCTTCGTCCATAACGGCGCCCTGGCCGGACTGGTGGCGGTCTGTGCCGGATCGGACGTCATGCATCCGATCGGCGCATTGATCACCGGCGGCATCGCCGGGGCATTGTTCGTCTGGGTGTTCACCCTGTGCCAGAACAAGTGGAAGATCGACGACGTGCTCGGCGTCTGGCCGCTGCACGGGTTCTGCGGCGCCATGGGCGGCATCGCCTGCGGCGTGTTCGGGCAGGAGGCTTTGGGCGGCATGGGCGGCGTATCGTTGCCGGCGCAGCTGGCCGGCACCGGCATCGGCGTGGCGCTGGCCACCGCCACCGGCTTCCTCGTCTATGGGTTCCTCAAGGTGGCGTTCGGACTGCGACTGTCCCCCGAGCAGGAATTCCGCGGAGCGGATCTGGCGATTCACCAGATCGGCGCCTATCCCGAGGAAGACGTGCCGAGTTTTGCCGATGACGTGATCGCCATGGAGGATCGGGCGCCGGCGCGCGCCTGAGCGCTCGGCCGGCGGCGAAAGGCGGCAGCCCTCAGGGCTGCCGCCTTTTTCATTGACCTCCCGCATTCGCGGCACTTGCCGAAAAGCAAGGAGCCCGGCAAAGGTCCTTGCTAGGCTGCCCGGCATGGAGGACAAGACCATGCGTGAGCGCGTCACCGAAGTGCTGAAAGAGATCCTTGATCCCGACCTCGGGGTGAACATCGTCGATCTCGGGCTGATCGAACGGGTCGATGCGGAGGCCGGGCGGATCACCGTCGACCTGATCATGACGTCGCCCGCCTGCCCGCAAGCCGACTACCTGGCCGACCAGAGCACGCAGCTGTTGCAGCAGACCTTCGGGGCGGCCACCCAGGTCTCGGTGGCGGTGGTCGACTATCCGCCTTGGGGGCCCGAACGGATGAGCGACGCCGCCCGGCGCCAGCTCGGTTGGGCGCCATGACCGCGGCGGCCCGGCGCCTGCCGATCCTGGGCGCCGGCGCGGTCGCCCTGCTGGCCGGACTGTTCGCCGGACTGGCCCGTCTCGGCTGGGAGATGCCGGCGCCGGCGCTGGCGGCGCGTTTGGTGGACCTGCACGGCCCGCTGATGGTATGCGGCTTTTTCGGCACGGTGATCGGCCTGGAACGGGCCGTCGCCTTTGCCAAGCCCTGGGCGTTCGCGGCGCCGCTGTTGAGCGGCCTGGGGGCGATCGCCCTGCTGGTTGGCCTGCCGGTCGTCCTGGGGGGAGCGACCATGCTGGGCGGAGCCCTGATCTTCCTCGCCGTTGCCGGCATCGTCGCCTATCGCCACCGGGCGCTTTACACACTGACCCTGGCCCTTGGCGCCGCCGCCTGGCCGGCCGGGCTGGCCGCCTGGCTGATCGCCGACCGGGTGGGAGCGGGAGTCGCCGCCTGGGGCTGCTTCTTATTGCTCACCATCGCCGGAGAACGGCTCGAGTTGTCCCGTTTCCTGCCCCCCAGCCGCTGGAAAGCGCCTGGCGCCGTCCTGGCCTTCGGCTTGCTGCTCGCCGGCTCGCTGCTCACCGCGCTGGAGCTGCCGCCCGGTGACATGTTGTTCGGGATCGGCCTCTTGGCCTTGGCGATCTGGCTGCTGCGCCACGACGTCGTGCGGCGTACCGTTCGCCAGTCGGGCCTGACCCGCTACATGGCGATCTGCCTGCTGTCGGGCTATTTCTGGCTGGCCGCCGCCGGCGCCATCACCGTCGCCTGCGGCCTGCCGGAAGGCGGCCCATTCTACGACGCCATCCTGCACAGTCTGTTCGTCGGCTTCGTGTTCGCCATGGTGTTCGGTCATGTGCCGGTCATCCTGCCGGCGGTGCTCCGCCTGCCCATGCCGTTCCATCCCGGCCTCTATGCCCCGCTGGTGCTGCTGCATGCGTCGCTGCTGCTGCGGGTGGCCGGCGACCTGGGCGGAATCGACGCGGCCCGCCGCTGGGGCGGCATGCTGGGCGCCGTGGTGATCCTCGGTTTCCTGCTGATCACCGCCGCCACGGTGGCGACCGCAGCGCGGCGGCGGCCACGGACGACAAGCTGAAAGCGGGCCGGCAAGCCCCCGCCCGAGGTAGGCCGGCACGCATTCGCGCCGCCCCGGCGCTCCCTCCGGCGCCTTATTTTTGCCGTTCAGCGGCGCCATGTTGCAGGCCGACCGCGACCTGCAACGGATGCTATCCGATGTCATCTCTGGCCGGCATTGTCCTGCCCCACCCCTCCGAGAGTGCCGACCACGCGAGGTTGCGGCGCGAGGCCTGGGCCGCCTGGCGACGCATCCTGGAGGGCCAGCGCTGGCGCAGCACGCCGGCGGGGCCGCGGCCACAGGACGGCGGCCGGATCACCGAGGGAGCAAT
This sequence comes from uncultured Telmatospirillum sp., assembly GCA_903858635.1. GTDB lineage: Bacteria > Pseudomonadota > Alphaproteobacteria > Rhodospirillales > Magnetospirillaceae > DUZF01. Next base: position 11,241 of record CAIOJO010000272.1, on the reverse strand, counting down.
TCGCGCCTTCGCCCTGGCCATGCGGGCCGCCGGCCTCTACCGGCATGGCTACCGCAACACCATCGAGGTGCGCCGCGTCGAGCTCGAACTGACCTGTCCTGGCCTGCCCCGGCCATTCGACGGCTTTCGCATCCTGCACGTGACCGATCCACATTTCGACCTGTGCGATGGCTTGGCCGACGCGATCAATGAAGCGGTGGCCGGCAGTCCGGCCGATATTTGCGTGCTGACCGGCGATTACCGGGCGGCCTGCAGCGGACCGCACCGCCAGGCGATCGACGCCCTGGAACGGCTGCTGCCCTGCCTGGATACCCCGCTGGGCGTGTGGGCGACGTTGGGCAACCATGATTGCCTGGACATGGTCGAACCGATCGAGGGCCTGGGCATCCGGCTGCTGATCAACGAAACGGCCACATTGCGCCGGGGCGAGGCGGAACTGCGCCTGGTCGGCCTCGACGACGTGCACACCTTCCATACGCCCCTGGCCGACGAGGCATTGGCGTTTCATGCGCCAGCGGATCCGCGGGTGTTCGCCCTGGCCCTGGTGCATTCGCCGGACATGGCGAGCCGCGCCGCCCGGCTGGGCTATGGCCTCTACCTGTGTGGACACACCCATGGTGGACAGATCTGCCTGCCGGGCGGACGGCCGCTGATGACCCATCTCGACAGCCACCGCGCCTATGCCCGGGGCGGCGGCTGGCGGATCGGTGCCATGCACGGCTATACGAGCTGCGGCGCCGGCGCTTCCAGCGTCCCCTTGCGTTATTGGACGCAAAGCGAAGTGACCCGTGTGACCCTGAAATGCGGAACCGGCTAGGTTCTATCATAGCCCTCGCCGGGCGCTGTTCCTTGCCAGCCGCCATCGAGGCGGCAGCCAAGGGGCCGGATGGCCCCGCCCGGCGAGGGGGAATTTCTAAAGCGTAGGATATCGGTAGACCACAGCCACCGTTTGCGGTAACAGGCAGGTCCCAACCTTCCTTCGAGGACCAATATGTCTCAATGCCCCTGCGGCAGCGGCCGGAGTCTCGAGGCCTGCTGTGGCCCCTTGCTGGGCGGCGCCCCGGCGCCGACCGCCGAGGCGCTGATGCGGTCGCGCTACACCGCTTACGTTCGCTGCGACATCGATTACCTGGAAAACAGCCTGGCACCCGAATCGCGTAGCGACCATGACCGCAAATCGGCCGAGCAATGGGCCAAATCGGTCGAGTGGCAGGAACTGACCATCGTCGGCTGCGAGGCCGGCGGGGCCAACGACGACGAGGGCATGGTCGAGTTCAAGGCTCGTTTCCGCCAAGGGCAGCTCGACCAGACGCATCACGAGACCAGCCGTTTCCGCCGGCACGACGGCGGATGGGTCTATGTCGAGGGCAAGGTGCACCACAAGCCGGTGGTGCGCAGCGGTCCTAAGCTCGGCCGCAACGATCCCTGTTCCTGCGGCAGCGGCAAGAAGTACAAGCAGTGCTGCGGACGCTAACGGAATATTGAGGAAATAGGCCAATCATTGGAACCTTGGCGCATCGTGCCCAAGTATCGGTTGGATGAGCGCGAACGGATTTGGCGATGACTCCCATAGGCGACGGCCCTTTCCCCAGCGCCCGCGAAGACGCCGAACTCGCCGATAGGAACGAGGAGCACCCGCAAACCCGGTCCGCCGCCTATCGCCTGGCCTTCAAGGACGTCGACTTCCTGCTGCGCGAGGATCTGCGCCCGGTGCGGCTGCAACTCGAGCTGCTGAAGCCGGAACTGCTGCTCAAGGAACAGGGGATCCGCTCGACCATCGTCGTGTTCGGCAGCGCCCGCATCCATGATCGCGAGACCGCCGAGGCCAATCTTACCGCAGCCGAGTCGGCCGCCCGCGCCGATCCCGGCAATCATGACCTGGCCAACCGCGTCGGGGTGGCCCGGCGGATGCTGGCCAATACCCGCTATTACGAAGAAGCGCGGCGACTGGCGCAGATCGTCTCGTCGGCCTGCGCCGCGCCGGCCGAATGCGACTTCGTGGTGCTGACCGGCGGCGGCCCGGGAATCATGGAGGCGGCCAATCGCGGCGCCGACGACATGAACGCCAAGTCGATCGGCCTCAACATCGTGCTGCCGCATGAACAGGCGCCCAATTCCTACGTGACCCCGGAGCTGTCCTTCCAGTTCCACTATTTTGCCCTGCGTAAGATGCATTTCCTCAACCGGGCCAAGGCCCTGGTCATTTTCCCCGGCGGCTACGGCACCCTCGACGAGATGTTCGAGGCGGCTACCCTGGTGCAGACCGGCAAGATCGACCCGATTCCTTTCCTGCTGTTCGGCAAGGAGTACTGGGAGCGGGTGATCAATTTCGAGACGATGGCCAGCGAAGGAATGATCGACCCAGCCGACAAACACATTTTCCAGTTTGTCGAGACGGCCGAGGAAGCCTGGCATCATATCGCCCGCTTCTGGGGCATCCCACCGCTGCAGCCGGCCAAGATCAGCGCCGACTAGCCCGCATTTCTCACCCCCACGCCGCCGGCACGGAGACAAATTGGGCAACAGGGCAGGCAGCCTGCGCCGGCCGATGCTGGCGCATCGGTCAAGCAGGATAACGCACCCTGTTGCCCAATTTGTCCCGCCCTTACGGGTCGCGTTGCGGCGGACGACCGCCGGCGTCGCGCCCTTTGGCAAGGCAGCCAGCCTTGCCGGCAGGGCGCGACTTGTCGGATCGCCTCCCCGCAACGCGATGCCGACGACGTGCGGGTGAGAAATGCGGGCTAGGCAGACGGGTTCGCCTCTCCGTTCCACCCCACGGAATAAAACCGCGAGAGTGATTGCGGACGCTCGCTCCGGCGCGCCTGATTGCCCTCAGCAGATTGGTCCTGTCGCGCCTTATCCACGATAGGGACCTTCGTAGATCGATTATTGGCGGAGAACGGTTGCTATGAACAAAGTGGTGGATGCCAAGGTCGCCCCGATCCAGGACTTGCGGGAATGGTTGACGCGGGTCGAGGCCATGGGCGAGTTGGTGCGGGTCGACAAGCCGGTCGACCGTGACGAGGAAATGAGTGCGATCGGCTATCTGGTGGCCAAACAGCAGCATTCCCCGGCGGTCCTATTCGAACGGCCGGCGGGCTTCGAGAAGAGCCCGATCGGCGCCAGGAGCCTGTGGAACATCCTCGGCCCGAGCATCCGCCGGATCGCCCTGTCCCTGGAAGAGCCGGTCGACACCCCGACGGTCGAACTGATCCGCCGCTGCAAGGACAAGCTGAAGCGCCAGTTGCCGCCCAACGAGATCCCGGCCGCGCAGGCGCCGATCTACCAGAACACCCTGACCGGCGACCAGATCGATCTCGATCAGTTGCCGATCCCGCGGCATTGGCCGTTGGACGGTGGGCGCTATGCCGGCACCGCCGACGCCGTAATCACCCGCGATCCCGACAGCGGCTACCTGAACATCGGCACCTATCGCATGATGATCCAGGGCAAGAATACCTGCGGGCTGTATCTGTCGCCAGGCAAGGACGCCCGTCTGCACATCACTCGCTCCTGGCAACAGGGCAAACCGGTCGAGGTGGCCGCCGCCTGGGGCATCGACCCCCTGTTCATGATGGTCGGCTCGCAGACCTTCCCCAAGAACGTCTCGGAATACGACTTCGCCGGCGGCATCAAGGGGCAGCCGATTCCGGTGGTCAAAGGCAAGACCACCAGCCTGTTGCTGCCAGCCAATGCGGAACTGGTGATCGAGGGTGTCATCCGCCCCAATTCGGTCAAGGCCGAAGGGCCCTTCGGTGAGTTCCCCGGCTACTACGGACGGCCGGAAGCCGGCTGCCCGCTGGTCGAGATCACCGCGGTCCATTTCCGCAACAACCCGGTGCTGACCAACGCCCTGATGGCCGATTATCCGTCCTGCGAGCAGAGCGGCTTCTTCTCAGTGATCCGCTCGGCCAAGATCTGGGACGATCTGGACAAGCTGGGCATCCCCGGCATCGCCGGCGTCTACTCCCATCCGGCGGCGGCGGGCGGCTTCGGTATGACCGTCATCAGCCTGGAACAGCGCTATGCCGGCCATGCCGCGCAGGCCCTGGCCCTGGCCGCACAGGGGCCGGGCGGCGCCTATTACACCAAGTGGATCGTCGCGGTGGACGAGGACATCGACCCCACCGACATGGACCAGGTGATCTGGGCGATGGCCAGCCGGTGCAATCCGGTCGAGGACATCGACATCCTGCGCAATACCTGGAGCACCTGGCTCGACCCCACCCAGAACCCCCCGGAAGAGCGGCCCTACGGCTCCAAGGCGTTGATCAACGCCTGCAAGGAACACCGCTATCTGCCGGTGTTCTCGAAGCGGACGACCTTGCGCGAAGAGGTCTACAACAAGGTGGCCGCCCGCTGGAGCGACCTCGGCCTGCCGGGGCAGATCCCGACGGTGCGGGCCTTCGAGGTCGAAAACAAGGTGGTCTATCACGAGGTCGGCGGCTTCGAACCGGGCAAACAACCGGGGGAAGAAGATTAATCTGGGAAACCACCCCGGCTGCCGTCCATAATAGGGCCGGCAGCCACAGGCTCCGACTGCGGCCAGTTCTCGTGTCAAGCGAGACCTGGCCGTTTGGTCTCTTGCCGAGAAGGTCCGACCAATGGACCATTCGGCCGGTAACGGCGAACAACGAAGGCCGGACCGGGAATGCAACAGGGAGTGAACACCGGGGCCGTCGCCGCGATCGGGTCGCCGACGCCACAGCTACCTCCCTGCAATTAGGATTTTTTGCATCCCCGCCCGGATGCGTCGGCGACCGCGCCGGCGTTCACAATAGGGAGGAGAAATGTCTAATCCTGCGACGGTGGTTGATGTCACCGAATTGGTCGACCACAGCAAGGTCGGTTGGCTGCAGATCCGCGTCCTGCTGTTCTGCGCCCTGTCGGTCTTTGCCGACGGGTTCGACGCCCAGGCCATCGGCTATGTGGCGCCGTCGATCTCCAAGGCCTGGGCGCTGCCGCCGGGCACGCTGGGACCGGTGTTCAGCGCCAGCCTGATCGGCCTGATGATCGGCGCGCTGGCGGTGGCCCCCATCGCCGACCGCATCGGCCGCAAGCGCACCATCATCTATTGCTCGATCTTCTTCGGCGTCTGCTCGATCCTGACGGCGGTCCTCGCCACCTCGGTGAGTTCGCTGCTGGTGATGCGTTTCCTGACCGGCCTGGGCCTGGGCGGCGCCATGCCGAACGGCATCGCGCTGACCTCCGACTACAGTCCGACCCGGCGTCGCGCCACCCTGATCGTCATCATGTTCAGCGGCTTCTCCCTCGGCGCCGCCGCCGGCGGCGGCATCGCCGCCCAATTGATCCCGGAGTTCGGCTGGCAGTCGGTATTCTGGGCGGGCGGCCTGCTGCCCCTGGCCCTGGTCCCGTTGTTCATCTTCTTCCTGCCCGAATCCCTGCAATTCCTGGCCCTGAAGGGCCACCGGGACGACCGGATTAGGGCGATTTTGCGCCAGTTCGACCGCAAACTCGCCTTTCCCCCCGATGTCCGCTTCCTGACCCGCAATGAAAAGGTAGTGAAATTCCCGGTCACCGATCTGTTCCGCGCCGGCCGCGCCCTCACCACGGTGCTGCTGTGGGTGATGTTCTTCATGAACCTGCTGGACCTTTATCTGCTGTCCAACTGGCTGCCCACCATCATCAACAATACCGGTCTGTCGGTGGAGTCGGCAGTGCGTATTGCCGCCCAGTTCCAGGTTGGCGGCACCTTCGGCACCTTGCTGGTCGGCTGGCTGGTCGACCGCTTCGGCCCGCAGCGGGTCCTCTGCGTGACCTTCGTATTGAACGCCGTGCTGATCATCTGGCTGGGCGCCGGCTCGCCTTCCCCCTACCTGCTGGGCGCCCTGGTGTTCGCCACCGGATTTTCGGTGGTCGGTACGCAGGGCGGGCTCAATGCCACTTCGGCCAAATACTATCCGAGCTTCATCCGCTCGACCGGAGTCGGCTGGTGTCTCGGCATCGGCCGCATCGGCTCGATCGTCGGCCCGATGGTCGGCGGCATCCTGATGTCGATGCATTGGACCACCGAGTACATCTTCCTGGCCGGGGCAGTTCCACAGGCTTGCGCCGCTCTGGCCATCCTGATACTGGCGCTCCGCAGCATGTCGGCCGGATTGGACCCGGAACGGGCGCCGGAAAAGCTGGCCGACGCCAAGTCGTGAGCCACGTCACGATTGGGCGGCCTGTGTTGCGACTTGGCCGCATAACAGGCAAGACGATCCAGTCCGCAACCGGTTAGACTGGGTGCTGTCGCCTCGCCATGAGGCGACAGCATTCGCGTCCGCCGCCGCAAGCGCCGCCCCCTCGGACAACCAGGGAGGAACCGCCGAAAGATGGACCAAAAAGTGATCAGCGTCCTCGAACGCGGTCTCACTGTCCTGGACGCGCTCAATCGGCCGGATGTCACCGATATCCGGCATCTGCATCGACTGACCGGCTTGCCCAAGCCAACCATCGTCCGCCTTCTGGATACGCTGGTCACCCTCGGCTATGTGGTGCGGCGGCCGGGCGGCGGCTACGAGGTGACGGCCAAGGTCCTGCGTCTATCGCATGGCTACCGGTCGGCCGACCCGGTCCAACTGGTGCGCGCCGCGCGGCCGGCCCTGCGCTGGCTGCGCCAGCAGACTTCGGGATGGCCCTCCGACCTGGCCATCTGCGATGCCGAAACGATGATCGTGGTGGACCCCGGGCCGGGGGCCGGAAGCCAATTCCTCAATCGCATGCGAGGCTACCGGCTCCCCATCCTCAGCTCGGCGCTGGGCCGGGCCTATCTGGCGTTCTGCCCGGACGAGGAACGTGACGAGGTGCTGCACCGCCTGGAAGCCGGCGCCGAACCGGTGAACGAGGCCACCGGCTCCGCCCTCGAGAACGTGCGCCGCAAAGGCTTTGCACTACGGGACTGTGAACCGGGCAAGGCCACCCGCGTCTTGGCGGCGCCGGTGCTGATTCACGGCCGGGCGATCGCTTCGGTGAGCGTCATTACCGCGGCGAAGGCGATGACCCTGCAGCAGATGGAAAAGACCTTCGCCTTGCCCCTCGCCCAGGCGGCGGCCACCATCGCCCGGGCCTATGCGGGATCGCGTCCCGACCAACCATGACGCCCGCCGCAATCTTCTTCCGCCAATGAGGTCCCCGGTTTGCAGTTCCTGAATTCGTCCATCGGCACCCTGCTGGCGTTGCTGTTCGCCATCTTCGCCTTCGGTCTCGGCCTGACCTCGCCGATCTGGTTCCTGCTCGGCGGCCTCGGCCCCCTCGAGGCGATGCATGCGGGCACGCCGATCGTCCTGGTGACCATCTGCGGCCTGATGGTCACCACGGTCATCGGCATCGCTCTGCACCGCCTGCGCAAGCCCGACACCGCAACCTCTCAGGCCCAGGCCGAGCCCGCCCCTCCGTCGCGCTGGAAGCACCTGATCGTGCATGTCCTGGTGGTGCTGATGTTCGTTATCCCCTTCCTGACCATCGTCGCCGGCATCCTGCTGCGCCGGACGATCGACGCCGATGCTGGGTGAGAGGCAGGAGCCGTGGGGGGCGACCGAAGGTTGGTCTCGGCCCGCGGTGTCAGGCTGTGTCGCTCACAGTTATGGGATCGCCGTCGCTGAGACCAAGAACCCGTTTCAGGTGACAGGCGGCAATGATTTCGATCACGTCTTCGCCATGCGCCCGGACCTCTTTTTGCGGGAATACGGCCACGCAGCGATTTCCATGGACCCACACATGCTTGAAGGACGCTGAGCATAACCGCGGGTCGTCAGGGATCAGTTGGAAATCCTTCACCGCGAACAGTTGTCTCAAAGTCTCGACCTCACCGGGCGCTATCCGCACATTCAGCGTACCCGGAAAGGGCAAGAAACCGGCATGCCTCTCAATTCCGGTCATCACCCAAATGAGCGACGTAAAATAGGCGGCTTCGCCTCTGCCGCTCTCGATCCACCCCGTAACATTCATTCCAGCAACTCCGCGGCCGAATGCGACAGCGGCACCCAAAGCTGTCGGCTTGAGGTCGCGTCCGAGATCGGCCAGCTAGCCGTCGATCAGATTCGCCGATTGTATCGCTGCAGGGGCCCCACTTCCGCCGTTCACCGGCGGACCGGATCGGCCCGTGCAGCGTGGCGCCCTATCGCATAAGCTCTTTAACCTCGCCCGTCCGGTCCTGCACCAGCCAGTGGGTTAGATCGCCACTCGATACGACGGCGAGCACCTTGCCGTTTTCCGTGATTGGTAGGTGCCGGAATCGTTGCTTGGTGATCAATTTCAGCGCGTCGCTAACCGTCGTCGTCGGGGGGATGCAGTATGGCTCCTTTGTCATCACCTCGGACACTCTCGTGCTGCCTGGGTCAAGGCCGCCAGACAACACTTTGTTCAGTGCATCCCGCTCTGTGAAAATGCCTGTCAGGCGTTCGCCATCCATTACGATCAGGGCACCTATTTTGGCGTCCGTCATCAAGCGCACACACGTGCTAACCGGTGTATCGGGTGCAACTGAGTGTATCGCTTCGCCCTTCGTGAAGATTTTGCTCAATGGAGCACGACGCCTCGACCATTCCTTGATTGCGCCCGTGAAGGCGACACCAATTACTGTTAAATAAGCAATTACGCCTAGAGTGAAAGCGACAACGAGTATTATCATTATGGATACGCCAGACATGTTCACCTCCTGGTCGTTTAACTCCCAGGTAAACGATACCACTAATTCCCCATTTTCCTTAGAGGTACCGTTCAAGTAACCGCACAACACCCGGCCGGCACGCATTGGCGGGTACTGCTGTGAGCGGCATGGAGGCGATCCGGCGGCCAGACCACGACGTCCCGGCGGCCGCTGTTGCCGTATTCCGATTAGTCCGGAATCCCGCTACTTTGGCGCTAAATAGGTAGCAGACCACATCTGTCCGGGAAAAGTTGGGAGGGGAAAAATCTCCCAGAAGGAGCGGAAATGCCTGAGGAAACACCATTCACCGCCGCCGAAATAGGTGCCCTGGCCCACCTCTATCGGGGCGAGGTGTATCGCAGCACCATCTGGCGAACCCGCTTGGACAACACGACCAACTGGGCAGTGGTGACGACTGGCATTGCCTTATCGATTGCGTTTTCCGGCACCACTTCTTCTCCGGTTCCTTTGCTTCTCGTTGGTTTGCTGGTCATTTTTTTTCTTTCTTTAGAGGGTCGCCGGTACCGCTATTTCAATGTAATGCGTGCCCGCGCCCGCCATCTTGAGAAGACCCTTTTCGCACCAATGCTGCGCGGCCAGGGCGTTATGCTGGATCCCGCGGCTCGCGAGTTGCTGGCCAGCGATTATTTGGAGCCACACCATCATATCAGTATGGCAACGGCCTGTGGCCGCCGTTTGCGCCGCAACTACGCTTGGATCCTCAGCATTCAAGCAATGGCGTATTTCGGCAAATTGGCCATCCATCCGACCCCGATGGCTGGGCCCCAAGAGATGTTTGAACGTGCAGCCATAGGGCCAGTGCCTGGCGAACTCTTGATCGCCGGCGGAATGGTATTTCATTTGGCCTGGATCGCATTTGCGTTAGCCACTTATGTGGTGGACCGAAAGAACCGGCAAGAGCGTGGCAGTCGAGTGGCGATGGGGTGATCCTGATCCTAATCTGCCGTTCCGAAGGAGCCCCTGTCGGGCGGGAAAACCATCGGCCCCCGCCGGGTCGCGGCTTGCTTCTGTCCCAGCAGATGATCCGAATTGAGTGCCGCCCGTTCGCCGCAAGGTTCGGTGCCAATACAAGTAGATCGCCCCCCTTTGCGCATGCCCTTCCGGTGACAATCGGCTATATGCTACTTAATGGAATACGTTCGTGCCTCTGAGACGGATCTGGGCACATCTTTATTGTAAGGCAGGAGTTATTCGGCACGTGCTTGGCTGCACGATAGTCGCTCAGCTTAGTTATTACCTCTATTCTACTGTCTTTGAACGAACCTAGCCCCTGCATTGGAAGGGATTGCCGTGCTCAATGTCATGGCCATCGATGACGACCCCGACGTGCTTTGCGCTATAGCCGCCATGTTGGAATCGTGGGGCTACATGGTCACCCCCGTCCCCTCGACCGAGGAGGCGATCGCTTGCGTGAGGCGGGGCGACGTCCCCGATGCCATCGTCTCGGACTATCGGCTGCGCGATGGCGACACTGGCTTGGTGGCGATCCAGGAGATCTCAAGGGAGATTGGCAAGTCCGTACCCACGGTCATCATCACCGGCGCCGAGGTGACGCCTGACCTGACGGCAAGTGGAGTGCTTGTCGTGAAGAAACCAGTCAGCCCCCGTCAATTGCGGACGCTCATGACCGCCATGGACTACTTCTGATTGGCCGTCGGATCTAATGGTGTTCATGCGCGTAATGTCGGCGCCGAGTATCTTGGCTATATCCGCGACAACACCGAGCCTGCGGTCACCTGACGACGATCCCGCCGAGCCCTCCCACGAGCCACAGCACCAAAAGGACAATGACCACCAAACCGAGAATGCTGCCGAGCCCCCGCGTGCCATAGCGGTTGTAGCCGTAGTAACCGCCACCGCCGCCAAGCAGCAGGACCACCAGGACAATGATCAAGATTGTACCCATTTTCCACCCTCCGTGCCGATCCCGGACGTGAGCCATGAGACGCTGCCCAAGACCCTCTCAGGGACCAAGACACCAGCAATCTGCGGCCGAATTCCAATCCAAGTGAATGGGCACCAACGCACGCCGGCCGCCGTTCAGGCATCAGCAGCGCAGGCACATTGCCGCCCGCCGCTTCTTGAGGGCCCCATTATAGGTTCTCGCGAACGCTGTGCGACAACGCAGATGGCGCGGCCAGGCTAGCCTTCCGGACGGCCCCCCGTTCCAATCTCGCCGAGCCGGTGACGCCCCACGACTGCGCCGATAGCTTCCAGCCGTTTGGCGGCGGTGGCTACGGCTTCCGTGACGGGGGTCGCGGGGTGAGAAATGCAGGCTAGTGGATAGAATCTAACACTTGGTGCCCTCGTGGTGGTTCCATTGCGCTTATAATCGTGGGTCATCGTCCCACAACGCCCCTTCTTCAGCGGCAGGCCGGGTTGGGTCCGATCCAACGCCTGGATTTGAGATTTCTCGTCGAACGACCACACCACGGCATGGGCGGGCGGATCCATGTAAAGACCAACGACATCACGCAGTTTCTCGGCAAACCACTTGTCGTTCGACAGCTTGAAACGGCGGATGCGATGGGGTTGAAGACCATGTTTGCGCCATATGCGCTGCACCG
>CAIOJO010000271.1 GCA_903858635.1 uncultured Telmatospirillum sp. | reverse complement strand
GCCCGCCAGGGCCTGTCTCTGGTCGGGGCTACGCCCCTCCCGACGACAGGCCCTGGCGGGCAACCTCACCGGCAATCATAATCGTCGCTGGACCGGCAATCGTAATTGTCGCCGGGCAGCATAGTCCGGCTGGAGGCAAATGGCGGTCCGGTAGGAGGCGACGGCGTCATCGAGGCGACCTAAGTCCTTCAGGGCAATTCCCAAGATGCAGTAAGCTTCGGCGAAACCCGGCTTGAACTGGAGGGCGGTCCGGCAGGAGGCAACGGCGTCATTGGGACGCCCCAATGCTTTCAGGGCAATTCCCAGGTTGCAGTGGGCTTCGGCAAAATCCGGCTTGGAGCGAAGGGCTGTGCAGTATGCGGCGACGGCAGCCTCGAGGCGCCCCTGTGTCTTCAGAACGTTTCCCTTGTTGGAATGGACTTCGGCGTAGTCCGGTTTGATGCGGAGGGCGCTGTCGTATGTGGCGACGGCATCATCGAGGCGCCCCAGCTTCTTCAGGGCGTTTCCTTTGTTGGAGTGGGCCTCGAGGTAATCCGGCTTGAAGCGGATGGCGGCGTTGTAGGCGGCAACGGCGTCATCGAGGCGCTCCAGGTCGCTCAGGGCATTTCCTAGGTTGTAGTGTGCTTCTGCATAGTCCGGCGTGATGTGGATGGCAGTACCGTACGCGGCAACGGCAGCCTCGAGGCGCCCCAAGCCCCTCATGGCGTTGCCCAAATTGGAGTGATAGGCGGCAATGGATCCGTTGAATCCGATGGCCTTGCCGATCAATTCCACAGCGACATCGTTCCGTCCCACTTGGTAGGCGATTACGCCGAGCAGATGCATGGCGTCGGCGTGACGGGAATCGGCAGCCAGTATCTGCCGGTAGAGTTGCTCGGCCTCGGGTAACTGTCCGGCCTGATGGTGCCGGAAGGCCTCTGCGAATAACCCAGGGATGTTGGGAGATGCTCCCTCGGGCGCAACCGAACTGGCCTTCACTTGTGCCCGGCGCCGCCTGCGGTTCATCGGTTACATCTTCCCAAGAAAATGGAAGGAACCGTATTCTAACCACGCCTATTAGACAACTGGAGTCGCTGGCGTCTGTCGCTGGCGTCATTCGTCCGCCGCGAAAGCAGCCCCACTCATTGTGACAGTCCGACTGCCTCCCAGATGCAGTGCGGGGCACCGGCCAATACCCCGTTGTCGGCATGGCACGGTTGGAATACCTTCCCTTACGTTCTCTGGAAGGTGCGTTGAATGGAGCCAATGAGCCGCAGGCAGCGCCGGGCCCAAGCGAAGGCAGGAAAGGTCCCTCCTCAGGCTGCATTGCCTGATGTCAAAAAGATGTTTGCGGAGGCGCTGCAGCACCACCAGGCGGGACGATTGCCAGAGGCCGAACGTCTCTACCGGCAGATACTGGCTGCGGATTCCCGTCACGCCGACTCCCTGCATCTGCTCGGCATAATCGCTCATCAGGTCGGGCGAATCGATGCTGCCTTGGACCTGATCGGCAAAGCCATCGGGATCAACGGAACGGTTGCCGCCTATCACTCCAATCTGGGAAACGCCCTGAAAGAACTGGGGCGCCTCGATGAGGCCGTCGCTGTCTATAACGCCGCAATCCGCGTCAAGCCGGACTATGCCCAAGCTCACTCCAACCTGGGAGTCGCCCTAATGGACCTAGGACGTCTTGAGGACGCCGTCGCCGCCTGCAACGCCGCCATCCGCTTCAAGCCGGACTTCGCCGAAGCTCACGTCAACCTGGGAAACGCGCTGAAGCAACTGGGGCGCCCCGACGATGCCGTCACCGCTTACAACGCCGCCATCCGCTTCAAGCCGGACTTAGCCGAAGCGCACTATAACCTGGGTGTTGCCCTGACCGATTTGCGGAGCCTCGACGACGCCGTCGCCGCCTACGACACTGCCATCCGCATCAGGCCGGGCTACGCCGAAGCTTACTTCAACCTGGGGGTCACTCTGACGGACCTGGGGCGCCTTGAGGACGCCGTCGCCGCCTGCAACACCGCCATCCGCCTCAAGCCGGACTACGCCGAAGCGCACTTCAACTTGGGAAATGCTCTGAAGGAACTGGGGCGCCTCGACGAGGCCGTCGCCGCCTACAACACTGCCTTCCGCATCAAGCCGGATTACTCCGAAGCTCACTCCAACTTGGGAAACGCCCTGAAGGAACTGGGGCGCCTCGACGAGGCCGTCGCCGCCTACAACACCACCATCCGCATCAAACCGGACGACGCCGAAGCTCACTCCAACCTGGGAGCCGCCCTAAAGAACTTGGGACGCCTTGAGGACGCCGTCGCCGCTTACAACACCGCCATCCGCTGCAAGCCGGCCTTCGCCAAAGCGCACTCCAACCTGGGTGTCGCCCTGAAGGAATTGGGACGCCTCGACGAGGCCGTCGCCGCCTACGACACCGCCATCCGCTGCAAGCCGGATTTCGCCGAAGCCCACTACAACCTGGGAAACGTGCTGAAGGCACTGGGGCGCGTTGGCGACGCCGTTGCCGCCTACAACACCGCCATCCGCTTCAAGCCGGACTACGTCGAAGCTCACTCCAACCTGGGCGCCGCCCTGACCGACTTGGGGCGCTTCGACGATGCCATCACCGCCTACAACACCGCCATCCGCTTCAGGCCGGGCTACGCCGAAGCCCACTACAATGAATCTTTCCCCCATTTCTTACTGGGAGACCTTGCCACGGCTTGGCCGAAATACGAGTGGCGCTGGCGAGGGGGTTTGAAAGAACTGAAACACCGATTTCTCACCCAGCCGCAATGGAAGGGCGAGGACATTAGCGGACGCACTATCCTTTTGCACGCCGAGCAGGGGCTGGGCGACAGCATTTTGTTCTGCCGCTACGCTTCCTTGGTGGCGGCGCGCGGCGGGCGTGTGGTCCTGGAGACCTCCCGTTCCCTGCTGAGGCTTCTGTCGGGCTTGGCTGGGGTGGACCGCCTGATCGGCCCCGACGCCCCCCCTCCCGATTTTGATTACCACTGCCCGTTGATGAGCTTGCCTGGAGTATTTGAAACTACCACGGAGACCATTCCGGCGAACGTGCCTTATCTGACGGCAGAAGACAAAGCTTTGAACAAATGGCAGACGCGAATTGGGTCGTCAGGCTTCAAAATCGGCATCACCTGGCAGGGCAACCCGGTTGGCCCTGCCGAGCAAGGCCGGTCCGCTCCTCTGGCCTGTTTCGCCCCATTGGCCAATGTGCCCGGAGTGCGTCTCATCAGCCTGCAGAAGGTCCACGGACTTGACCAGTTGAACCAGATCCCCCCCGGTATGCACGTGGAAACTCTGGGGTCCGACTTTGATGTCGGACCAGACGCCTTTATCGACACAGCGGCGGTGATGATGAGCCTCGATCTGATCGTCACCGTCGATACTGCCATCGGACATCTGGCTGGAGCCCTCGGTCGACCGGTTTGGCTGGCGCTCCAGGCCATTCCACACTGGGTCTGGATGATGGACAGAGAAGACAGCCCTTGGTACCCCAACACCCGGCTGTTCCGTCAACGTGTCGCTGGCAATTGGAGCGAGGTTTTCCATCGGATGGAAGGCGAACTTACGTGCATGGTCTCCGGCATGGGGCGTCGCGATCTCCCCTCATCCGAGACCGTTACCATTCCGGTCGCGTTCGGAGAACTGATTGATAAGATTACGATCCTAGAGATCAAGGCCGAATGCATTACCGACCCGGTTAAACGGGAGAACGTATGCCGGGAATTGAACCTGTTGGTTGGAGCGCGGGATCAATATGGCGGCCTTGAGACCGCACTTGAGGCCCCAACGCGCGATCTTAAGGCCGTAAACAAAGCGCTGTGGGACATCGAAGATGAAATCCGCAATTGCGAAAACGACGGCGATTTCGGCATGCGATTCGTTCAACTGGCCCGCTCTGTGTACCGAAGCAATGATCGGCGAGCGGCGCTAAAACGCGAAATCAACCAGATCGTTGGCTCAACCATCACAGAGGAAAAATCCTATCGTCCTTATGGTGGATCGGCCGTTGAGCCCCAACTGCCGAAGGGATTGACAGCTCTCAAGTCTTGCCGACATGGTCGCATGCTTTTTCTCAAAGAGGATCGCTATGTCGGCCGTAGCCTCGACCTCTACGGTGAGTTCAGCGAAGGAGAGGCCGCGCTTTTCAACCAGTTGACCCGTTCCGGCGACACCATCGTCGAGGTGGGAGCAAACATTGGCGCACACACACTGTCTCTGGCACGGAAAGTCGGTCCCCAGGGCAAGGTTTATGCTTATGAACCCCAACGCCCCCTTTTTCAGATCCTATGTGCAAATCTGGCCTTGAATGATCTATTCAATGTCCACCCTCTCAATGCTGCGTGTGGCGCCACGGTTGGCGCTATCCGCGTTCCGCCTCTTGACTACAGCCAAAGCAACAATTTTGCCGGCTTGAGTTTGGGGGGGGCCGTCGGTGAATTGGTCGATGTTCTTCCTGTGGACTCCCTTGACCTTCATAGCCTACGTCTTCTGAAGGTGGATGTTGAAGGAATGGAGACTGAGGTGCTGGCCGGCGCAAGAGGCACGATACGGCGCCTTCGTCCGATTCTTTACGTCGAAAACGACAGACAACAACACTCAGCGCGCCTTAT
Organism: uncultured Telmatospirillum sp.; assembly: GCA_903858635.1. Lineage (GTDB taxonomy): Bacteria > Pseudomonadota > Alphaproteobacteria > Rhodospirillales > Magnetospirillaceae > DUZF01. The sequence goes on along the minus strand of CAIOJO010000271.1, from coordinate 19,367 downwards.
TTCGCAGCTTATCGAGCTCGGATACGTCATGTGGTGGCATCTACCACCCATATTTAGCGCCGACAACCACGCAGGAAATAAGGAGAACGTCTTTCCTGGGATGGTCTCTATCAACTTATTCTGTCTACCGAAGGAAATGCCGCATCAGATCGAGAAGATGCGCCCCGTCTCCGGGCCGAACGACTGGTGGAACGCTTGACGGATAGCGGAAATATTATCGGCCGGCGAGGCGATCCAATGCCACAAGACCCCGATTCATCGTCCGCCAACGACATCGTTGCCCGCCAATATGAGGCTTGGGTCTATCCCGAGCCCATCGCCGATTTAACCAAAGCTATAGAGGACGGCTACGGTGGATTAACCGACATCCCGGTTTTCGGCCCGCTTTATTGGCCAGATCGCCGGTTTTTTGACAAATTGGACGTGCTCGTTGCCGGTTGCGGCACCAATGAAGGCGCCTACCACGCCATCCGCAACCCGCGCTGCCGAATCACTGCAATCGACGTCTCCCGCGCTAGCCTGGGCCACACGAAGTACCTCAAAGAGAAGCATCGTCTCGATAACCTCGAGATCCACCTGCTCGATCTCCATGAGGTGGGCAGGCTGGGCAAGCAGTTCGACTTAATTATTTCAACCGGCGTGCTGCACCACCTCGCGGATCCCGATGCCGGCTTAAGATCTCTAAGAGATGTCCTCGCGCCGGATGGCGTCATGAGCCTGATGCTTTATGGCAAGACCCGCCGGCATGGCGTCTACTTATTGCAGCGCGCCTTCCAACTGATGGGATTGGGACAAACCAAGGTCGATATCGATATTGTTCGCCGGTTGCTCGACGGGATCCCCAAGAACCACAGTGTTAACGCATATTTGGAGTCGGCAAACGACCTGGCGTTCGATGCCGGCGTCGTCGACACGTTCCTGCACCCGCAAGACCGGGCCTATGCCGTTGGCGAGGTTTACGACTTCGTCGAAACCAATGGACTGTCTTTCATGGGTTGGCTTGACCGCGCTCCTTATTGCCCCCGGGCGGTCATCAGTTCAGGCGAGGATATTCTCTCAAGGATTTGTCGGTTGCCGGAACGCGAGCAGGCCGAAATTACCGATCTCTTATCCTTCGGCTCGGGCACCCACCGCTTCAATGCCTGTTTGCCGGCACATTTTACGCGCGCCCCGCGGATCACCTTTAACAGTGAGAACTTCCTCAGATATCGTCCTGCACCCCGTTTCGGATTGAGAGTCGCACAGCGTTCCGATCTCGCCTCGGGACGTCCTGCGATTCTCGAACGCAATGGCTATAAGGTCACGGCGACGCTGCAAGAGGGCATGCTCTTGGAACAGTGCAATGGACAAAGGCGAATCAGCGATATCCTTCCGGTCTTAGATAGATTCGTATCGTTAGAAGATGACAAGGTCGCCATTGCGCGCAGGCTGTTTGCTGCGATGCATGAAATGGGGCATTTTCTGTTCTCAACGTGGTGAATCGCGAGCCCGAGCACGGCCCCTGGAAGCTGGGCTCGGTCTATACACTCATCGGTATGGATTCTCGTCACGGTGAAAATCGATGAGTTGTCCTTTGTATTCGATTAGGACGACTTCCACGACGATACCCGCCTGTTTCATTTCTGACACGATATCTGCGGCCCGCCATTGGGGAGGAATGATGACAACCTCCGGGGGATCGGACAGAAGAAAGTCCCGGAAGCGGATTTCCTGACCGGTACCGGGAACGAAGGTGCCGGCCTTGGCCATATCCGAGTCGACAACCAAGGGAAATCGCTCGGCGTCTACCCCGTAGCGGCACATGAAGGCGGCCGATTTTCCCGTCCCACCCCAGATGACAACGCGTTTGCCGGCCCGGTGCAGTTCCGCAAGGTGCGCCCTGATGGTTTGCAGCCCGCCGTCGGCCTCACTTCGAAACCGGCGCGCATCATGCGCCAATTCCATCGCTGAGCCACAACTCCCTAGACGGGCGAACCCAAAAACCACCTCTTTGCCGTAACCATGGCCAATTTCAAGAACCTCACTCGAGGCTCGGGATAGCATGCGGTGGAAGGACGCGGTGGTGAATTGGGAGCTGTGCTCGTAGTAGAAATCCACGGTGCGGTGATCGCCGATGGCGTTGTCGATACAAGGAACCTCGAAATAGGCCAGAGGGGCCATATCAAGGCATGTGGCGGCGAAAGAGATTCCTTGCAGGAAGCCAAGCGGATTGACGAGATGTTCCAGCACGTGACGGCTGATCACCAGGTCTGGTTTCAATTCGGCCAGATGGCTTGCGGGGTCAAACAGCGTCTGGCGAAAATGAATTCTGTCGGTGCCCTGGGCGGCCCCATGCGGGTCGAACCCAATGTACCGGCCGTGTGGGCGCCGCTCGGCGAGCGCGGCCAGAAAACTGCCATCCCCGTGACCGATTTCGACGACAACGGGGGCCGCATCCAAATGGACCAGGATATTTCCCCTGGTCTGGTCCAGGAAACGAGACCAATTGGCCGCCCGGTTGAACATCAGGTTTGGCTTGTCGGAATAGGGAACCTGGGCGTAATCAAACGCCGCGTTGAAGACATGGCCGCAATCGACGCAACGAACGAAGTCGAGAGGAAAGCGGGCAAGACCGCGGGCAGCGTCGGCGCTTTTAGGCCAGGCAAGGGTCGCCAGAGGCTGATCCCCTCCGTCGAAAAACGGCACGGCAATATGATGACCGCAGGCGGGACAGGTCGCTTCGCGGAACAAATTCTCGGTCAAGTTACGGTCTACCTCTGTCGGCGTGATTGGCGCACCATTTGCGCCACATGCTGCGATAGGCCTGCTCGAGATTGCGGGTGAAGCGGGTTCCATCACAGAAGGCGGACGCCTCCAGTTGGTGCCGCAATCTGGAGCGCAATGCCTTCAGACGAGATTCGTCGGAGGCCAGCCCGACAGCGATTTCGACGTAGTGGTCGGGGCTTGTCGCCACAAGTTCGGAAAGACCGACCGTCGACAGGATGCTTTCGCCGACCCGGCCGACCCAGGTGGCGCCGCGCAGCGTCACCACGGGCACTCCCATCCACAGGGCCTCTGCCGTGGTTGTTCCTCCGCCGTAGGGTGTCGGATCCAGCGCAACGTCAACGCGATTGTAGGTGGACAACAATTCGGCACGCGGAGACGCTCCTTCCAGGCACAAACGCTCTTTCTCAATGCCATTCCTGGCGAATTGATCCAGTAGCTGCTGACACTCTTTGGCGTTGGCGAGGGCCTTGGTCTTCAGCAGAAGTCGCGAGCCCGCAACCCTCTTCAGAATACGGGACCACAGTGCGACGGTTGGTGACGACAGCTTGGCGTGGTTGTTGAAGCTTCCAAAGACGATCGGCTCCCCCTTTGTCATCGGCGGCGGAAGGACCACACACTCGAAATCAGGAGGACAGAAACACAGATAGCTGTCCGGAAGATGCCATATGGATTCGGTGAAATCGCGAGCGGCATCTTCCGGTGCGACAAACCGATCGGCCAAGACATAGTCCATGGCGGTTAGGCCTGTGGTGCCGAAATAGCCCAACCAGCTGACCTGAATCGGCGCCGGCTTGCGGGCAAACATCGGGAGACGATTCAACGCCGTATGGCCGGACAGATCCACCAGGATATCGATACCGTCACCAGCGACCAGATCGGCGGCCGCCTGATCCGACCACCCGACCAGACTTCGCCAGTGGTCTGCCATGCTTTGCAACTGGGTCGTCATATCGTCGGCACGGGCAGATGTGCTGTAACAGAAGATCTCGACCGCCACGCGATCATGGTTGGCCAGTACCCGGCTCAGAAAATAGCCGACCGGGTGACGGCCGAAGTCACCGGATACATAGCCGATGCGTAGACGGCGGTCGGGATCGGGCGAACAGCGCAATACAGGCACAAATTTTGTCCCAACCTGGTCGGCAAATCGGCGTGCTATCTCTAAGATGTTTCTTCCACGAAATCCTGGCAGATAGTGGACGCACAGCAGAAGGTTGGAATGGGCATCGGCGTAGTCCGGTTTGATGCCAATGGCTGCGGTGTAAGAGGCAACGGCCTCGTCGAGGCGTCCCAGGTCCTTCAGCGCGTTTCCCCGGTTGCAGTAGGCTTCCGCGTAGTCGGGCTTGAGGCGGAGGGCGGTCGTGTGGGCGGCAACGGCATCGATAAGGCGAGCCCAGTCGTACAGCGCGTTGCCGAGATTATAATATGCTTCAGCGTAGTCTGGCCGGATCCGGAGGGCGGCGCGGTAGGCGGCAGCAGCCTCGTCGAGGTGTCCCAGGTCGTACAGCGCCACACCCAGGTTCGAATGTGCCTCGGCCAACTCCGGCTTGATCCTGATGGCGGAATTATAGGCGGCAACGGCCTCGTCGAGGCGTCCTAAGGCTTTCAGTGCGTTTCCTAGGTTAGAGTAGGCTTCGGCGAAGTCCGGCTTGGCGCGGACGGCTGCGCTACAGGCGTCAGCAGCGTGGCCTATGCGTCCCAGTTCCCGCAGGGCGTTGCCCAGATTGGAGTGGGCTTCGGCGTAATCCGGCTTGATCCGGATGGCCGCTTGATAGGCGGCGACGGCGTCGCTGACTTGTCCTAAGCCCTTCAGGGCGTTTCCCAGGTTGGAATAGGCCTCGGCGTAGTCCGGCTCGATTCGGATGGCGGTCTTGTGGGCGGCTACAGCTGCCTCAACGCGTCCGAGCCCCTTCAGCATGATTCCCAAGTTGGAGCGATAGGCTGCCGTGGCTCCGTTGCAGCCAATCGCCTTGCTGATCAATTCGACAGCAACGTCGGTCCGTCCGACCTGATGGGCGATCACACCCAGGAGATTGAGTGAATCCGCATGGCGGGGAGCCACCGCCAAGACCTGGCGGCAGAGGTGCTCGGCCTCGGCAAATTGTCTGGCGTGATGGCGCCGAAGGGCCTCGGCGAACAGCGCTTCGACGTTTGGCAATGGGGCCCTCCTATGCCTCCTTCGGCAGCAATTCTTTTAACGCCGCAAAATAGCTGGCTCGTGCCGTTTGTGCCTGAGCCAGCAGCATCTGCAGGCGCTGGATCTCGGCATCGGCGAATTGGACATGCATAAGCTGCTGCTTCGCCGCATCGGAAAGCCTGTCAAGATCGTAGGCGATGTCGTCAATGGTGATCTGGGGCATCAGCGCGCCTTTTCTATAAAGAAAACCCCGCAGGTTCGCCCTGCGGGGTCTGTCGGTTGGTCCCACCCCTTTTTGAAGGGGGCGGGACCGGTAGAGTTAGACGTATCGAACCTTAGAGGACGACACCAGCGGTACCACCGGCGGTGAAGTGACCGGCGAAGTCGACCAACCCAACCACCTTTACGACGAGGTCGTTGGCAGTCAACCCGGTAACGGCCGCACCGGTTCCGGTGTGCGCAACAACGTAGTCATTGCCGGCATACTGGAACCAATCATAAGAATGGTGTCCGGAAGCGTTATCGCCGGTGTTCGCCACCGCCATATCCAACGCCGCGGAGAGAGACGCGGCCGAAGCAACGTTGATCAATCCAGCTGCGACGTTTTCAGTCGTCACCGCCGAGTAGAAGTTGATCACCGTGCTGTTGGTGTGGGATGCGTTGGCCACCGTAACCAAGTTGTAGGCCCCGCTTGATGTCGTACCGGCGGTATCGCCATGGACGTCAACGGTGCTGCCGCCGTCGGAGGCGGTGCCCGCCGCGGCGGTACCGAGGGTCACGGTGGAGTTCGCCCCAACGGTAATCGTATTGATGCTCGCGTTACCGTTATGGGTCGTTCCGTTGGCGTCGGTGGAACCCTGCAACATGGTCACCGTTGCATTGGCGCCGCCGATGATGGTCTCGGCTCCGAGACCGCCCTTGATGGTCGAACCGGCACCCGTCGCCGACAAGACCGGATTGCCGGCCGAGGTGGAAGTCGCGGCCGAGGCGTCGATGACGTCACTGGCGCCGCTGAGATAGATCGCATCCGCCGGAATTGCCGGCGTGGAAGAGGTCACGGTCAGCCCCGCCTGGGTAATCGGCGTGGTGGTCCCACCGAGGCTGACAGCAGCAAGATCGGAAATGCTGATGCTGGTCAGGGCCGTATCGGTGATCGCGCCGATGGTCACGGCCTGGGTGCCGGTGATGCTGATCTTGGCCAAGGTGTTGCCCGAGTCGACCAAGGTGGTGATGGTGTCGGTGCCACCACCGCCGGTCGTGGTAGCGTTGATGGTCAACGCCCCATCACCAAGGAAGGTGCCGGTGGTGATGATTTGGTTCGTTGCGGAGTTCAAATTCAACTGCAAGCTCGCCGTCCCGGCGGTGCCGATCTGGCCGGTCGACAGATTGAACGTGCCGCCACCGGTGACCGTCGAATTGATGGTCGCCGAATTGGCCAAGTTGATGAAGCTCTCCGTGAACGTCCCCACCGTCGAGCCGGTGATGCCCTGGACGGCAAAACCGGTATCGTCGGTCGCCAGATGGTTGGCGGTTTCCGCGACCGAGGCGGCGGTAGCGTTGGTCTGGTCGATGGTGCTGGTCACGGCGATCGAGTTCGTCGACACCAGCGCAGTCCCCGCAACGTCGGCCGCAAAGCCGGTCTTTCCGGTGACCCCGGACAACTTCAGCACCGTGTCATTGGTGGCGCCTTGAGTGCCGCTCCCCGACGTCACGACATAGGTGTCGGTGCCGTCCGAGAAGGCCGCGATATTGCTGGCCCCGGTGTCCACGATTGCGCGGGCATCGAGAACCATCTGGGCGGTGCTGTCCGGACCCGAGAACGTGATGTAACCATTGGCCATCGTATAGGTATCGGAACCGGCCGTCGCGGTGGCGGTGGTCACGTTCGCCTTGAGCACTTCGGTGTAGGTGAAGTGAACGACGTCGGCGACCGTGCTCGAAGTCGACGACGTGAAGCCGCTGACCGTGGCACGGACACCGTCGGTCGTGTCGGCACCGATATTGATGGTATCGGCCTTGGCTGTCGACGCCGACAGGACAAGGGTCTCGGAACCACTGTTCAGACCCGCCCCGCCGTAACCGAGGGTGATGGTGCCACCGCCCGAACCGGTGGTGATCAGGTCGGTTGCCCCGACATAGGAGGCGATGCTTTCGCCGGTGGCAAGGCCGCTGCCGAAAGCGGTCAAAGCCCCGGTACCACCGGTGATCGTCATCCCGGTGGTCTTGCCGACCACGCCGCTGACGTTGACCGATCCACTGGAGGTGCTGGCATTGATGATGGCCAGGGCGTCGGCCGCGGTACCGGCGGTGCCATCCATGCCATAGGTTACGGTGAGCTTGCCGGCGCCGGAAATGGTCAGGGTGGTTGCCTGATTGGCATTGGCGGCGGTGCTGCTATCGAGGATGACCACCGTGTTCTGCGAGTTCATAGCGTTCTTCACGCTATTGATGCTGATGGTCTGGTTGCCGGCTTCCTGGATCACGGTGTTGGCGACCAGGAGGCCTGCCGCGGAGTTGAGAGTCAGCGGCAACGTGTTTCCGGTGGCCGCAGCCGGCGCTGTCGCCAGGTTGTCGGTGACGACACCGCTGAGCGTGTTCGTCGCCGTCACCGTCGTGGTGCCGGTCAGGGCGATGAAGGCGGTGGTGGCGGCACCGGTGATGACGATTGCCCCGAGGGTATCGGTGACCGTGACCCCTTGGATCGGCGCCGTCGTCCCGTAGTAGAGGTTGATGGCGGCGGTGTCGGCAGCGAGGTTGACCCCGGCGGTAAAGGTGTGGGCCTTGCCGTCGATGGTGAGCGAGAACGTATCGCCCGCAGCGCCAAAGGCTTCAGTAAAGGTCGCCGAACTGGTCAGCGCCTGGTCCAACACCGTCAGGCCGGTACCGGCCGCGACGCTGCTGAAGGTGACGCTGTTGCCCGCAGCGGCGCCCACCTGCACTTGAGTGAGACCGCTGGCGAGCAGGTTGGTGAAAGAGCCGCCATAGTAGTAGCCGGCCGGGGTCCCCGGCACGCTGCTAACGGAGCCGCCCTTCAATTCGAAGTTCTGGAAGCCCGAGATCGAGCCACCAAAGGCCGATGCCAGGGTGCCGACCAGACCGGTGCCGATCAACGTGTTGTTGGTGCCGGAACCGCCGTTGATGGCCTTCGTCACCGCCCCGGAACTGCTCAAGGTGATGACATTGGCGCCCGAGCCACCGGTGAAGTTGGTGTTCTGGGCGTCGATGGTGCCGGTGAACGCCCCCGAGCCGGTGTCGGTGATCGAGGTCGGCAGAACCGACGCCGCGTTGACGAAGGTCACCGCGCCCGTCCCCGAGACCGTAATCGCCGTGGTGCCGTTGGTGTTGGTGATGTTCTGCACCGACAGCGTGCCGGTGCTGTTGTTGGTGAAGCTCAAGGTCTTTCCGCCAACGGCCGGCGTGTCGGTATCGGTCAGGGTGAGGTTATTGGCCGTCGTGCCGCTGGCCGTAACATTGATGACCTTTGCCGTGTTGTCGACAACGGCAACGCCGGTGTTGGTGTCGCCGTTCAACCCGATAGCGAGGGTGTGGTCAGCGGTCGTGTTGTTAACCGTGACAACCGTGGCGGCGGCCGCGGCGGCATTGTTCGGCTGCTTGGTGGTGCTGTTGCTGATGTTCAACGCGCTCAGCGCCGTGCTGGTGACTTCGATGGTACCGGCACCACCGCTGACGCCGAAACCGGTCAAGCTCACCGTGGCCAGAACATTGGTCGTCGCCTCGTCGACGATACCATGGGTGTTGTCAACGGAGGTGGCGGCGCCGCCGCCGGTGACGGAGACCGAGGTCGCACCGTTGGTGAAGATGTCGGTGACGCTCGAGCCATAATAGGTCGCGCTCGGCGTAACCGTCTGGTTGATGACCGTCACATTGCCGGTGGTGTCGTTCGCCTTGGTGGTGCTGCCCAGGGTGACTGCGCCGGAGGTCGCCGTCGTCGTCAGATTGAGGGCACCGGTCGCCTTGGCCCAAACAAAGGCATCGTTGCTGCCGATGTAATCGCGCGTGTCATTCACGGTAATGACGCCGGTCGGGGCCGTCGTCGCGCCGATGGTCACAAAGCCGCCGGTGGTGTTGATGGTCGCGGTCGTGCCGCCGTCCAGGGTCATGACTGCGGTCGCAATACCGCTCGCATTGATCGTGGTGGCCGCGGTGACCGCCGAAACGGTGACCGCGCTCAACGTGGTTGCGGTATCCGTAATGGTGGCCGAGGCGCCACCGGTAACCGTGATGTCGCCGGTGCCGCCGGTATCGGTAACGGTGACCACACCGGTGGGCGACACGACGGTGCCGATGTAGATGGCACCCGTCGCCTTGTCGGTGACCGTGACATTCACGCCGCCTTGGACCGTAACGGCCGCGGTGGTGGCGTTGACGTTGCCGCCGTTTTCGATGACCGTCACATTGCCCCGAGCGTCGGTCGCGGCGGTGCCGCCACCGACCAAGACGCCGGCGTAGGAGCCATTATCGGTGACGAAGACGTTGTTGCCGCCCTTGATCAGAATCTGGTCCTGCGAACCCGCCGCGGCCAGACCACCGGTGCTGTTGTAGGTCTCGGCGATATCCGTGGTCAGGGCAGCTTTAATATCGTCGCCGCCGGCCCCGTAAGAGATAACGTTAAGACTGGTGACCCCGTTGGTCAGGGACGTGTCAAACACGACCGCGTGCGTGTTGCCGCCGCCGCCGATCGTATTCGCACCCGCGTTGTTGCTGGTGGTCAGGTTGATCTTGGGGATATTGCTGAGCACCAAGCCAGCCGGCAACGTATCGCCGGACGAGGTCGACGACAAGGTGACCGTCGTGCCGTCAATGATAGTCAGCGTATTGGCGGTACCACCGCTCGTCCCGGTCAGCGAGTCGAAGCCCTGCAAGGTCGCCGTCGACGGGCTCGTGGGCGAGGCGGTCAAGACTGCGTTGAAAACATTCGCGGTCTGCACGTCCTGACCGGTCGTGAGCTGGAAAGTGGCCGGCGTCGACCCCGATGCCGAGAAGCTGCCATAGGTCGCTCCGGAACCGGTATCGGTCAAGGCGGCGGCGCTCAGCACAGCGCTGATGCCGACCTGGTTGGTCACCGCAGCCGCATTGGCGAAGCTGTTGATCAGGGAAATCAGGGCCTGGGACGCACCGAGGGTCGACACCCAAGCGGTGTACTGGTTCACCCAGTAGGCGACGCCCGCTGCCGTCGGGGAGCTGTTGCCAAGGCCATTGGCGTACATCTGCGCGACCAGAAGCGGGGCATTGGTGGAGGGAAGGGTTCCCGCCGAATTCCCGGCATTGATGAAGGACTGGTCGAGGAAATTGATCGCCGTCTGCGTCAGATTGCCGCTGAGGACCTGGGCCGGGGTCATGAGCGCTTCGGCCTGCTGCACCCAATACTGCAACCCGGGGACGGTCGAGTTGCTCAGATTCACACCGAGGACCGAGGAGTACAGGCTGTAGACGTAGTTGACGATGCTCGCTTCCGGCGAATAGGTCGGATTGGCGATCGCGGCCGCGACATAGGCCGGCGTGTACAGGGTCGGGTTGGCGGTCATCAGGCCCGCATAGAGGGTGATGTTGGCCGCGTTGTTGGCCGAGTCGAACAGGATGTCGTTATAGTCGTTGGTGACGATCTGAGTATTGGTCAGAGCCATAGTGGCCTCCAAAGGGAGCGAACGATTCCAGTCCTAACGGATGGCCCAACCCACCCAGACGAGACTGTACAGTGACCCTACATGCCCCACTTTTGGGCCCAAGTCAACTCCTTTTCGAGAACATAGGGTTACGAACCGTTAGTTAAGACAGCGCCTTCGTTTGGAGAAAGCAGGAGACGTTCAGGCAACGGGCCTGAAGATCGGGTTTGTCTTCAGATGAATCGGTTTTGGAATCAGTAATCGACTGTCGGCTGCCGCCGGGACCGGCCGGCCACGAATCCGGGGAGTCGCCGCTGTGGCGGGGGCTTGGGGAATTTCGCTACCGCAAATGGCCTGTGAGATTCATCCCCCGAATATTGAATCGCCCGCAAGAATTTCGCATCCAAGTCTCAAGCAACCTGCGCCCATGCTCGGCTACAGCAACTCGTTGTTGCGCGACTTTGCAATAATTTGCGGCCATCCGGGTCGACGGCTTGGCCCGCGTCATGTCGGCCTTGACCGCCTCGATTTTGGCGTCCAGCCGCAACTTCGGTTTCGCGGAGGTCGGCGTTCAGGGTGGAGAAACTGACAAAGCTGGGGTTGCTGTCCCGCACCCCCGACCAGGTTGTGGCCCCCTATGCCGAGGTGGATGCCCGGTTCGTGCTTTAGAGCCCTTCGCGGTCTGACTGAATCAGTCCCTTCGTTCCCGCGACGGCGCTAGATGTTGACATTCAAATTCCTGTCCGGGGAGGCCGCTCGCTGCGGGGCCCCTCTCCTTGTTGATCCGCAGATTTTCGCCGATGTACGCAGATCAAGAACGAGGCCGTCCGACTTGGCTGGATTGAGCGGCGCCATCCATGAGATCTGCGTCATCTGCGTCATCTGCGGATAAATTTTTCTTCCGCGGCCGCAGGTTCACCGTTCATTGCTTCCTTCACCCTGGCTCGTGGTTGTCGACGCCACGCCGGCCAAGACTCTCGGCCAGCATTTCGCCGGAACCACCAGGTGGACGCGCGGGTCAAGCCCGCGCGTAACGGCTGGGGGTTGCATCATCACTTGCTGTGGAGTTTTTCTTGCAGCCAAATCTTCATGAGCGACTGGTAAGGTACATCCCGCGCATTGGCGGCGACTTTGATCGAGTCCAGCAGATGTGCCGGCAGACGAAGCGAAATGGTCTTCGTGCTCGGCCGCAAATTCGGCAACACCGCGCGCTGGCCCTTCGACCAGTCCACATAGTCTACCGAATCTTCTCTTTCCCAAAATGCTCGCTCTTCGGCCTCGCTGGCGAATTGCGGGATTGTCTTAGAGCGCGTTGACATTCAAGTTCCTGTCCGCGGAGCCTGCTCGCTGCAGGGCCCCTCTGCTTAACAATAATCCGCAGATTTTCGCAGATGTACGCAGATCAAGAACGAGACCGACCTGGCTGGATTGAGCGGCGCCATCCATAAGATCTGCGTCATCTGCGACATCTGCGGATAACTTTTTCGATCTCACGGAACGTGGCCGATTCCCTCGGACTCGAAATTCTGATTCAAACTCCTTTTCGGGAAGGAGGCTTGAATGTCCGGGGTTCGTCTGATCATGAATGGTCACCAGTGGGATCGGATGGAACCGCATTTGCCGGGTAAGCGGAGCGATCCCGGCAGGACTGGCGTCGACAACCGGCTATTTGTGGAAGCAGTGCTATGGCTGGCCCGCACTGGCTCGCCGTGGCGCGATCTACCGGAACTCTTTGGTAATTGGAACAGCGTCTTCGTTCGCTTCTCGCGCTGGTCCAAGGACGGGGTATGGGATCGGCTGTTCACCGCCATGGCGGACGACCCCGACTTCGAATACGTCATGATCGACTCGACCATCGTCCGGGCGCACCAGCATGCGGCGGGCAAAAAAGGGGGTCTGAAGCTCGCGCGATCGGTCGCTCACGCGGCGGACTGACCACCAAGATCCATGCCGTCGTCGATGCCCTGGGCAATCCGCTGCGGTTCATCCTGACGCCAGGACAGGAGAGCGACTTCACCCAGGCCGAGGCCCTGATCGCCGACCTTCCCGCCGACTATGTCCTGGGCGACAAAGGCTACGATTCCAAGGCGCTCCGCGACGCCATCCACAGCCAAGACGCCACCCCCGTCATCCCGCCGAGAAAAACATCCCCGCAGGTTCCCTGCGATTATGCCCTCTATTGCGAGCGCAACCTCGTCGAGCGCTTCTTCCTCAAAATCAAGCATTTCAGGCGGATCGCCACACGCTACGATCAGACCCCAAGAGCGTTCCTGTCCATCCTTTGCCTCGTCAGCGCGTTCATCTGGACCAAATGAATGTCAACGCGCTCTAGTCGGCTTGCTCATAAACCGCTCGCTCTTTCCGGCTCGCATCTCGCGCCGAGATGACGCGAATCATGGGGCCGCGCAGGGTAAAGGTAAGGTGCAACACGCGTCCTTCGTCTGATCTGCCGAGGGCATGGTACCTGGCTTCCTCCTGGCTGTGTTCAGCAAGGTCACGGAGTGCCGCTGGTGAAGGAGTAACCTTGCGAGCCACAGAAGATTTAGTATCCGAACGGGCGAGCCTGCCGTACCTCTGGAAGGGGTCGGTCTTCATCGCTGTCGAGGCCGTCAAGCCATGCTTCGACGTCGGCTTCATCCATGGTGAGGCCGTTACGAAATTCGGCCCGCGCTTCCTCAAGACGCGCGCGTTCGCGGGCAAGGCGGTCTTCCAGAGACTCTTGCTTCGCTTTCCTCGGCGCAAATTCAGTCATCGCAGTCATGCTCCGCACCATAGCAACAGATGGGGAGCTCTGCGAGATTTTCCAGCTATGGGCGGCGGCCGACCAGGTTCCTTCACCTTGGCTCGTGGTTGTCGACGCTACGCCGGCCAAGGCTCTCGACCAGCATCAGATAGCCGCCGCCTTCCGCTTCGGTCAGCGGACGGATTTCAAACCGGGAAGGGTCGTCGTCATGTTCCACCACCTCGACCAACGCCAGGAACTTCATCACATAGACCGGCCCCCAGTCACCGGGGAAGCACTTTCTTCAACACCAAGATCACCAAGGGTCGCCTGTGGCGACCTACACCAAGGCGCAAAGAAGATTGGGACGCTGTTTCGGACAATCCCGAATGGACCGAGGAGGATATCCGGCAGGCGAAGGCTTTTGCCGAGGTATTTCCCGAACTTGTCGAAAGCGTTCGCCGGTCCCGAGGTCGGCCCCCAGCTGAAAATCCGAAGAGGCAAGTCACGTTGCGAATTGATAGCGATGTCATTGAGAGGTTCAGAGCCGGCGGCCCGGGCTGGCAATCGCGGATCAATGAGGCGCTGAGGAAGGCTGCCGGGGTGAAATAGGCCGGTCCCCGGACTTGATCCAAGGCTGTCCGGATTAACGAAAACGGTTGCCTACACTCATGTTAACGCAACCATTCGTTGTCATCGCCGGGCTTGACCCCATAGGCGCCGGCATCTGAGCCTGTGAAAAAAGTTAGTGGCACCGGCCTCAGTGCCGGTGTTCCGGCGGAGCCGGAAGAGCAGCATGTCCGCCGCTCCGCGGCCGACACCGGCAGGGACGCCGGTGCCACTGAAAAACAATTATTCCACAGGCTCCGGAGGCCCGGGCCACGAGCAGGCTATTGCTCTAGCCCTCAGTCGGCCATCGGCGGTGTTTCGTAGCTTTCGTCGATGCCGGTGCCGAACCAGGTGTTGCGCACCTTCTCGTAATGCACCGAGGGATCGTAGACCTGCACCGGAAGCCCCAGGTTACTGGCGGTCAGGCCGCCCACCGCCACCAGCAGCGCATAGGAGGCCACGACCTCGTCGTGCTGGGAGCGCAACAGGCCGATCTTGGCGTTCATCTCTTCCTGTTGGGCATTGAGTTGGTCGTAGACGGTGCGGGTTCCCGCCCGCAATTCCTTTTCCATCCCCTTGTTCGCCACCTGGGCCGCCCGTACCTGCTCGGTGAGCGAGCGAATGCTGGCCTGGGCGCTCATCAGCTGGGCCCAGGCCCGGTTGACCTGATCGACGGCGCGCCGCCGCGCCTGGTCGATCTCCAGGCGGCGCTGCCCGGCAACCTGCTTGGCGCCGCGGGTGCGGGCGGCGTAAACGCCGCCCTCGTAAAGGGGAATGGACAGCGACAGCACCACCTCGTTGTCGGTCCGGGTCAGATTGGCTTCATCGCTCTGGCTCAGGCGCCGCGAGGTACCGCGCAGCGCCAGGGTGGGCGAGAGTCCACTGGCCACCGAATCGACATCGGCCTCGGCCGCCCGCGCGGCCAGGATGGCGGCGCGCAGGTCGGGACTGCTCTGCGCCAGTCTTTGGGCGTCCGCCAGCGCCGCCGGCAACCGGTCGCGGGGCGGTGGCGGCGGCGCCGGGAGCTGCCCGGGCTCGATGCCGGTGGCGGCGATGAAGGCGGAGCGGCTGGTGGCCACCGTGCCCTCGGCCGTGGTCAGATCGGACTGGGCACCGGCCAGCCGGGCCTCGGCCTGGGCGACGTCGGTCTGGGTGACGTCCTTGACGGCATAGCGGGCGTGGGTGGCCTTGACCTGGTCCTCGAGCCAGGTGACGTTCTGGCGGGCCAGGGCCAGGATGCTCTGGTCGCGGTACAGATCATAATAGGCCTGGGTGGCCTGGCCGAGAACGCCCTGCTCGACCGACACCATCTGGGCCAGACCGCTTTCCACCACGATCTCGGAATGCCGCACATCGGCACTGGTCCGGCCGCCGTCATAGATGCTCTGCTGGATCTGCAGCAGCAGGGTCTCCGGCGTCCGGTATTCGTGAATGGTGTACGCCGCCTGCGGGAATGGCTGGGTCGTCGCATGGAAATCCTGCACATCGTGGCCGCGGCCCTGCTCGGCGGTCAGCACCGCCTGCGGCCGCCAGCCCCCGAGGGCGCGCGCCACGTCGTCGTCGAGGGCGCGCTGCCTTGCCCGATCCGCCTCGATCTGGGGATTGGTCAGATAGGTATTGACCAGCACCTCCCGCAGCGCCTGCGCCCCGGCCGGCGCCGGCATGACAAGGGCCGCGAGGGCAATGGCAGAGGCAACGCCGGTCCGGAAGGACAAACCGCCAAGACGCCTAGACGCCAAGGGAGAGCAATTCTCGGATCGCGCTTTTGCCGAAGGCATCATCTTCCCATCTGCGTTCATCTGCGTCATCTGCGGATAATGCCTTGGCGCCTTGGCGTCTTGGCGGTTCACATCGGGGCAGGCATCACCCCCACCCAACCCTCCCCCATCAAGGGGGAGGGCTTCAAGAGGACATTCGGCTGCCCTCATTTTTCCCGGAACGAGCGGGTCAGGCTTTCCAGCAGCGGCTTCACGGCGTAATGCAGCGCGGTTTGCGAGCCGCGGCTGATCATCGCCTCGACCGCCATCCCGTCCTGCAGCTTGACGTCGCCCAGGCGATCCATCTGATCGGCGGGGATGATGATCTTCGCCTTGTAGTAGGCATGGCCGGTCCGCGGATCGGTGATGCGGTCGGCCGAAAGGGTCTCCAGCGTCCCGTAGATGGTCGGCAGCAGGCGCGCGCCCACGGTGCTGACATGCAGCGCCACCTCGTCGCCAGACTTCACCGTGTCGATGTCCAGCGGGTTGACCTGGGCCTCGACCACCAGCTTGTCGTTGGCCGGCACGATCTCCATCAGCGAGGCGCCTGGGGAGACCACGCCACCCGGCGTATGGAGCTGCAGGTTGAGCACGGTGCCGGACACCGGAGCCAGGACGTCGATCCGCTTCATCACGTCGACCGAAGCGATCTGCTTCTCGGCATCTTCGGCGATCCGGGCCTCGACGTCGCGCAGCTCCTTGGCCACCTCTTCCTGATGCTGCTTCTCGACCTGCAGCATCTGCATCTTGTTCTCGCCAATTCCCTGTTCGGACCGGGCGATATTGGCCAGATGGTCGCCCAATTCGCCCTCGAGGCGGGCCGCCTCGCGCTTCAGGGCCAGGACCCGGGTCTTGGTGACATAGCCGTCTTCCAGCAGGCCCGACAAGTCGGACAACTCTTCCTTGATCAGGGCGATCTGCTGCGTCTTCGAGGTCACCTGGGCGCGCAACCCGGCAATCTGCTGGGCATACTGGCCGATGCGCTGCTCGAGGATGTCGTGCTGCCCCTGCAGGGAGGCGCGGCGCGCGGCGAACAGATTCGTTTGCCCGGCGATAATGCTGCCGACCGTGGCGTCGCCGATCCGGGTCAGCAGTTCGGGCGGGAACTTCGGTTCCTTCAGGGTGTCGCGTTCGGCCACCAGGCGGGCCCGAACCGCCCGCTGCAGATCGAGATCGGCCTGGACGATGGCCAGACTCGCCTTGGCCCGGGTGTCGTCCATGCGGATCAGCACATCGCCCTCGTGCACCATCTGGCCTTCATCCACCAGGATGTCGCGCACGATGCCGCCCTCGAGATGCTGGACGACACGGCGGCTGCCCTCGGCCACCACGACGCCCGGCGCCATGGCGGCGCTGCCCAGCGGCGCCACCGCCGCCCACAGGCCGAAGCCGAAGAAGGTGATCAAGATGACCACCGCGCCGATCACCATCGGCCGGCGCACATCGCCCAGCGTATCGGCGGTCGGCAGGTTGCGGTCCATGCGGTCGACCACGGCCTGGCCGCGGTCGAACAGGCGCGAGGCGGCCGAACCGAGCTTCTGTTGGATGGCGGGGGGAAGATACATGGTCAGACCCCCGCCGTCGCCACCGGCGGCTGGGCCGGCGCCGGTTTCATGAACTGGGCGAGAATCTTGTCGCGTGTATCGAAATGCTCGATGAGGCCTTGGTTCATGACCATGATGTAATCGACGCTCGCCAGGATATTGAGCCGATGGGTGATCACCAGGGCGGTCTGGTGCCGTTGCTTCAATTGCGCCATGGCGCGGGACAGGGCGTCCTCGCCTTCGGTATCGAGGTTGGAATTGGGCTCGTCGAGAACCAGGATCACCGGATTGCCATACAGCGCCCGGGCCAGCCCGATGCGTTGGCGCTGTCCGCCGGACAGGGCCTGGCCGCCCGGACCGATCTGGGTGTCGTAGCCCTTGGACAGCTTGAGGATCAGGTCGTGCACCCCGGCCCGTTTGGCGGCTTCCACCGTAGCCTCCGGGTTGACCTCGCCGAAGCGGGCGATGTTCTCGGCGACGGTGCCTTCGAACAGCTCGACGTCCTGGGGCAGATAGCCGATATGCGGGCCCAGCAGGCCGCGGTCCCAGCTGTTGATGTCGGCGCCGTCGATCCGCACCTTGCCGGCCTGGACCGGCCACACCCCGACCAACACGCGGGCCAGGGTCGATTTGCCGGCGGCGCTGGGGCCGATCACGCCGATCACGTCGCCGGCGGCGATGCGGAAGCTCAATCCCTTCAGCACCGGGGCCGCGGCTCCGGGCGGCGCCACGACGATGTTCTCGACCGACAGGTCGCCGCGCGGCTCGGGCAGCGGCATGTAGGCTTCCGAGGCCGGCACGGCGGCCAGCAGCTCGTTCAGCCGGGCATAGGAGGAACGCGTCGCCAGGACCCCCTTCCAGGTGCCCACCGCCATCTCGATGGGGGCCAGGGCGCGGCCCATCATGATCGAGGCGGCAATCATCAGGCCGGCGGTGCACTCGTTCTGCAGCACCAGATAGGCGCCGCCGCCGAGGATGGCCATCTGCAGGAAGACGCGGACGAATTTCGACAGGGCGGTCAGCAGGCCGGCCCGGTCGCTGGCCAGTGCCTGCAGTTGCAGGGTCCGCATCCGCCGGCCGCTCCAGATGCGGTAGACCGCGCCGACCATGCCCATGGCCTGCAGCGCCTCGACATTGCGCAGCGAGCCCTCGACGAAGCGCCCGGCCCCCATATTGGCCAGACCGGCATCGCCCAGGGTCTTGCGGGTGGCCATTTCGTTGACGAGGGCCAGGCCGAAGATGGCGACGCCGCCGCCCACCGAAATCCATCCCAGCATCGGGTGGATGATGAACACCGTGGCGAAGTAGATCGGCATCCACGGCGCGTCGAAGAAGGCGAACAACCCCTGCCCGGTCAGGAACTCGCGAACCGTGTCGAGATCGCGCAGGGCCTGCGACGAACTGGCCCCGGGCCGCCGGATGGCCAGGTCGAAGATGGCATTGAACACCCGCCGGTTGAGCAGACCGTCGAGGCGGCCGCCGATCCGCACCAGGAGACGCGAGCGGATCACCTCGAGCAGCGAATTCACCCCGAGCAGGGCGGCACAGATGACCGTCAGCACCACCAAGGTGGTTTCATTACGGCTGGACAGCACGCGATCGTAGATCTGCAGCATGTAAAGCGGCGAGACCAGCATCAGAACATTGATGAAGAAGCTGAAGACTCCCGCACCAAGAAAGGCGCTGCGGCACTCCACCAGCGCCAGCCCGAGTTCCGATTTCTTGCGATTCGACATACCTTGGGTCACCCCTACGCTTTATGCTCGTGCCCCCTTTGGGGCCATCCGGTTCCACTTTCGATCCCATTTAACGCTCTGCGGCCAAGCCGCAAGTGCTTTAAGTCGGGAGTAAGGAAGTTACTGTTGCCGAGGTCATGCCGCCCTTGCTGCAAAATCCGTGGTACCCTTGACCCGCTTGTCCCGCATGGGAAAAACCCCCTCCATGAGGGGGCAGCGCCCGAGGCTACGGGTGGTTCCGGATATCTCGCTTCCGAACGCGGCTCAACGTTGTTGGCAAAGCGTGGCAGACACTACTCATTCCGGAAATGCGAAGCAAGTGCCATTGCCGGCACGCAAATGGGGGGCACCACCGCAGCTCACATGGACCCCGCAGCGGTTCTCATTGTGGCGTTGATGGGGGCTGGACGTCAAAGGGCGCCGTGAGGCGGGAACGACTTTTTCAACACGAAGAGCACCAAGGATCGCCTTC
>CAIOJO010000270.1 GCA_903858635.1 uncultured Telmatospirillum sp. | reverse complement strand
TTGCAGCTGATCACCCCGCACAACCGCTTCAGCTACCATACGATGAGCGACGGCAAGGGAAGCTCGATCAACGACATCAAGGAACACCGGGTCAATGTCGACGGCTTCTACTACTGGGTGATTCGGATCAACACGCAGGATGCCGCGGCTCGCGGTATCAAGGAAAACGACCTGGTCAGGGCGTTCAACGACCGCGGCTCGGTGATTCTGGCGGCGCATCTGACCGGCCGGCTGCCGAACGGCACCGTTCACTCGTACGAATCCTCGGCCGTCTACGACCCGGTGGGCGAGCCGGGCTATTCGGCGGACCGCGGCGGCTGCGTCAATATGTTGACGCCGAAGCGGCCGATCGCCAAGAAGACGACGAGCACTGCGGCCAATTCCTGCCTGGTGCAAATCGAGTTGTGGGACGGTTCGGCCGAGCATCGACCGGCCACCGCCGATATATCCGAACAGCCCAGCATTCCCCAAGTTCTGATGCCGGCTCAGTGATGAGACGCTCGGACGATGGCATGCTGCTCCGGAATTGAGGGGACTTGGCGATGAAAAAGTGGAACTTGGTCGTAGACGTTGCGAAGTGCTTTAACTGCAATCTTTGCGCCATTGCCTGTAGTGATGAATATGGTGGAAATAACTTTCCGGGCTATGCCGCGGAAATGCCACGCCTCGGCCATCGCTGGATCGACATCCGGCAGAAGGAACGCGGCGACTTCCCGATGGTCGACGTCGTCTATCTGCCGGTTACTTGTAACCATTGCGACGACGCACCCTGCATCAAAGCGGCGAAGAACGGTGCCGTGGTCAAGCGCGACGACGGCATCGTCATCATCGTGCCGGAAAAGGCGGTGGGCCAGCGGCAGATCGTCGATGCCTGTCCGTATGGGGCGGTATGGTGGAACGAGGAGAAGCAGCTGCCTCAGGCCTGGCCGTTCGATGCGCATCTGCTCGACGGGGGATGGAAGCAGACCCGCGGCGCCCAGGTCTGCCCGACCGAGGCGATGAAGAGCCATCTTCTCGAAGACGCCGACATGCAGGCCATGGTCCGCGCCGAAGGGTTGGCCGTATTGCAGCCGGAATTGGGCTGCAAGCCGCGCGTCTATTACAAGAACTTCGACCGTTATCAGAAGGCCTTCGTCGGCGGTGCGCTGGCCGGATCGATCGGCGGGGTGCTGGAATGCATCGCCGGCGTGACCGTCGTCCTCAAGCGAGACAACCGCAAGATCGGCGAAACGGTGACCAACACCTTCGGCGACTTCCGGTTCGACGGCCTGGACGAGAACAGCGGCAAATACAGCGTTGAGATCGAGGCCCCGAATTTCGGCCGCAAGGTCGTGGAATTCGTCGTGGAATCGTCGCTTTACCTGGGAACGGTCGACCTCGGCGCCGCGCAAGCCCGCGCATGAGCCTGTCGGCCAACAAAAGATCCTTCATTTAGTCGGAGAGAACGGAATGGCCTATATTTTTCAGGAAGATGAACTGCCGAAGCTGGTTTCGACCGTGCCGGGCCGGGAACGGGTCTTCTTTGTCAGCAAGGAACTCTCTCACATAGACGATATGTTGGCCGGTATCATGCGCTACAAGGCAGGGGCCGCCTCGCCGTATCACTATCATGAGAACTGCGAGCACTTCTATTTCATCATGGAAGGTCGCGGCACCGTCGAGACCCCGGAAGGGGTCACCGACGTCGGTCCCGGCAGCATGATCTTTTTCCCGGCAGAGGACAGACATCGCCTGCGCGCCATCGAACCTCTGTTCTATTTCGAATGGCAGGCCCCCAACCGGTTCAAGACCACCATCCTCGACGGCACGGCCGATGACCTGCTGTGGGAAAAGGTGGACGGCAAGGTGTGGGTGCAGAGCTGAACTCGGGCGACCGAATAGACGAAGAGGTTTTCCTTCCATGACAACGTTTATCGACACCAACAAGATTCCCGCAGTCAAGGCGCCCGGTGCGCAGGGGACTGTCGCCGAGATCCTCAACCGCGACCTGTGCGGCGCCGAGAACGTGGTCGGCGCGCTGCGCTGGCTGGCTCCGGGCGAAACGCTCGAAGCGGCGGCGTCGGACAAGAACCAGCTCATCTATCTGATGGAAGGCAAGGGGGTGATCACCCTCAACGCCAAGGACTACGAAGTCGCCAAGGGCGCCGGCATCTATCTGGCGCCGACCGAATCCGCCAGTATCCGCCAAGCCGGCAGCGATAAGCTAAAGCTGTTCCATCTGGTGGTGCCGCGGCCCTGATAAGGGCGCCGTTGGCGGTGCCCTGTTCGTCCTTTCGTCATTGCCGGGCCCGTGTGCTTTGCACGCAATTGAGAAATTGCCGGCAACGCCGGCGGGCCGGCAATCCATGGACCCCCGGGTCAAGCCCGGGGGTGACGAGAGAAAATGCGCCGGTTGGGGAGGAGTTCTAGGGATGGGCAGGAGTGCCGGTACCCGCCGTGACGGACCGCCGAACCGGGCGGATCGGGGTGGGCCATGTTGACCACCACGGTCACCATCCTGTTCTTCGGCATCGCCTACGGCATGGTCCTCTATCTGATCTCCGTGGGTTTGTCGGTGACCATGGGGCTGATGGGTTTCATCAACCTGGCGCATGGCGTCTTCGCCATGCTCGGCGGCTACGCCACCGTCACCCTGATGAACCAGTTCGGCCTTCCCTTCTTCCTGTCGCTGGCCATTGCCTGCCTGCTGGTCACCGTGGCCGGCTTCGTCCTCGAGCGAACCCTCTATTGCCGCCTCTACGGCCGGTCCGAACTGGATCAGGTGCTGTTTTCGATCGGCCTGATCTTCGCCTCCATGGCCCTGGTGCGCATGGCCTGGGGACCGCTTGCCCAGCCGGTGCAACTCCCGGCCTATCTGAAGGGGCAGACCACGATCGGACCCTATGAGCTGCCCAGCTACCGGCTGGCTCTGGTGGTGTTCGGGGCGGCGGTCATCAGCGGGCTGTGGCTGACCTTCGAACGGACCCTGTTCGGCGCCCGCATCCGTGCCGCCGTCGACAACGGAGCGATGGCCCAGGCCATCGGCATCAACACCAACCGGCTGTTCGCCCTGACCTTCGGCTTGGGAACCGGCTTGGCCGCCCTCGGCGGCGGGCTCGGCGCCGACATCCTGGCCATCGTGCCGGCCTACCCGTTGCAGCACATCGTCTATTTCATGATCGTGGTGGCGGTCGGTGGGCTGGGCAGTATCCGCGGCCCGTTCATCGCCGCCCTGGCCATCGGCCTGGCCGATACGGCCTGCCAGTATCTCGTTCCCGAAATGGGGGCGGTGTTCGTCTTCGCCTTGGTTTTTGCGCTGCTCTTGTGGCGCCCCAACGGCATCATCAGCCGCCGCTGAGGTCCTGCCCGATGAACCAGCAGCCAGCCTCCATCACCCTGCCTGTTCCCGTCCGGCGCCGCACCGCCCTGACCGCCCTGCACGCCATTCCATGGGCCGTCGCCCTTGGCGTCTACGCCTTGTTTCCAGGCTATGAACCGCTGGCCACCCAGATGTTCGTGATGATTCTGTTCGCCTTGTCGCTGGATCTTCTGGTCGGCTATGCCGGGATCGTCACCTTGGGGCATGCCGGCCTATTCGGCACCGGCGCCTATACCGCCGGCATCCTTGCCGCGCACGGCTTCAACGATCCCATCGCCACCGCGCTGTGCGGCATGGGGGCGGCCGCTCTGGTCGGTCTGCTGTTCGGCAGCTGCATGCTGCGGACCAAGGGCTTGGCGTTGCTCATGCTGTCGATGGCGTCGGCCTTCCTGCTGTACGAACTGGCCAACAAGGCGACCGGTTGGACCGGCGGCGACGACGGGCTGCAGGGGATCAGTTTCGGGCCGGTGCTCGGCCTGTTCGAATTCGATTTCCGCGGCCGTACCGCCTTTTTCTACACCCTTGGGGTTCTGTTCCTGGCCTTTCTCTTCGTGAGAACATTGATCAATTCACCGTTCGGCTGGTCGCTGCGCGGCATCCGCGAGAATGATCGGCGGATGGGGGCGATCGGCTGCCCGATCTACCAGCGGCGGCTGACCGCCTATGTCATCGCCGCCGCCCTGGCTGGCCTGGCCGGCGCCCTCCAGGCCCAGGCCACGCAGTTCGTCGCGCTGCATGTGCTGAGCTTCGAGTTGTCGGGCGACGTCCTGGTGATGCTGATCCTGGGCGGCTCCGGTCACCTCTACGGCGCCTTTCTCGGCGTCCCGCTGTTCATGTTCGCCCAGGACCTGTTGGCCAAGCAGGACCCCACCAATTGGCAGCTCGGCCAGGGAATCATCCTGATCGGCATGGTGCTGTTCGCCCCCGGCGGCATGATGGGCATCGGCCGGCGCCTGATGGCCGCAGTTCGTCGGAGGGCCCGGCCATGACCGAGATCGTGACGGCGGTCCCCTGCCTGGAGACACAGGACCTGTGCCGGTTCTTCGGTCCGGTCCGGGTGACCGGAGACGTCAATTTCACCCTGCACCCGGGCGAGCGGCGCGCCCTGATCGGCCCCAACGGCGCCGGCAAGACCACCTTTCTCAATCTGCTGTCCGGCCGCCTGGCGCCGAGTTCGGGCAAAATCCTGCTCGACGGGCTCGACATCACCCAGACCAGCGAAGTGCGGCGGATCAAGATGGGCATCGGCCGCACCTTCCAGATCACCTCGCTGTTTCCCAAGCTGACGGCGCGGCAAAACGTCTATCTGGCGGTGGCCGAATGCGAGGGAATCGCCGGCGCCTTTTTCCGTCCGGCTTTCTCCCATGCGCCGCAGATGGAGCGGGCCGACGAGCTGCTGCATCGGGTCGGCCTGTCCGATGTGGCCGAGATCGCCGCCGAGGAACTGCCCTATGGCCGCCAGCGCCTGCTGGAGATCGCCGTGGCCTTGGCCTTGCGGCCGAAGATTCTCCTGCTGGATGAGCCGGCGGCCGGCATTCCGACGGCGGAAAGCCATGTCATCCTCGACATCCTCGAGACATTGCCGAAGGAAATCGCCGTCTGCCTGATCGATCATGACATGGATCTGGTGTTCCGCTTCGCCCAGACCATCACTGTGCTGGTCCAGGGCACCGTCTTCGTCGAAGGGACGCCAGCCGAGATCGCCGCCGACGAACGGGTCCGCAAGGTCTATCTGGGAGAGGGAGGCCACGACGGACATGCTGCGGCTTGAGGGAGTGACCGCCGGCTTCGGCCATACCGTCATCATCGAGAATATTTCCCTGGCTCTGCCGCCCGGGGGATTGCTCGCCGTCCTCGGCCGGAACGGCGTCGGCAAGTCGACCCTGATGAAGACGGTGATTGGGCAGACCCGCCTGCACGGCGGTCGCATCACCCTGGAGGGCGTCGAAGTCAGCCAGTTGCCGTCGCACCGCCGCTCGCGGCTGGGGATCGGCTATGTGCCGCAAACCCGCGATGTCTTCCCGTCGCTGACCGTCGAGGAAAACCTTCGCATTGCAGCCCGGCCGGGAAAGTGGACCCTCGAGCGTGTCTACGAGGTGTTCCCCAACCTGGCCGAACGCCGGACCAACGCCGGCACCGACATTTCCGGCGGCGAACAGCAGATGCTTGCCATCGGCCGGGCGTTGATGGGCGATCCCAAGCTGCTGCTGCTGGACGAGCCGATGGAGGGGCTTGCCCCGGTCATCGTCGAGCAGCTGATCGAGGCCTTCGACCTGCTGCGCAAGGACGGCAGCCTGGCCATCGTGCTGGTCGAACAATATGTGCAGCTGGCCCTCGACTTCGCGCCGCGCACCATCGTTCTCGACCGCGGACGCGTCGTCTTCGACGGCAAATCGGAGGACCTGGCGGCCGACGCGGAACTGCAGGCATCCCTGCTCGGGGCATCGGGCAGCGTCGCCAAACGCCATTAGGAGTGATCGGAATTCGCTGTTGGTGCATAGTCATCGTCATTCCCGCGGAAGCGGGAATCCATGCTTGCAGCGGGTTCTTGCGTCGACATGAGCCGCCGCCTTCGAGCCTGTGAAGAAATTGTTTTTCAGTGGGGCCGGCGTCCCTGCCGGCCTGCGCCGCGGAGCGGCGGAAATGCTAGCCTTCCGGCTTCGCCGGAACGCCGGCACGGAGGCCGGCGCCACTAACTTTTTTTACAGCCTCCCTCGCGGGGGTGTCGAGTAAACGGTAAGAGACGGCAGGAGGAACCATGAAATACAATCGCCCGCACGCAACCGCGACCTGGGGCACGATGGCCAAGGATTGGGAGAAGGGCGTCGATTACGCCCGCCTGATCCAGGAGCGCTTCGACCGTGCCCAGGCTTCGGTGAAGGCCGCCGGACTGGGGGGCGTGCTGTGCTTCAACGTCGACAATGTCCGCTACATCACCGGCACCCATATCGGTGAATGGGCCCGCGACAAGTTCGACCGTTATGCCCTTTGCCCGGCCGACGGTCCGGCCTATCTGTGGGATCCGGCGCCGCCGGCCAAGCGCATCAGCTCGCCATGGATCGCCGACCGCGTGGCGGCCCCCATCAGCAACATGCAAGGCGCGTTGCCGCCGAGGGTGGGGGCGCAGGGCGACTTCGCCAAGCAGATCAAGCAGGCGATGGTGGATTACGGCATCGCCGGCAAGCCGCTCGGCATCGACCTCCTGGAGCTGCCCATGCTGCGGGCGTTGGAGGCCGAGGGCATCGAGGTGGTCGACGGCCAACAGGCCATGCTGGATGCCCGCGAGGTCAAGACGCCCGACGAGATCGAGCTCCTGAAGCTGGCCGCCGCCATGGTCGACGCGACCTATTACGACATCTGCAAGGCGATTCGCCCCGGCGTCCGCGAGAACGAGCTGGTGGCCATCGCCCATGATCGTCTCTTCCGTCTCGGATCGGAGCGGGTCGAGTGCATCAATTCGGTGGCCGGTCCGCGCGGCACGCCGCACTCGCACACCTTCTCGGACCGCATCATCCAGCCGGGCGACATGATCTATCTCGACATCATGCACTCGTACAACGGTTACCGGACCTGCTACTACCGCACCTTCGTCTGCGGCGAGCCCAACAAGCACCAGATCGAGGCCTACGACCTGGCATCCAAATGGATCAGTGCCTCGATCGACGCCATCCGTCCGGGCATCACGGTCGAGGAGGTGGCTGCCGTGTGGCCGGCCGCGCAGGAGTTCGGCTACAAGAACGAAGAAGAGGCCTTCCTGCTGCAATACGGCCATGGCATCGGCCTGTCCCTGTGGGAGCGCCCCATCATCAGCCGGCGCTTCAAGGGACAGAACACCGTGTTGAAGGAAGGCATGGTGTTTGCGGTGGAGACCTGGAAGGGCGCCGCCGACGGCTCCGGGGCGGCACGCATCGAAGAGGAAGTGGTGGTCACCAAGGACGGCTGCGAAGTGATCACCAATTTCCCCTCCGACCGCCTGATCTCCTGCGGCCTTCCCGGCTGCGACGTCTTCTGAGAGCACGGGTTCGCCTGCGAAGGGGCAATGGCCATGAGAAAACATCTGACGATCGATCTTGCCAAGCGTTCGGTGGTCACGGCCGAACTGAATGGCGATGCGCTCGCCATGGGCGGTCGCTACTTCATCGCCAAGACTCTTCTCGAGGGCGGCGTGGCCACCGTCGATCCGCTGTCGCCGGCGAACCCGCTGATCTTCACCGCCGGCCCCTTCGCCGGCACCAACTTTTCCAACGGCAACCGCCTCAGCATCGGCTGCAAGAGCCCGCTGACCGGGGGCATCAAGGAGTCCAACGCCGGCGGCACCTTCGCCTTCGCCATGGGGCATTTGTCCCTGGCCGGATTCACCCTGACCGGGGCCTCGGCTGACTGGGTGGTCGTCCGCATCACCAAGGACGGAGCGCTTACCTTCGAGACCGCGGAACCCTATATGGGCAAGGGAACCTTCGAGACGGCGGCGATGTTGTTGGATACCTACGGCAAGCGGGTCAGCCTGGCCATCTGCGGGCCGGTTGGCGAGTATGGCGGGTTGCTGGCGGGGATTGCCGTCACCGACCGCGAAGGGCGGCCGTCACGCATGGCCGGGCGCGGCGGCGTCGGGGCGGTGATGGGCTTGAAGAAGGTCAAGGCGATCGTCATCGACCTCGATAAGATGCCGGCGATACCCGATCGCAATGGGCTGACCAAGGCGACTCGGGAGTATGCCAGCAAGTTGGGCGAGCAGGTTGCCGTGAAGAACTACCACGACTACGGCACGGCTTTCGTTGCCGACGTCACCAATTACATGGGCGGTTTGCCGGTGCGCAATTTCAGCGCCGGCCGTCTGGTCGACCGCACCGTCGAACCGCTGACCGTGGGGGGCGAGTACATCCGCGAACAGCAGCTGGCACGCGGCGGCAATCCGTCGCATCCCTGCATGCCCGGTTGCGTTATCCAATGCAGCAACGTCTATGTCGACGCCGACGGCAAGGAACTGGTATCGCCGCTCGAATACGAGACGCTGGGGCTGATGGGGTCGAATTGCGGCATCGCCGATCCCGATGTGATCGCCGCGCTCAACGCCACGGCCAATGATCTGGGGATCGACAGCATCGAATTCGGCGCCACCATGGGCGTGTTGATGGATGCCGGCCACGCGCCGTTCGGTGATGCGCCGTTCATCGCCACGGCCCTGGACGACCTTCGTCACGGCACCGAGCGGGGCCGCCTGCTGTCCGAGGGCTGTGCCCGGGTCGGCGCGCATTACGGTATCCGGCGGCTTCCGGTCATCAAGAAGCAAGCGCTCAGCGCTTATGATCCGCGCGTCCTGGAAGTCACCGGGATCACCATGCGGACGACCGCCCAAGGGGCCGACCACACCGCCGGCAATCTGCCCTTCGCCGAATGCGACGGGAAGTCGCTGGAAGAGCTGGCCTCGGCCAGCGTCACCGTCCAGGTGAATGCCATGGTGGCGGATTCGATGGGGCTGTGCATTCTCGGGCGCACGGTGCATGACGTGAACCGGCAGCTTCTGGCCGATACGGTCGAGGCCTGCCACGGCGTCCGGGTCGAGCCGAGCTGGTTCGAGGAACGGGCCCGCGAGGCGCTCCGGATGGAACGCCAATTCAACAAGGCGGCAGGATTCACCGTCGAGAACGACGACCTGCCGATGTTCTTCAACGAGGAGCCGTTGCCGCCGACCAACAAGGTCGCCCGGTTCTCCTCGGCCGATCTCAACGCCTGCGTCGGCGGGCTGTTGGGCGAGCGGTTGGCCAGCTAGGACGGGAGGGCCGGTGGTGGGCGCGATGGGCGCGGGATTGCAGGATGGCGAGCGGTGACGCGGATTCCGGTTACCGTCTTTACCGGTTTCCTGGGCAGCGGCAAGACGACGCTGCTCAACCGGCTGCTGCGTGACCCGGCGGCCGCCAACACCGCGGTGATAGTCAACGAGTTCGGCGAAATCGGCCTCGATCACGAACTGATCGAAAAAAGCGACGATTCGGTGGTGCTGCTGACCAACGGGTGCCTGTGCTGCACCGTCCGGAGCGACCTGGTGGGCACCCTGCGCGATCTCTATTTCCGGCGCGGCAAGGGCGACATGCCCAGGTTCGACCGGGTGGTGATCGAGACCACCGGGCTGGCCGATCCCTCGGCCGTGCTCGACATCCTTCTGGGCGATCCTGTGGTGCAGTCGCGCTATGCCCTGGACGGCGTGGTGACGGTGGTGGACATGGTCAACGCCGCCGCCAGCCTGGACGGTCACACCGAGACGGCCAAGCAGGTGGCGCTGGCCGACCGCATCGTTCTGACCAAGCTCGACCTGCTCGGCGCCGACGACTCCCACCTGCCCGAATTGCGGGCCAGGCTGCGGGCGCTCAACCCAAGTGCCCAGGTCCTGGATGGCGCAGCCGCGGCGGCGGATTTGCTGGTCGACAGCATCGAGGCGGGGCCGGCGGACGGTGAACGGATCCGGCGCTGGCTGGGCGACGAGGCATTTTGCCAAGAGGCCGAGGGCCGGCCGCGGCACCGCCATCAGCCGGAGATCGAAACCTTTTCGATCGTGCGGCAGGCGGCGATTCCGCAACAGAGTTTGGGCTTGATGCTGCGCGCCCTATCCGACAATCTCGGACCGAACTTGTTGCGCGTGAAAGGCCTGCTCAACATCGCCGAGGAACCGGAACGGCCGGCTCTGTTGCAGGCTGCCCAGACCATGCTCCATGACGTGGTCTGGCTCGACCGCTGGCCGTCGGCCGATCGGCGGAGTCGCCTGGTGTTCATCACATTGGGTGCCGGCCGGCAGGTGGTGGACGAGATCATGGAAATCGTCGACAAAATGGGCGCCAATGCAATGCGCCGGGTAGGAACGTCATGATGATCGATCCATTCTGCCGCAATATCACCTATCTTCGCCTGTCGGTGACCGACCGCTGCGATCTGCGCTGTGTCTATTGCATGGCCGAGGACATGCAGTTCCTGCCCAAGGCCAGCATCCTGTCCCTCGAGGAGCTGCAGCGGCTGTCCGAAGCCTTTGTCCGCAAGGGAGTCCGCAAGATCCGTCTGACCGGCGGCGAACCTTTGGTGCGGCGCAATGTCATGAGCCTGGTGGCCAATCTGGGCCGGCTGGTGCAGGCCGGGGAACTCGACGAGTTGACCCTGACCACCAATGGCACGCAACTGGCCAAACATGCCGAGGGTTTGGCCGCGGCCGGCGTGCGCCGCCTCAACGTCTCGCTCGACAGCCTGCGTCCCGAGCGGTTTCAGGCGCTCACCCGCTGGGGCCGGTTCGAACAGGTGATGCAAGGGATCATGGCGGCGAAGGCAGCCGGCCTGGCCATCAAGATCAACACCGTCGCCTTGAAGGATGCCAACGACGACGAGTTCGACGACCTGGTCGCCTGGTGCGGCGAGCACGGCTTCGACCTGACCTTCATCGAAACCATGCCGATGGGCGAGATCCATTCCGACCGCACCGAGCAATACCTGCCGCTGTCGCTGGTGCGGAGCCGGCTGGAACGCCGCTGGACGCTGTCGGACAACGACTACCGGACCGGCGGTCCGGCCCGCTATGTGACCGTTGCCGAGACTGGCCGGCGCATCGGCTTCATCACGCCGATGACCCACAATTTCTGCGAAACCTGCAATCGCGTCCGGGTGACCTGTACCGGCACCCTCTATCCCTGCCTGGGACAGGAGGACGCCACCGAACTGGCGCCGGTACTGCGCAGCAGCGAATCCGACCGGCTGCTGGAAGAGGCGATCGACGCCGGGATCGCCCACAAGCCGAAGGGCCATGATTTCGTCATCGACCGGAACGCCAGGCCGGCGGTGTCTCGGCATATGAGCGTGACCGGCGGCTGACACCGATGCCGATTCTCCGAAATTCTTTTCTTAGCCGCTTGTGCAATCGATTGCACTAAGGCAATCTGCCGCTTGGCAGGGGACCGTGACCGCGGCCGATTCAATGGAGCTTGGGATGCCGAAGATCGTCGACATTGTTGATCAAACCCCGTGGCAGGAGATCCGCTCCACTCCCAAGGATTGGGACGACCTGGGGCGCGATGGCCTGTTGCGAATGCTCTACCATCTTCAGGTCATCCGCAGTTTCGAGGAAACCATCCTGCAATTGGAGAGCGAAGGTCTGACCCATGGCCCGGTCCATACCAGCATGGGCCAGGAAGGCGGCGCCGTTGGCTCCCTGATCCCCCTGAACAGCAGCGACCTGATCACCGGTTCGCATCGCGGGCATCACCAATTCCTGGCCAAGAGCCTGAAGCATCTCGACAATCTGGATTATGACCCGATCGCGGCGGCGCTGCCGGACGAGATCAACACCCTGGTTTATCGCACCCTGGCCGAAATCATGGGGCTGTCGCCGGGCTTCTGCAAAGGCCGCGGCGGTTCGATGCATCTGCGCTGGTCCGAAGCGGGGGCGCACGGCACCAATGCCATCGTCGGCGGCGGCGTGCCCCTGGCCACCGGCCTGGCCTGGGCCAAGAAGCGAGAAGGCAAGGGCAATGTGGTGTTCACCTTCCTCGGCGATGGGGCGGCCAATATCGGCGCGGTGCCGGAATCGATGAACATGGCGGCGCTGTGGGACCTGCCGATCTGCTTCTTCATCGAGAACAATGCCTATGCGGTGGCCACCACCCT
This sequence comes from uncultured Telmatospirillum sp., assembly GCA_903858635.1. Lineage (GTDB taxonomy): Bacteria > Pseudomonadota > Alphaproteobacteria > Rhodospirillales > Magnetospirillaceae > DUZF01. Next base: position 3,368 of record CAIOJO010000270.1, on the reverse strand, counting down.
GGCCGAAGCGACGCGCGAGCCGCGGCTGTCGGCGCGCGGGCGGGCCTTCGCCATTCCGGCCTACCGGGTCGACGGCATGGATCCGGTGGCGGTGCGGCTGGCCAGCGAGAAGGCCATCGACTTGATGCGGGCCGGCAAAGGCCCGGTGGTGATCGAGGCCGAGTTGTACCGCTACACCCATCATAGCGGCAGCCTTCCCGGCAGCGCCTTCGGCTATCGCAGCAAGGATGAAGAGGCAGGGTGGAAGAAGCGCGATCCGCTGGCCCGGATGATCAAGGAGATGACGGCCCGCAAATGGCTGAACGACGACCAGGAGCAGGCCCTGCGCAGCCATGTGCAGGAGGGGATGCGCCAGGCCGCCGCTCGTCTGACCGAGCCGGACGGCAACAAACGGCGGGTCATTCCCAGCCTGTGGCCCAGCCCCGCCTTCCGTGACGAGGGGTTGCGCGGCGACCTGTCGGAATTCGCCGGAGCCCGCTTCGAAGAGCTGGAGACCGCCAGCGGCGCGGTGGGCGAGGTCAAGTTCGTCGACGTGGTGTCGAAGGTGATGGACCGCCGGATGTCGGTCGACGACCGCATCGTCGTCTTCGGCGAGGACATCCATCGTCTGAAGGGCGGCACCAACGGCGCCACCCGCGGCCTGTTCGACAAATATCCCGGCCGCATCGTGCCCACCCCGATCACCGAGCAAGGGTTCGCCGGGCTGGGCGGCGGCATCGCCATGGAGGGCACCTATCGCCCCGTCGTCGAATTCATGTATGCCGACTTCTCGCTGGTCGCCGCCGACCAGGTGTTCAACCAGATCGCCAAGGCCCGCCACATGTTCGGCGGCGAAACCCGGATGCCGTTGGTGTTGCGCACCAAATGCGCCATCGGCACCGGCTACGGCTCGCAGCATTCGATGGATCCGGCCGGCCTCTATTCCAACTGGCCGGGCTGGCGGATCGTCGCGCCGTCGAATCCCTTCGATTATGTCGGCCTGATGAACAGCGCCCTGCTGTGCGAAGACCCGGTGCTGGTGATCGAGCATGTGGCGCTCTACAACGCCGCCGGCTTGGGCCCGCTCGAGGACTTCGACTACTTCGTTCCGCTGGGCAAGGCCAAGGTGGTGCGGCCGGGCTCGTCGCTGACCGTGCTGACTTATCTGGCGATGACGCCGCTGGCGGTGCAGGCGGCCGATGAGCTGGGGCTCGATGTCGAGGTGGTCGACCTGCGCTCGCTCGACCGGGCCGGCCTCGATTGGGAGACCATCGGCGCTTCCATCAAGAAGACCAACAATGTGGTGGTGCTCGAACAGGGGCCGCTGACCTGCTCCTACGGCGCCATGCTGACCGACGAGATTCAGCGCCGCTTTTTCGATTGGCTGGACGCGCCGGTGCAGCGGATCCATGGCGGCGAGGCCTCGCCCAGCGTCTCCAAGGTGCTGGAACGCGCCGCCTTCGTCGGCATCGAGGAAATTCGCGAGGGCTACGCCCGAGCCGTCGCCGAAGTCGGCCAGCGGCTGGCCGCGGAATAGGGGGGGATCGATGAGCCAGGGGCCCGGCGGCATTCCGGGGATCCGCGGAACCGATCATATCGGCTTCACCGTTCCCAATCTTGAGCAGGCGATCGATTTCTTCGTCACAGTGATCGGCTGCGAGCCGTTCTACGAATTGGGGCCGTTCAGCGATCCGGACGGCGACTGGATGACCGGCCATCTCAATGTCCATCCGCGCGCCGTGATGAAGAAGCTGCGTTTCCTGCGCTGCCATAACGGGTCGAATTTCGAGGTCTTCGAATATGAGTCGCCCGACCAGCGGAAGGACCAGCCGAAGAACAGCGATGTGGGCGGTCATCACCTGGCTTTCTACGTCGACGACATGGACGCTGCGGTGGCCTACCTGAAGAGCAACGGGGTGCGGGTGCTGGGCGAACCCACCATCCGCTCCACCGGCACCGGACCCAACGGTGGCTCCAAGTGGGTCTATTTCCTGAGCCCCTGGGGCATGCAGCTCGAACTGGTCTCGTTCCCCAACGGGAAGGACTACGAGATGGAAACCACGGCGCGGCTGTGGCATCCGGCCCATCCGGAGAAATAAGCCATGCCGATCGAAATTTTGATGCCCGCCCTGTCGCCGACCATGAGCGAAGGGAACCTTGCGCGCTGGCTGAAGAAGGAAGGGGACCCGGTGAAGTCGGGCGACGTCCTGGCCGAGATCGAGACCGACAAGGCGACCATGGAGTTCGAGGCCACCGACGAGGGCACCCTGGGCAAGATCCTGGTTCCCGGCGGGGCGCAAGGGGTCAAGGTCAACCAGCCGATCGCCCTGTTGCTGGAAGAGGGCGAGGACGCACAGGCGTTGAGCAAGGCGATGGCGAAGCCGGCTCCGGCTGCGGCGCCGGCGGCTGCAGTTTCCCCTAGTGGCACCGGCGTCCCAGCCGGTGTTGCTGCCATCACCGGCAGGGACGCCGGAGCCACTAAGGAGATGGAAGCCTCGCGCGGCGATCGCCTGTTCGCGTCGCCGCTGGCCCGTCGCGTCGCCAAGGAGGCGGGGCTCGACCTGGCCGGTGTGACCGGTTCGGGGCCGCATGGGCGGATCGTCCGGGGCGACGTCGAGCAGGCGCTGGCTGCCGGCAAGGCGGTCGCCGCACCGGCCCCGGCCGCGCCACGGCCGGCCACTCCGGCGGTGCCGCCCGAGTTCGGGCCGGCCTTCACCGAGCAGCCGCTGTCGTCGATGCGCAAGGTGATCGCCCGGCGCCTGACCGAGGCCAAGCAGACGGTGCCGCATTTCTACCTGACGGTGGATTGCCTGCTGGACCAGCTGCTGGCCCTCAGGAGCGAGCTGAACGCCCGCTCCGACGCCTACAAGCTGTCGGTCAACGACTTCGTCATCCGCGCCGTGGCGCTCGGCTTGAAGAAGGTACCGGCGGCCAATGCCTCGTTCACCGAGACGGCGATCCGGCTTTATTCCGACATCGACATCTCGGTGGCGGTGGCGACGCCCAACGGGCTGATCACCCCGGTGCTCCGCCATGCCGACCGGAAGGGCCTGGCCGAGATCTCCAACGAGATGAAGACGCTGGCCGCCAAAGCCCGCGACGGCAAGCTGAAGCCCGAGGAATACCAGGGCGGCGGCTTCTCGATCTCCAATCTCGGCATGTTCGGGGTCAAGCAGTTCGAGGCGATCATCAATCCGCCGCAGGGGGCCATCCTGGCGGTGGGGGCCGGCGAGCAGCGGCCGGTGGTCAAGGACGGGGCCCTGGCCATCGCCACGGTGATGAGCTGCACCCTGTCGGTCGATCACCGGGTGGTCGACGGCGCCATCGGCGCCGAATTCCTGGCCGCCTTCAAAGGCCTGATCGAACAACCGCTGACCATGCTGCTGTAA
>CAIOJO010000269.1 GCA_903858635.1 uncultured Telmatospirillum sp. | reverse complement strand
TGTTCGAGATTGTGTGACGAATAGACGAAGTCATAGGCTTCGTCCGGGGCGCCTTCGAGACGTTCCGCATCCCCGTCCTCGAAGTCCCATCCTACGCAATTGGGCGCCAGCAGATCCCCGCCCCAGCCGATATCGATGCCGTTTCCCTGGCAGTAGGCTTCGAAGAAGCCCTCGCGCTCGCGTCTGGCCCGGGCACCAAAGCTTTCCTTCTGATTTTCGGCCCGGACATTCGGATTGAGCTCAACCCAGCGGCCATAGGCGGACGACGCTTCCTTCATGCGCCGCGCCCTCTTGTACAGGTCGCTGAGCCATTTATGCGGCAATGGTTCCTGGGGCAGGCACAGCACCGTCCCCTCATAAGCGGCGATCGCTTCGTCGTTGCGGCCGAGCATCAGCAAGGCTTGCCCGAGCGCGTTGTGAAATTCCAGGCGATGGTTGGCCACGGCGACGGCCAATCGTAGATTCTGCAAGGCGGCTTCGTACCTTCCTTGCTTGAACTGGATGACGCCGAGCAGATTGAGTGCATCGGGCTGAGTCCGCTGTTGCGCCAGGACGCCTTCACACAGGCCTTGCGCTTGACCGAGGGTCTGCGTCCGCAACTCCTCGAGGACATCGGCTTCCTTGAATTTCTGGAAGGCGGACGCGGTGGCGGCCTGCCAGGTCAGTGGTCCTTCCGATTGCGGCGGTTGGCCGGCGCCGGCCGGCTGTGCCGGGATTTCGTCCTCCAGCGGGATGCCGAGCCTCCTGAACACCAGCCGTCGTTCCGCCGCCAGATAGGGTGTCGGGTTGGCGGCCACGTCGCGCCCGTTGTTCACATGCAGGCCGCCGGCATAAAGATGTTCCAGATAGCTCACCCGGGATAAGGCGACCTGCGGCACGATGGTGAACAAGAACCAATCCCAGGCGCGCGATTCGGCGATTACCGCGGGGCGGAAGCGGACGGCATCCAGATAGTATTGGATGAACCGGAAGGCCATCGGTTTGTCGAAGAACATGGAGACGCCGGGAATGGTTCGGCGGATGACGATGTCGTCACCGATGTCGATGTTGAAGCCATCCTTGTGGTGGTTGGGCGAGGCGGTGTTGTAGAGGCCGCACACGCAATTGGTCCGGGCGTGCATGAACAGGGCGCGCGAAAGGAATGCCGGGTCGTGGATGGTGTCGCTGTCGGTGAAGTAGCAGTAGTCGAATTCCGAGGCGGCAAACTCGGCCAGCATGTTCATTCTGGTGGCGTCGATGCCGAGGTTCTTCTCGTTGATCTGCCCGCTGTCGCCCAAGGCGACCAGCTCGCGGCCGTCGAATTCCGTCGAACGGTCATCGACGATCTTGAGGTGAGCCTCGCCTTTGACCTGCCGCATGTTGGCGATCGATTCGAGAACGATCGCCTTCCTGTTGAATACCGGCATGTAGATCACGGTCTTGGCTATCCGAGCATTCACGTCTTTCTACTCCTGGCGTCTCGACAAAGACGAGACGTGGGGTTCGACAGCGGCTCCCATCCTGTCCAATCGAATGGAGCGACGGCAATAGGTTAGCTGCCCACGGCCTGAATGGGAATCGGAAGGTCTTCCGGGCGCGGGCAATAACCTTGCAAGCATTTGCCGTCACGGGTAGAGGAGAGTCGAGCGGTGTTCCGGAATCTGTCGCCGGTTCTCGGTTGCCGCCTGCGTGCCGCTCCTTCAGGGGGACAAGATCGATGACCGCCGAGACGCTATCTGCGATACCGCTCATCCAAGACAAGGGTATTTCGACGGTTTCCTTTGCTCTTTTCGGCACGGTCCTGTTGCGCCGCTGCCTTGGTACCGAAGCCGTCTATGAGCGGGCGCTGCATTACGCGCCGGTCCCCGAACGGATGAAAAGCCAAGCCGAGACCTTCGTGCAGCACCGCACGCTGGCGCAGAACATGCTGCGCATCAACCGCATGGGCGGCAAGGCGAAGTCGGTCTCGTTCCTGTCGGGCATTTCCATCGAAACCATCTACGAGCGGTTCGCCGTCCACGCGCTGAATCTTCCCCGCTCGATCCGGCCGCGCCTGGTGGAAGCCGAATTGCGGGCCGAACAGGACCTGTGTTTCGTCAATCCGGACTTTCGGGCCCTGTATCAGGCGGCTCGCTCGGCCGGCCGGCGGGTCGGTGTGGTGGCGGAAACCCATTGGTCGCCGGACCAGTTGCGGCAGCTGTTGGGGAAGGTCGCCCCCGACCTGACCTTCGACTTCATCTACAGCTCGGCGATGCCGGGGACGGTCGAGGCGGCCGGGCTGTTTCCCTTCTATCTGAAGTCGGAAGGACTGAAAGCGCGGCAAGTGGTGCATATCGGCGTCGACGAGGACACCGTCGAGCACCACGCTGCCGGCATCGTCACGGTTCCCTATGCGCTGCCGGCAGATCCTTGGCAGGCCCATTACCAGCGCGAAGAGGCGGCGGCCCGCCTGATGGGCATGACGGACCAGGGCTTCGCCTGGCGCCTCGATGGCGGTTTGCGCCTGTTGCGACGCCTGGCCCTGGCCGAGGTCGCGCCGACGACGCCGCACCATGCGGTGGCGGCCGCCGTTCTCGGCCCGCTGATGGTCGGTTTCCAGCATCATGTCGAACAGCGGGTGGCCGAACTCAGCAAACCGGGGCGGCGGGTGCAGCTGCTCTATCTGGCCCGCGACGGCTATCTGCCGATGCGCATCTGGAGCGCGGCAGGCCAAGGCATGGCCGACTATGTGGAGGTCAACCGGCGGATCGCCATGATCGCCGGATCGGAAGGCAAAGGCGGGTTGGAGACGGTCCAGGGCCTGATCACCGGCATGCCGTTCGTCAGCGCCAGCGGCATCGAGCAGTTCTTCAAGATCAAGCTGTCGAAAAAGGTGCGCGCCTTCTTCGAGGCGCAGGACGACCACATGGTGAGCGGCGAACGATTCGCCGAAGTCATGCCGTCACTGATCGGCCGCAAGACCTTGAAGAAGCTGTCCAATAATCTGCGGGCCGCCCTGATGGAATATCTGCGGGCCAAACTCGGCGATTTCGATGCGACCACCGACATGATCCTGGTCGACATCGGCTATACCGGCAACATCCAGAAGGGCCTGCGGCGGGTCTTCGATGTCGAAGGTCTGCCCATTCGCCTGCATGGCATCTATCTGATGCCGCACGGCGAAAGTTTTGCCGAACTGCCCGGCGACGATACCGTCAGCGGCTATCTCGACGACACCGTGATGACTCCGGCGGCCAAGCGCGCCCTGATGCGCGACGCCCCCCTGCTCGAGGAATTCTGCTGCGCCCCGGTCGGCTCGACGCGCGGCTATGTCAATGGCCGGGAAGTTCGCGAGGAGGATGTGCGGATTCCCGCGGAGATCGGCTTCTGCCTGGAAATGCAGGACGAGTGCGTGCGCTATTACGACGCGTTCCGCAGCGCCATGCACCGCACCGGGATCGATCCCCTGGCCGACTTTCAAACCTACCGGATGTGGACGGCGGCCATGCTGTCGCGTTTCGTGATGATGCCGACGCCGCTTGAATGCCAGACCTTCGGCCCGCTGCTGCACGATGTGAGCCTGGGCTCGCGCGGGCTGATCGCCACCATCACCACCGCCGACATCGCGAATTTGATGGGGGCGTTGCCGTTCTCCGCCGTGTGCAGCATCCATCATCCGCCGGTGTGGTTGGGCGGCAGCCTGGCCGCCCACACCGCGATGGCCGGCTTCGCTTACGCTGCGACCGGCTTCGGGCTGGGCACCGACGATTTCTTCAAGGACGTGGATGTCGGCGAATTCGGGGCAATGCTTCTCAAGGGGGAGCAAGCCATCCAGCTCCCGGTGTCCGGCACGTTGTCGCCGTTCGGCGACCTGCGCCTGCGCATTCCGGTGCTGGGGAAGGATTCCGATTGCCTGGTCGCTCTGCCGCTGCGCGGCACGCTCAGCCGTGGGGTGATCCGTTCGGTGATCCTGCAATGCGGGGCCGACATCACCGATGCGACCACCACCCGTTACGGGGAGCGCCAGCCGCTCGACAAGATCCAGGCGTTGCAAGCGGTCTTGGACGGCAATTTTTACCGGGCTGCGGGCCCGGAGGCCTACCTGCTGTTCCCGGTGCCCGCCTTTAAACAGGCGGTCGGCGTCCTCACGCTGTTGGCTACGCCGCTCTTCGACGAGTAACGCCGCACCCTGCGAATGCCGGTCCGATACCCGGCCGCGGGGCTGCATTTAGGCAATGTTCCCTAGAGAATGTGCGGCTTCCCGCATTCTACGGAGGACCTCCAGCGGAGGTCGGGCGAGCCCCCCTTGCCCGGCGGCTGAACACTGCCATCTTGTGTCAGCCGCCCATCTTCTAAGATATATTGAGTATTAATGTTCTTGTTTTGGAGATATATGGTTGTCTGCCGGCAGTGAGGCGCCATCTCATCAAGTTGAGAAGACGGTAATTGCTGCATATTGCTCAATATTAACGTATCGTTAATATATTTTTAATCGCTAGGCAAAATTTTCCTAGCATCGAAGACTTACTAGGTAAATTTTTCCTAGTAAAAATCACTTGAATTCCCAATCCAGGTAAGAGCAATATTGTGTTGCGTTCAAAGGCGAGAGTCTTGGACGTCCATCGGACATGTAGCTTCAGCCGTAGGCGAGCTTGAGTGTTCGGCGGGAACCGGATCGGACGGCGCGATGAACAAGATGCTTTCAGTCGCCAGAGACACAATGCCCTTGGTCCCCGCCATGCGCGGTGGCGATGATGCTTTGCTCGAGCGGATGCGCCTCGACGACGTCGAGGCCTACCGCACCTTGGTCGAGCGGCACATTGATCGGGCCTATGCGGTGGCCATGCGTGTCTTGAAGAATCCCGCCGACGCCGAAGACGTGACGCAGGAAGCCTTCGTCAAGGCCTGGGTCAACCGCCATCGCTGGGACGCCGGTCGGGCGAAGTTCAGCACCTGGCTGTACCGGGTCATCGTCAACCGGTGCATTGATTTCCAGCGTCTGCCGAAGACCGAATGGCTTGACGAAGTGGACGAACCGAAGGCCGACATCATCGATGCGGTCACCAGCATCCACCGCCGCCGCGTATACGGCCAATTGGAGGATGCGCTGCATCGCCTGCCCGATCAGCAGCGCGTCGCCATCGTGCTGTCCTATTACGAAGACATGAGCAACCTCGAGGTTGCCGAGGTGATGGGCACAACGTTGAGTGCCGTGGAATCGCTACTGAAGCGTGGGCGCCAGCGGTTGCGTGAAATACTGCGGACGGCCGAAAAAGAAATCCGTATCGGTTTGGCGGAGTGAGGGAGTCTAAATTTTCTCCGCCAGGTTTTGCTGCGTTGTTCGTAGAATAACCGATCGTGTGCCGGATAAGTTGTTCCAAAAAAGAAGAAGTGACAGAGTGGATCATCGCGCCGCGTGAAATGAAAGTTTTACGGGGTGAGGAAAGTCCGGACACTCTTCTCAATATGTTATACTGAGAATATCGGTAGATGCAGAATGAGAAAACGAGGTAGCGGGTAACACCCGTACGGAGTAATCCGAGAGGTGCGAGCAGAGACG
>CAIOJO010000268.1 GCA_903858635.1 uncultured Telmatospirillum sp. | reverse complement strand
TGGGGCATCGCCTCGGCGGCCACCATGTTCGTGTTCGACACCAGCAGCCTCTACCTGGCGCGCTTCCTGGTGGGGGTCTTGGAAGCGGGCTTCCAGCCCGGCGTGCTGCTGTTCCTGTCCTATTGGTTCCCGGCCTCGCATCGGGCCCGCGCCAACGCCTTCCTGATGATGGGCCATCCGGTGGCGATGGCCCTGGGGGGGGGCCGTCTCCGGTCTGATCCTGCAGGACGCCCATGGCCTGTTCGGCATTCAGGGATGGCGCTGGCTGTTCCTGCTGGAAGGGCTGCCGGCCATCCCGCTCGGCATCATGGCCTATTTCTACCTGTCCGACCGGCCGGAAAAGGCCAAATGGCTGACCCGGGACGAAGCCGACACGCTCTCCGGCCTGCTGGCCGAAGAGAAGCCGGCCGGGCGCGCCGGTCATGGCCTGTCGATCTGGAAGCAGTTGGCGGACAGGAACGTGGTCCTGCTGGCCCTGGTCTATTTCTGCCTGTGCAATACGATCAACGCCAACGCCACCTGGATCCCGACCATCGTCCGCAGCGTCCTGCAGACCCATACCCTGTCCTTCGTCGGCCTGGTCACCGCCGTACCGGCGGCCTTCGCCTTTGTCTTGATGCCCTTGTGGGCGATCAGTTCCGACCGCAAGCAGGAGCGGACCTGGCATGTCGTCGCGGCCCTGGGAATGGCGGCGATCGGCTGGCAGTTGGTGGTGTTCGCCCCCCAGCCCGAATTGCGCCTGCTCGGCCTGGGATTCACCACCGCCGGCGCCTACTGCGCCACCAGCGTGTTCTGGACCTTGCCGCAAACCCTGCTGTCGGAAACGGCGCGGCCGGCCGGCATCGCCGCGATCAATGCGTTCGGCCTGCTGGGTTCGGCCTTCAGTCCGGCGGCGATCGGCTTTCTGCGCGATCTGACCGGCAATTTCTCGGCCGGGCTGATGTTCATCACCGCCTTGCTGGTGGTTGCGATGGTCCTGGTCCTGGCCGTGTCCAGGGCGCGGCCGGTGATCGCTGCAGCCCAGGCCTTTGCGGCGCCGGTGGCCGAAGTCCGGAAATAAGTCCGCCAACGGCGGACAAAGAAAAACTTGCAGGGGGGCAAGCATGCACCAGAAAAGCGTCGATACCGCTCCGGCGATGGCCGAGCGCCTGAGGATCATTGCTAAGGTCGGCCGTCGGCTGATCCCGTTCCTCTTTATTCTCTACATCATCAATTACCTGGACCGCATCAATATCGGCTTCGCCGCGCTGTCGATGAACAAGGATCTGGGGCTCAGCGCCACGGCCTTCGGCTTTGCCAGTACGATCTTCTATATCGGTTACGTCGCCTGCGAAGTTCCCAGCAATCTGTTGATGGTTCGCTACGGGGCCCGCGTCTGGTTGGCGCGCATCCTGGTGTCCTGGGGCATCGCCTCGGCGGCGACGATGCTGGTGTTCGACAGCAGCAGCCTCTACCTGGCGCGCTTCCTGGTGGGGGTGATGGAGGCGGGCTTCGTTCCCGGCGTGCTGCTCTACCTGTCCTACTGGTTTCCGGCCTCGCATCGGGCCCGCGCCAATGCCTTCCTGATGATGGCGCAGCCGGTGGCGATGGCCGTCGGTTCCGGCGTGTCGGGACTGATCCTCGAGAACGCCCACGGCCTGTTCGCCGTCCAGGGTTGGCGCTGGCTGTTCCTGCTGGAAGGGCTGCCGGCGGTCCCGCTGGGCATCATGGCCTATTTCTACCTGTCCGACCGGCCGGAGAAGGCCAAATGGTTGACGCCGGCCGAAGCCGATACCCTCAACGGCATGCTCGCCGCCGAAAAACCCGCGGCGCGGGCCACTGACAGCCTGTCGGTGTGGAAGCAGCTGGCCGACAAGAACATCGTCATGCTCAGCCTGGCCTATTTCTGCCTGGTCAACACCATCAACGTCAACGCGACCTGGATTCCGACCATCGTCCGCAGCGTCCTGCAAAGCCACACATTCTCCTATGTCGGCCTGGTCACCGCCATTCCGGCCATCGTCACCCTGGTCCTGATGCCCTTGTGGGGCGTCAGCTCGGATCGCAAGCAGGAGCGCTGCTGGCACGCCGTCGCCGCGCTGGCGCTGGCCGCCATCGGCTGGCAGCTGGTGATCTTCGCCCCGCAGCCGGAATTTCGTCTGCTCGGCCTGGTATGCACCACCGCCGGTGCGTTCTGTGCGATGAGCGTGTTCTGGACCTTGCCGCAGACCCTGCTGTCGGAAGCGGCGCGGCCGGCCGGCATCGCGGTGATCAGCGCGGTGGGGCTGATGGGATCCGCCTCGAGCCCGTCGGTGATCGGCTATTTGCGCGACCTGACCGGCAATTTCTCGGCCGGCCTGCTCTATTCGACGGTCCTGCTGGTCATCTCGATGGTGTTGGTGGTGATCGTCGCCAAGCGCCGCAGCGCCCCGTCAGCCTACCCCGCTCCGGTGGCCGAGCTCGGCAAATAGGCCGTTCGGCAAGTAAACGTCGTCATGCCCGGCCTTGTGCTGACTTGATCCGGCCATCCACGCGCCACCGCCAAATGACGACGAGTGATTGTGCGTGGACGACCCGGTCCGGCCTAAGCCGCGATGGTCTTGGCGGCGATCTTGTCGGCCTTGAAGACGTGGTCGATCAGCCATTCGCGCAGGAAGGCCATGACATCGATGGTCAAGTCGGTTCGGCCGGCGCTGAACTCGCCATGCAGCTGCTGGACCTTGCCGGTCAGGGCGGCATGCATTTGCTTGTGCTGGCCGAGGCTGGGCAACTTGCCCGCGGCCCAGATCTTCTCTTCATGGTCGAAGTGGCTGATGGTGTAGGCGACCAGCTTGCCCAAGGTTTCGCCAAGCACCTCGCGTCCCCTGCCCTCGGTCATGGCCTCGTTGAGATCGTTGACATATTGGACCATGGTCCGGTGTTCGGCATCGATGGCCGGGTGGCCGGTCAGCCAGTCGTCGCCCCAATGCAGGTTCAGGCCGTCTTCCCGAACCCCCATCAGGAAGGTATCGACGGCGGCGCGCAGGGACTCCGACTGGTGCGACAGGCCGGCCGATGCCTCCAGCAGTTCGGTGGCGCCCGAGCCGACCTCTCCGGCCGTCTGGGTGACGCCGATGATGTTGGACGAGACCTCCTGGGTTCCCTCGGCCGCCTGCTGGACGCTGCGCGAGATCTCGCCGGTGGCCGCCTGCTGCTCCTCGACGGCGATCGAGATGGTGTTGGAGATGGCGCTGATCTGCGAAATGGTGCCGCCGATATTGGCGATGGCGGCCACCGCTTCCTTGGTGGCGCCCTGCACCGAGGCGATCTGGGCGGTGATCTCGGCGGTGGCTTCGGCCGTCTGGGCGGACAAGAGCTTGACCTCGCGGGCGACCACGGCGAAGCCCTTGCCGTATTCGCCGGCGCGGGCCGCCTCGATGGTGGCGTTCAGCGCCAGCATATGGGTGCGATGGGCGATGCCGGTGATCAGGTCGACCACCACGCCGATTCGCTCGACCGCGTTGGCGAGGCTGGTAACCACCTCGTTGGTCTGGCCGGCCTGGGCGACCGCGTTGGCGGCGAAGTCGGCAGCGGCGCTCACCTGCTGGCTGATTTCGCGAATCGAATAAGACAGCTGTTCGGTGGCGGCGGCGACGGTGTTGACGTTGGTGGCCGCCAGTTCCGAGGCGCCGGCCACGGTACTGGCCTGGCTGGTGGCCTCGTCGGCGGCTCGGGAAAATGACGTGGCGGTGGAGCGCAGGCGGGTGGCGGCGCCGGTGACTTCGCCGACCACGCCCTTGATGCTGGTCTCGAAGGAATCGGCCAGTTGATGCATCATCCGCCGCTTTTCCTGCTCGGCATGCAGCTTTTGCGCTTCCTGCTCGGCCTTCAGATGCTCGGTTTCCAGCAGATTGGCGCGAAACACCCCCAGGGCCCGGGTGATCGCGGCGATTTCCGTGGCGATGAACTCGGGGATGGTGTCGTGGATGCGCCCCCGCGCCAGGTTCTCGGTCGCCCCCGCCACCGAGGACAAGGGACGCAGGATGCCGTGCAGGACGAACAGGGTGACCACCGCACAGGCCAGCAGGCCGACGGCGCCGGCCGCCAGCATGGTCCACTGGAAGGTCTTCACCACCGCCGTATTGCCGTCCAGCGTCTGGGCCAGGTCCTTCTTGTCCTTGCCGGCCATCAGGTCGACCCCCTCGGCCATGCGATCGAGATGTTCGTACAGGCCGTCGACTCGGGCACCGATCTGCAGGGTGAGGGCCGAGGGAATCTTGCCGTCGTTCTTGGCCGCGATGTCGACCGCCTGCAGCGCCACCGCCTCCAGGTCCTCGAAGGATTTCTTGGCGACTTCGATGCGTTGGCCAACGTCGTTGATGCCCCCCAAGGTCGTCATGTGCCGCTCGGCAGCGATCTTGGCAAGGGCGGTGTGGGCGGCCCGGTAATCATTCGCCACTTTCTTCATGTCGAGGCGGATATTGGCGGGATCGTCGGCGGCGGCGGTCGAAACAAGGTTCTGCGTCACCAGGGTGTAGACTTCCATGTTCTTGATGGCGCGCAACAGGTCGAGATCGCCCATCGCGGTCGACACCCCGTCGTCGGCGGTGACGCTCATTGTCCGGCTGCGCTCGGCGACGCTCCAGCCGACCACCCCCTGGACGACGACAAGGGCCACCATCAGCGCGGCGAACAACAGGAAGCGGGTGCGCAACGAAGCGGGCAGGCGAAAGGCCGCCCGGGCCCCACGCCGCAGATTCCCTCTGGCTCGCCAGCGCAGCAGCCGTAACGCGTTCGGCCCCCCGTCCAGGCGGCTGGCGAAGTCCTCCTCGCTGTCCAGCGAGGTCGCCATCGAGTAATCATCCATCGTTGTCGCCCCTTCGTTCGGCTCGCGGATGCCGAGTACAGGGGTCGGTCATCCGGATACGAAAATTCAGGGCGCAGCTTAAGGCGTCAGACCGAGGGACAATGTGAAGATCCTGTGTCAGATGACACTTTTACGCGTGGGAGTGACCGCCGTGCTGGCCGTGTTGCCCGGCCAAGTCGTCTCGGAGCACATCGGCCATCGTTTCGGATAGGCGTTCCTTGCTCCACCCCTCGCGCAGCCCCTGCACCAGGACCGGGGCGACCAGGCGGACTTCGCGATGGGGACCGGTCAGGGCGATATAGGTGGTGAGTTCCAGCTGCCCCACCGCCAGGCGAACGCCGTCCTTGTGGTGCCGGCCCTGGCCGCGGGTATAGCGCACGATGAAGGGCGTGGCGGCGGCGGGATCCAGGGCCTCGATCGCCTCGATCACGCAGTCCTTGGTTTCGGCCCCGGTGCCGCCGGTGGTCAGCACCAGGCCGTAGCCTTTGAAGGCCGCTTCGGTCAGGGCGCCGATCGCCGTATCCAGGTCATCCGCCACGGCCGGCCCGGCTTCGGCGGTAAATCCCTCGGAGCGCAGCAGATCGAGCAGAAAGGGCGTGTTGGTGTCGGCGATCTGACCGGCGATGATTTCACTGCCGGTGGGCAGAACCATGGCGCGGCGGGCCAGGTTGGCGCGGATATCCCGCTCCATGGCGCTGACCGCCGCCGGCAGCCGCGCGGCATCGTCCGAGGCCAGGTTGATCAGGCCGAGCACGCCTTCGGAGTGGATCTCGGCGTCCGGACCCACCGTCAGGCCGGGAACCCGTGACAAAGCCTGCAGCAGGGCCGGCCCTTTGCCGGCGATCCGCTCGATTTCCACTTCGCCGTTGAGGACGTCCAGTGTCAACAGGTCGTCCCGCGCATCGACCACCACGACCTCGTGTTCGGCCAAGCCGAGTTCCTCGGCCACGACCCGGGCCACCTGGTCGAGATTGACGCCGCTCAACCGCAGGCCGCGGAAAAACACTTCGCGTTTGCTGAACAGCTGCAAGGTCATGTTGCGGTCCTTCGTCAAGCGGTCGTCGCGGCGAAATCCTTGACCAGTCTCTGCAGGGATTGCCCCATCACCGCCAATGCGGCGATGGTGAAATAGGTGACCCCCATCTCGCGCATCTGCGGCACCAGATCCCAGTCGGCGACATGAATGCCGCACGGCTTGCCGCCTTGCCGGATGGTGCCGATGGTCTCCTTCAGCAGGGGCAGCATGGCCGGATCGGCGGCCGACTGGTAGCCATAGTCGAGGGACATGTCGTTGGTCCCCAGGAACACCAGATCCACCCCGTCCACCGCCAGGATGTCGGCCAGGTTCTCCACCCCCTTGCGGGTTTCGATCTGGATGATCAGCAGGGTCTCGGCGGCGGCCGTCTTCAGGACCTGCGGCCGCGGGATGAAGCCGTAACCGGCGGCCCGGGTGGTCGAGCCGAAGCCCCGCCGGCCCTTGGGCGGGAAATGGCTGGCCTCGACCAGGCGTCGGACCTGGTCCGCCGTCTCCACCGCCGGCACCTGCACGCCCTGGGCCCCGGCATCCAAGGCCGGCTGGATGTGGCAAGGGTCGCTATCGGGTATGCGCAGGATGGCCGGAAGCCCGACCGACCCGGCCGCCCGCAGGCACGCTTCGGTGCTTTCCGGCGAGAACACGCCATGCTCGCCGTCGAGGATGAGGAAATCGAATCCGGTCCGCCCGATCACCTCCACCAAGGGCGGCGCCGGCAGGCCCAGGAAGGCGCCCAGGACTGGCCGGGCACCGGCGGTGCCAAGTTTCTCTTTCAAGCTCATCCGGGTCAGGCCAGGTAGTCTTCGCGAATCGGGCTGAACACATCGAGATTGAGGATCGTTTCCTCGCCCAGGGGGCGCAGCGCATGGACGACATTCGGCGGAACCAGGATGACGTCGCCCTTGCCCATGCGCACCACGTCCTCGCCGACGATGAATTCGCACTCGCCTTCCAGGATGTAGGTCAGTTGTTCCTGGCCATGGCTGTGGAAGGCTGGCTGGGCCGATGCCTTGATCTCGTTGAGGACGATCATGCTGTTGTCGCCGGCAAAGACGCGCCGGTTGACCCCTTCGCGGGCGATCACGCGTTTGATCTCGTCGAAATTCACCTTGTTGATCATGCTGCCTCCAGGACTCGAATCGGATCTCAATTTCCAACTTTGCCGCTGTTCCCGGCGACCGCATGGTTCAGCGATCCGGAACGAAACCCAACCAGGTCGAGGGCGACGAAGGCGTAGCCGCAAGCCTTGATGGCCGCCGCCAATTCGACATGCCGAGCGAGGGCCAAGGCGAATTCCGGCGGGGTCAGTTCGAGCCGCGCCACCTCGCCATGATGGCGAACCCGGTATTGGGTGAATCCCATCTCGGCCAACACCTGCTCGGCCCGCTCGATGCGGTCGAGCAGTTCGCGCGAGATGGCGGTGCCGTAGGGGACGCGGCTGGCCAGGCAGGCGGCTTGCGGCTTGGCGGCGTTGCGCAAGCCGAATTCGGCGGCCAAGGCGCGGATGTCGGCTTTGCGAAACCCGCATTCCACCAAGGGCGAGCGAACGCCGACCTCTTGTCCGGCGACGATGCCGGGCCGATGCTCCCCCATATCGTCCAGATTGGTGCCGTTGACGATGACCGCAAAGCGGCGCTCGCGGGCGATCCGGCCCAGGCCTTCGTAGAGCGCCGATTTGCAGAAATAGCAGCGGTTCACCGGATTGCTGGCGTAATTCGGATTGCTAAGTTCGGCGGTGTCGATCACCAGGTGAGCCATGCCCCATTCGGCGGTGATGCGCCGCGTCAGGTCCAGATCGTCCCGTTTCAGGCTTTCCGAACCGGAGGTCACGGCCAGTGCCCGCGCCCCCAATACCTGATGGGCGACATAGGCCACCAGGCTGCTGTCGATGCCCCCCGACAGGGCGACGATGACGCTGCCCATCTCGCCCAGACAGGTCCGCAGCGCCTCGAACTTGCTCCGCAGTTGCTCGTCCATCAGATGATGTCCCCTTGATCCGGCGCATCGATGCGATTGATCAGCGAGGCGATATAGCCGGCACCAAAGCCATTGTCGATGTTGACCGCCGTCACCCCCGAGGCACAGCTGTTCAACATGCCGAGCAGCGCCGTAATGCCACCGAACGACGCGCCGTAGCCGACGCTGGTGGGAACGGCGATGACGGGGGCGCGGACCAATCCGCCGATGACGCTGGGCAGCACCCCTTCCATGCCGGCGGCGACGATGATGACGCGCGCCGACTCCAGGTCGTCCAAACGGGCCAGCAGGCGATGCAGGCCGGCCACCCCGACATCGGCGATGCGCAGGACCGGATTGCCGTAGAATTCCGCCGTCACCGCGGCTTCTTCCGCCACATGCTGATCCGAGGTGCCGGCGCTGACCACGGCGATGCGGGTGGCTGCCCGAGCGACCGGTGTCCCGACATGGGTGATGGTTCCGGCGATGGTGTTGAACAGCGCGTCCGGCAACTCGGCCTGCACGGCGGCGAAAGCCTCGGCGGTGGCGCGGGTGGCCAGCACGTTCTGCTTCTTGCCGACCAGGGTCAGAAAGATCTCACGCAACTGGTCCGGTGTCTTGCCGGCGGCGTAGATCACCTCGCCCGCCCCGACGCGGCGCCGGCGTTGCAGGTCGATCACGGTATGTCCGAGATCGGCCGTGTAGGCGCGGGACAGGGCGGCCGCCGCTTCCTCCAAAGAAAGCCGCGATTCCTTGTAGTCGTTGAGGATTTCCGCGACGGCGCTCATTCCTGGTTTCCCCATGCCGGGCCGAACAGCCGTTCCTGCACCGCGGCATCGATCTCCCGGCGCAGCGTGAGGTAAGGCAGGCCGTGTTCCAGCGCCAGACGCTTGACGTCGTCATGCTCGACCTTCCAGCGCCGGGCTCCGTTGTGCGGCAACTGCACGATCTTGACCCGCACATCGCCGAAACGCGTCGCCACCGTCTCATAGGAACGCGCCAGGATGCGCTTGCCCACCGACTGCAGGCGCACGCCGATCGTGGTCGAATTCTCGAACAACACCTGGACCAAGTTATCGACCTTCTGTTCCTGGGCGAGCACCGAGATCATATGGGCCAGCCGGCTCTTCTTCATCAGGATCGGCGTAATGAACACATCGCTGGCGCCCGCTGCAAATAGGCATTCCATCAGTGGCTCGTACGACTCCGGGGACATGTCGTCGATATTGGCGGTGATCTCGACATTGGTCCGATCGATCCGATAGGGCGGCCGGCCATCCTCGGATAGCTCGGCCAGGGTCACGCGGAGCACATTGGGGATGGTGAAGTCGCGCCGGCCGATGCCGTAGCCGATGCGTTCGGGCGTGTAGGCGAAGCGCTCGGCGAAGCGCTGTACGGTGGCCTTGAGGATGCCGGCGCCGGTGGGCGTGGTGGCCTCGCCGGCGACCCCGCCGGTCAGGCAGGGCACGTCCTTCAGGATTTCCAGCGTCGCCGGGGCGGGGACCGGCAATATGCCATGGGCGCAGCGGACGAAACCCGAGCCGAGTTCAACCGGCGTCGCGACGACGGTGTCGACCGCCAGGTAGTCCAGACAAATGGCCGCGGCGAAAATGTCGACAATCGAATCCGTGGCGCCGATCTCGTGGAAGGCCACCCGGTCGATTTCGACATCGTGGATGCGGGCCTCGGCCTCGGCGATGATGGCGAAGACGCGCGCGGTGACCGCCTTGACGGTCTCGTTGAACGGGGAAGCGGCGATCATTGCCTTGATGTCGCTGTAGCAGCGATGCGGGTGGGCGTGGGCATGGCCGGCCACCGTCACCGTCGCTTGGGTGCCGGTGATGCCCTGCTTGGCCGCTTTGGCAAAGCTCACGGTGAACTCGTCATCCAGCCGCAGACGCGCCAGTTCACGCAGCACATGCTGTTCGGGGACGCCCAAGTCGACCAGGGCGGCCAGATTCATGTCGCCGCTGATGCCGCTGGCACATTCGTAGAGCAAGGCTCTCATGACGGACCGCCGGGACGATGCGGTTCAGCCATGGCTCAGACCCCTGCGACCGCGACCACGTCGAGCCGCATGTCGAGGAGCGGAGCGTCGACGATCGGCCGCCCGACATCGACGATGTCGACCCCGATTCGAGCCACGGCCTCGATGTCGCCCAACCTTACGCCGCCGGCAAAAGCCACGGCGACGCCGCCGCGCAGCCCGTGCCGGGTCAACGCCGCAATGGCCCGCTCGGCATCGGCCATCTGCCCCGAATCGACGAAAACGATCGTCGCCCCGCCGGCCGCGGCTTGCACCGCTTCGTCGCTGATATCGCCATATTCGCCGCGCAGCTGGACGATCTTGGTCCAGCCGTCGAAGCGGCGGGCCGCCGCCATCGTCGGGGCCAAACCGCCGTGCATGCGCACGAAATTCTTGTCGATGTAGAGAAACGGCCACTCGGCAATCCGCGGCATGGCGCCGCCGACCATGATGGCCTGCCGGATCATTTCCTTCTGCGAGAACGGCAGTTTCTTCCAGGCCCCGGAGACGACGCGGACGCGGCCGCCGGCCTGGGCGACGAAGCGGGCCGTGGCGGTGGCGATGCCGGATGGTTTGGCCAGCTGGCCGATCACCCGTTCTTCGGCCAGGGCGATCTGCTTGGGGGAGCCGACCATCTCGGCGATGATGGTGCCGGCCTCGACCGCTGTGCCATCTTCGACTAGCAGCATCGGGACCATGTCGATCTCGGCCAAGGAGTCCAATGCGGCGCGGCGGCCGGCGATGACCCCCGCATCCTCGACAATCAGGCGCGCGGTGACGCGCGCCTTGGCGACCGGTTCAAAAAAACTGTCGCGGGGGTCGCTCATCCGGCGGTCGGCCGCTTTTTTCTAGCCATTGGCGAAACAATCCTCGAGTCGGCCTCGCGCGACAGAGCGGGCAGGGCGGCACGGCCCAGAAACCATGTCCGATGTCGTATTACAACAAGTGTGGAGGGCGCGGGTGCAAACCAATTGCCTATCGCAACAGACTTCATTTCTGTTGAATTGCGCCGCCCGTCGCCCCATCGACGCATATTATATATAATATTGAATCCGCGGCGGCAAGTGAAAAAGCCCCCCGATCGGCCCTCGTTGGACCGCCTGAAGCCCGTCTCCCAGGAGGTCGGGCACGGCGAGGCGGGTGACGTCGGTCCACCGGCGAAACGATTTGTCACACAGTTGAAATGTTTTACCAGGATCTTGTGGGGTAGTCTCCGTGAGCACGCAACCGGCGGAGCAAGTCATGTTTAAAAATATTAACATTAAGGGGCGATTGTTCATTGCCTTTGGGATGCTTGTCGTATTGATTTGTTCCATTGCAGGGCTTTCTGTTTACTGGGCTTGGCAGACCCAGCTTGGGGTAGAGAAGGCTCAGTCGACATCTTCTATTGCCCTGGGACTCAAGGACAGCCTGCTCAGCGTCCGCCAGGCCCGCGTCCTGACCTGGACCTATGCGGCCACCGGCGACGCGAGCTTCATTCGCGATCGGGATGCTGCCTTCGCCCAGTTCAAGGCGCAGATCGCGGATCTGGAGCAACGCCTGAAGAGTCCGGAAGGGCGTCGGATGGTCGAAGATTTTCGCGATGCGGTCACCCAGTTCGAGACGGTTGCGCTCAAGCTCAATGAATTGAAGGCCGCCGGCCTCCCGCCGTCGGCGCCGGAATACGCGCAGGCTATTGCCGACGTCAATGCGGCCGCCAAGGGCTATGCCGAGACGAATGCCAAGGCGGCGCAATACTATGAGAACCACAGCAAGGAATTCGTCGCGGAAGCCAATCAGCAGATCAGCCAGTCCATGACCTTCTCGATGGCTGTCGGCGCACTGGCGACGTTGCTGGGGATCGGCAGCGCCTTGCTGATCGGCCGCGACATCGCGACGCCGATCAAGGCGATGACCACCGCCATGGGCGCCCTCGCCGGCGGCGACCTTACGGTGCTCATTCCGACCTCCCGCAATGCCGATGAAATCGCCGAGATGGCCAAGGCCGTGCAGGTGTTCAGGGACAACGCGCTGCAGGTCGAAGCCCTGCGCCGCGAGCAGCAGCAAGCCGCCGAGAGCGCCGCCGTGCAACGCAAACAGGCCATGCACAAGATGGCCGAAGATTTCGAGGCGAGCGTCATGGGGGTGGTCACGGTGGTGTCCACCTCCGCCACCGAGTTGCAGACCGCTGCCCAGTCCATGTCGTCCTCGGCGCAGCAGGCCAGTGCCCGGGCCGCAACCGTCGCCGCGGCCTCCGGGCAGGCGACGGCCAATGTGCAGACGGTGGCCGCGGCCGCCGAGCAATTGTCGTCGTCGATCGCCGAAATTTCCCGACAGGTCTCCGAGGCGGCAAGGGTGTCCACCGCCGCCTCCGAGGAGACGGCGCGCACCAATGCCATGGTGCTGGCCCTGGCCTCGGCCGCCGACAAGATTGGCGAAGTGGTCAAACTGATCAACGATATTGCCAGCCAGACCAATCTGCTGGCACTCAACGCCACCATCGAGGCGGCGCGGGCCGGCGATGCCGGCAAGGGTTTCGCCGTGGTGGCCGGCGAGGTGAAGAATCTGGCCAACCAGACCGGCCGCGCCACCGAGGAAATCGGCAACCAGATATCCGCCGTCCAGGAGGAAACCCGCCGCGCGGTTGCCGCCATCAAGAACATCGGCAGCGTCATCGACCAGGTGCAGGAGATTTCCGCCGTCATCGCGTCGGCCGTCGAGGAGCAAGGGGCGGCGACCCAGGAGATTACCCGCAACATCCAGCAGGCGGCGCAAGGCACCGGAGAGGTTTCGCACACCATCGACGGGGTGACCGCGGCGGTTGCCAATACCGGAACCTCGGCCGGGTTGGTCCTGTCATCGGCCGGTGCCCTTGCCAGCAACTCGGAACGGCTGCGGCGGGAGGTGACGAGCTTTCTCACCAGCGTACGGGCCGGGTGAGGTCGGTGCGTCAATGGAGCATTGCCCAGGGAAGGTGTCCGAATAGTGGAATGCCTGTCTGCCGGCGGACAGGATGTGGCGAAAGCGACGGAATAATGCCGCTGTTTCTTGTGTGGCCTCTTGTAACCTTAGGTTTCACTTCCTTCATTAGAATCTAGACGGGGTCCAATCGACGGTCGAGGCGCGCAAGTTGGAGGGGCCGGAATCCGACGCATGACGACGATCGCCCGCTTCATCCACAAACATGTGCTGCTTCTGCTTTCCTTCCTGATCGTTATCAGCGGGATGATCGCCGCGCTTGGCGTCCAGCTTCGCTCCATCGACGGCGGCATCCAGGAGCAGTGGCGCCGCATGGCCGTCGAGTCGGCCGACGATTTCGCCCTGCATGCCGCCATCAACATCACCCTGATCGACGGCATCCTGAAGGCGGTTCGTCACATCTACGAACATGACGGGATTGGCGCGGCCGAGGCGTTTCTGGCCCAACAGGCGGTCGGGCACGACATCATCTGCAATCTGGTGGTCGCCCAGCCCGACGGCACCGCCGTTTCGATCGTTGCCGGCGGCAGCGCCGGAAGCGTCGGCGACCGGGCGCATTTCAGGGCGGTGCAGGCGTCCGGACGCGACGAGCTGGTCATCGGATTGCCGATCGACGGACGGATGTCGCACCGGATTGTCATTCCCTTCGCCCGTCCCCTGCATCAGCCCGACGGCAGCTTCGCCGGGATGATCGCGATCGCCGTCGAGCCCGAGCTGTTCGCCCGTTACCACAACCCCACCAAGATCGGTATCAACGGCATCGTTGCGTTGATCGGGATGGACCAGATCATTCGGGCGCGCGGGCCGGCGACCCAGGAAGGGGTCGGCCTGTCGACCGCCGGTTCGCCCCTGTGGGCGCAGCTCCGCGAGTCCGCCTCGGGCACCTTTTGGCGGGACAGTCGGGTCGACGGGATGCGCCGGCTCTATGCCTATCGCCGGGTCCCGGACTACCCCCTGGTGGCCACCGTCGGCATCGCCCAGGACGACGTCGAAGGGCAAGCGAGGGGCGCCCGCCGCAACATGGAAACCATCTTCGCCGCGGCGGGCGCCCTGCTGACGGTGATTCTGGTCCTGGTGCTGATGCAACGGGAGCTGCATCTGCGGGTCAGCCGGTCCCGCGAGCAATTGCGCCTTGCCCTCGACGCCACCACGGACGGCCTTTGGGACTGGGATGTCGATGCCGAACGGGTGGCCTTCAGCCGGCGTTGGCAAACCCTGGTCGGCTGCCGCGAAGGCCCGGCTCCCCGCGATATGGGCGCCTGGGACGCGGTTGCCGCGCCGGAGGACCGGTCTCGCGTCGCCCTGGCCCGGAGAAGGTTCCTGGAGGATGGCTCGGGCACCTTCCTATGCGAGTACCGGGCCATCCTGGCCGACGGCAGCGAACGCTGGCTGCGCGACGAAGGCAAGGCGGTGGCGCAATGGCCCGAGGGGCGCCCGAGGCGCATCGTCGGCACCACCACCGACGTCACCCAGCGCAAGAAGGCGGAAGCGGAAACCCAACTCGCCGCCAGCGTCTTCCAGAACACGGCGGAAGGAATCCTGGTCGCCGATGCAGAGGGCGCCATTCTGTCGATCAATCCGGCCTTCACCGAGATCACTGGTTTTTCGGTGGACGAGGTGATTGGCAAGTCGCCGCGGGTGCTGAAATCCGACCGCCACGAAGCGCCGTTCTATCAAATCATGTGGGACCGGCTGCTGGGGCCGGGCCGGTGGCAGGGGGAGATCTGGAATCGCCGCAAGAGCGGCGAGGCCTTCCTGGCCTGGCAGACCATTACCAGCGTGCGCGACGAAGAGGGGCGGGTGGTCCGCTTCGTCTCGGTGTTCAACGACATCACCGAGTTGCACCGCAAGGAAGAGCAGATCCGCCATCAGGCCTATCACGACGCCCTGACCGGCCTGCCCAACCGGATGCTGCTGCAGGACCGCCTTGGCCAGGCGATCAATCTGGCCCGGCGCGACGTGGTGTCGGTTGCCTTGATGTTCATCGACCTCGACCGCTTCAAGGTGGTCAACGACAGCCTCGGCCACGACGTCGGCGATCTGTTGCTGACCGAGGTGGGGCAGCGGCTGCAGGGCTGCCTGCGGCGTAGCGACACCATCGCCCGTTTGGGCGGTGACGAATTCATGGTGGTGCTGGCCGACGTCGCCATTGCCGGCGAAGTGGTCGAAGTGGCCGAAAAACTGATCAACCGGCTGGTTGAGCCGATGCCCCTGAAGGGCCACGACGTGCAGGTCGGGGCGAGCATCGGCATCGCCCTCTACCCGCAGGACGGCGAGGATGTGACCACCCTGATGAAGAATGCCGATACGGCCATGTATCGGGCCAAGAACGCCGGCCGCAATACCTTCCGCTTCTTCGATTCGGCCATGGACGGCGAGGCGGCGCAGCGCCTCAACCTGGAGAACGGCCTGCGGCGCGCCTTGGAGAAGGCCGAGTTCGAGCTCTATTTCCAGCCAAAGATCGCTCTTGCCGATGGCTCCGCTTGCGGCGCCGAGGCGCTGATTCGGTGGAACTGCCCCGAGCGCGGCCTGGTCTTGCCGATGTCGTTCATTCCACTGGCCGAGGAAACCGGCCTGATTCTCCGTCTCGGCAACTGGGTCCTGCAGCAAGCCTGTCGCCAACTGGCCGACTGGCGGCGGCGCGGGCTGCCGCCGGTGAACCTGTCGGTCAATGTTTCGGTCAAGCAGTTCCTCGAGCCGGGCTTCGCCGACCAGGTGGCGGCCCTGCTCGCCCAGCATGCCATCTTGCCGTCGCAGTTCGAGATCGAGCTGACCGAAAGCGGCGTGGCGGCCGAGCCGGAAATCGCCATCCGCCAGCTGGCCCGCTTGCGCGAAATCGGCGTCATGGTATCGATCGACGACTTCGGCACCGGCTATTCCAGCCTCAACTATCTGAAGCGGCTGCCGTTGAACGCCATCAAGATCGGTCGCTCCTTCGTTCAGCAGGTCGACAGCGAGCCTGGCAACGCCGCCATCATTGCGGCAATCCTCGGCCTGGCCAAGGCGCTCGGCCTGGCGGTCATCGCCGAGGGGGTCGAGACCGCCGGCGAGGAGACGGCACTTCGCGGTCTGGGCTGTCCCATGGTGCAGGGGTTCCGCTATAGCGTGCCGCTGCCGGCAGGGGATTTCGAGCGGTGGATGGCAGGCCGGTCGATGGCGGCCGTGGCCAACGGCCTGTCCGCCGTTCCCACCGTCGGCTGAGCGGCGGCGTGTTGCGCCTTGAGTTCCGACGCTGCCCGCGTATAGCCGCCGTCTCCGCCATCGGCGAAATGGACATGCAGGCCTTCGCTGGCCGAATTCACCAGGCAGGTCACCACGGCGTAATCCGAGACATGCATGCCAAAGCGCAGGGCGCCGTCGGCGGCCTCGGCTTCCAGGGTGCGGCGAATGACGGCGATCCGCTCCTCCGGGCAGTCGAAGACCAGGCTGAAGGTCTCGCCGGAGCGCGAGAAGTCGAACAGATTGGCCAACATCTCGCGGCGATAGCGCTCCGGATCGAACCGCCCGAGGCGCAGCTTCCAACGAAACAGCAAGGTGGAGGCGAGGCTTTCCGCCAACACCTTTGCCACGCTGAGCAGCAGCGGGGCGCGGCCGCGCCGGGCCCGCGCTTCCAGCCACAGGTTGCGCGGCGGCCAATGGACGTCGAGGCTGGCCAACTCGGCCACCCGCAGGCTGTCGAGACCGGCCAGGCGCAACAGGGTGGCGTGCATGGCGCCGTGCGGGGCGCCCTGGATCACCAGGGACAGCATCTTGCCGCGGCGCGGCCGGATCGGATCCCACCGGCAGGACAGGCCGGTCAGGTCGGGCAGGGCGCCGTCGTCCTCCGCTTCGCCGACGGCGGCCAGGCGGGCCAGCGCCGGGTCGCCGCGCTCCTTGATGGCCCGCTCCAACAGGGCAATCGCCGGGCCGAGGAACTGGGCCTGGGCATTTCCGGGCGTCGGCTCATAGCGGCCGACCAGAAGATCGGCGCCGCGGGCGGTCAGCTGGGCCACCGGAACCAATCCGACGCGCAGCCGCAGGCCGCAATCGCGGGCGGCGAAGCCGCGGCTGCGGGCCAGTTCGCGGCGCGCCTGGGCGGCCAGTTCGGGCGGCACCAGGGCGACGGCGCCGTCACCGCCGAACTGGAAGGGAATGGGGCCGCACAGATTGGTCAGGGCCGTCACCAGCGCGGCCGCCACGTAGTTAACCGCCGAATGCCGTCCCGCCTCCACCGCTGCCGTCGAGCCCTCGATGTCGCCCAGCGCCACCAGCCAGTCGTCCGGCGCCCGAACATAGCGCTCCGGCTCGAACACCGCGGCCGTGGTCGTCATCGGCGCGACGGCTTCGTAGAAGTTTGGCGCGGTCATGGTCGGCTCCCCTTGGCGGGTTATCCCCAAAGAGATGTGGATTGGCCGCCCCCTACACCAGGAGGGTCCGGACATCCGCAATTGGTATAGGACCGTCACTTGTCAAAACAACTCTTGAGGATTACGGTCCAACCGGGTTCGCGTGTTCCGAAAATGAGTAACTTGATGACTGTTTCCTGGAAGAAGTGGTCCTCAGCAGCGGGCCGTGCCGACGAGGCCTTCTTCGTCTTGGGCCCTCCCGGGCAAGGCAGTTTTGCCCAGCAACTCGACCGCTGCTTCGAGCTTTACCGCACCGCCGTCGCCGAGTCCGGAGTCGACCGCGCATCGGCGGTCGCGGCGACAGTTTTCCTGTCCGATGCGGCCAATCAGGAAGCCGAATTGCGAGCCCATCCGGGATTTGCCGCCCTTGGCGCCAGCGGTGCCGCGATAACGGTGATCGAGCAGCCGCCGGCGGCCGCCAAGATCGGCCTGTTCGCCTATCACGTCGATCGGGCCGGTCGGGACGAACGGCGCCGCCTGACCTTGCGTGGGGCGAAGCCCGAGGCCGCCGCACTGGCGATCACCGCCGAGCCTTATCGTTTCTACTATCTGAAGAACCTCATTTCGCATCTGCGCGAGGATGCCGCGGCGCAGACCGTCGACCTGTTGGGGGTGCCCGGCTTTGCCGCTCAGAGTGAGGGCATCGGCCTTGACCAGGTGGTTCGCACCTGGTTCTACGTGCACGACATCGACACCCATTACCGGTCGGTCAGCCGGGCCCGCAACCATGTCTTCGATCGTTTCGGCATCACCTTCCATACCGGCTTCCCGGCCAGCACCGGCATCGGCGGACGTTCCGCCGATCCGGCCGATCTGGTGGTTCTCGACCTGATCGCCATCGATGGCCTGCAGCCCGGCCAATGCCGCCGCATGGAAGCGCCGACGCATATGAACCCGACGGTCGAATATCAGGTGACCTTCGAGCGCGGCCGCGAGCTGAGCTTCGGTGACCGCCGTCATCTTTACGTGTCCGGTACCGCCAGTATCGACAACCGCGGGCAGATCCTGCATCTCGGCGACGTCTGCCGCCAGACCCGCCGCGCCATCGAGAACATCGCGGCCCTGCTCGGCAATAGCGGCGCTGCCCTTGGCGACCTGCAATATCTGATCGTCTATCTGCGCGATCCGGTCGACGCCGAACTGGTCGCCGCCGAGTTGGAGTCCTGCGGCTTGGGCGGATTGCCGCATATCGTCGTGCATGCACCGGTTTGCCGACCGGGCTGGCTGGTCGAGTTCGAGGGAGTCGCCGTCGACGCCAAAGGGGATGCCCGCTTTGCCGCGTTCTGAGGCCTCCGTCACCGCACAAATATTGTGGGTTGCCACGGGGAAGGGGTATTCTGCCGGCCACTCGCGGATTCGCCGGCGGGGATGCGCCCTGTCGGCTCTCAGTTGTTCGGGGGAAAGGATAACCAGATCATGACCGCAGTCGCGCAATTGAAGACCGAGGCGGCGCTGGCGCCGTTCCGCTATCTGGACGAGGCGGCCATCGCCGCCGCTCCGTTGCAGCAGGATCCCTACGACTACGCCTTCGTCGACCAGTCGATGCCGGTGCAATACAAGGACGAGGTGATCGCCGATGCACCGAAGATCCCGCAGCGGGGCACCTATGGCATTCCCAATTTGCGGTATGGACCGAAATTCAACGCGGTGCTCCAGGATCTGCTCAGCCCGCGGTTCCGCCAACTGGTCGAGCAGAAGTTCGGTATGGACCTCAGCCCCTATTATCCGACCATCGTGATGATGGGCAACACCAGCGGCCATTACAACGAGGGCTATGCCCATCCCGATTCGAAGCACAAGATCCTCACCGTGATCCTCGGCTTCAGTCCGGAATGGCCTTACGAGCGGGGGCGTTTGCGGGTGCTGCGCAGCAACTCGCGCGATGACCCCGCCTTCGAGTTCCCGCCGACCTTCGGCAAGATGCTGATGTTCCGCGTCAGCGACAAATCCTATCACGGCTTCCTGCCACAGAAGGGGCAGCGCATGAGCCTGCAATTCTGCTGGGTCGATTCCAAGAGCTATGCCACCAAGACCTATATGCGCCACGCGCTGAGCGCCTTCGCCAAGTCGATTCCGGGGGTGCGGCAAGTGGTGGGCATGATGCCCCGCAAGTTCCGCAAGGGCGGGGAATGAGCGACCGCCAGCGCTAGCTGGTTTGCCAGGCGAAAATCGGCGCGCGAACCACATCCGGGCGCCGTTTTCTTCTCCGGTCGGGACCCTTCCGTCATCCCAACCGTTGACTCCTTAATGAGCATGGTCAAACGGGGGGCAACGGAGGAGGTCGACATGCCTCAGAGAAGGCTGTCCCGAGGCTTTGTTCTGCTGCTGTTGCCGCTACTGCTGGCGGCCTGCGCCGAAACCGTCGGAGCAGGAGCCGGCGCCCTTGTCGGCAACCAGTTCGGCAAAGGTTCGGGCAAGACCGCGGCGACCGTCGGCGGCGCGGTGGGTGGCGCCTTGATCGGTCACGAATTGGCCAGGTGACGGTCGGCGAGAAAGTCAGCGAAGAGAAATCAGTGGCGTCGGCCTCCGCGCCGGCGTTCCGGCGGAGCCGGAACCCTGGCATTTCCGCCGCTGCGACGCCGGCCCCACTGAATAATAATTGTTTGGCTCACGTCCGACTCTTGCCGCGCCGATGCAGGTCGGCGCGGGACGGCATGCCTGGCTGCCGGACGGCGATCTTGAAGGCCGCGACATCTTCGGGCAACGCGAAGAACACCACATAGGCTTTCATCGTAAGATCGGCCGAAAGGTCCTCGAGACGGACATCCCAGGCACCGAAGCAGTTGACCGCAAGCCAACGTTCAATCATTCGGATGGGGCGTCGTGTCTTCATGCGCAACGCATGCTTGTATTTCTGAGTCGGTGACGCCTTTGCGCTGTTAGGCGTATTGTTTTTGACCGTATTGGTAAGCATTGCCGTCATTCCCTCAAGGCTGACGAGGGCCTACGTCAAATATAACATAAGTGGCATTCGGCTCAAACGGCACAAAGGCCCTATCGGCCTAGGGCCATTTCCCGCAGCCCTTCAGCAGGGGAAGCCGCCGCGGTGGGCGATTGCAGGCTAGCCCGCATTTCTCGCACTCTTTAGGTGCATCGGGGCTCTGAATCGGCGAAAATACTTCTGCAACAAAGACTTAACGCAATGCAGAGGAGTTCCCCGATGCCAACAGAGTGTATCTCGGATCTGTTTGGATTTGCAC
>CAIOJO010000267.1 GCA_903858635.1 uncultured Telmatospirillum sp. | reverse complement strand
TGACCCGGTGCAGTTGGTACCGTGCGTCGAGCGGACGATCTTGTCGTGCTGCCAGCGTTTGCGGTAGCCGTCCTCCCAGCGCCGGCTCTCGTTGGTGACGACGCCGTGGTCGTCCGAGAACGTTTCGATATTGCGCTTGAAGAACAGCAGCCTGTCGACGAAATGGCTCATTTTTCTTGCCTTACGCTGTTTAGTGCTCTGATGCCCTCGCCGGGCGCTGTTCCTTAGCAGCCGCCATTGAGGCGGCGGCCAAGGGGCCGAAGGCCCCGCCCGGCGAGGGAAAAATCAAGTGGATATTCAGCATTTGATTTCGGCGTTCTTGCGCGTGTAGCACCACCAGGTCGTCACCACGCAGGTGACGTAGAAGCACAGGAACATGTACAGCGCGCCCTCGGCGCTACCGGTCAGGGCGATCGAGGTGCCGAAGCTGCGCGGGATGAAAAAGGCGCCATAGGCGGCGAAGGCCGAGGTGAAGCCGAGCACCGCGGCGGCTTCCTTGGATGCCTCCTGCGACAATTGCTCCGGGTTGCGGCGGCCGGCCGCTTCGCGCTGCTTCAGGGTGGCGAAGATCACCGGGATCATCTGGAAGGTCGAGGCATTGCCCACCCCGGTGCCGGCGAACAGCACCAGGAACATGCCGAGGAAGCCGGTGAAGGCTCCGGAATCGGCCTTGTGGTTGACGAAATAGAGCACGCCGACCACCGCCACCATCATCACCAGGAAGGTCCACAGGGTGACCCGCCCGCCGCCCAGCTTGTCGGCCAGGAAACCGCCCAGGACCCGCGCCAAAGAACCGACCAGCGGACCGAGAAAGGCGTAGGCCAGCGGATCGACGGCCGGAAACAGGGTCTTGGTCAGCAGGGCGAAGCCGGCCGAATAGCCGATGAACGAGCCGAAGGTACCGAGGTAGAGCCAGCACATGATCCAGTTGTGCTTGCGCTGGAAGATCACCGCCTGATCGCGAAACGAGGCCTTGCTGCTGGCGATGTCGTTCATCCCCAGCCAGGACGCCAGGCAGCAGGCCAGGATGAACGGGACCCAGATGAAGCCGGCGTTCTGCAGCCACATCTGCTTGGTGAGGGCGCCCTTCGCCCAGGTCTGGGCGTCGCCGCCCAGGCTGCCGAAGGCCGCCCCGGCGACCACGATGGGCACCACGAACTGGACCACCGAGACGCCCAGATTGCCGATCCCGGCGTTCAGGCCAAGAGCCATTCCCTTCTTATGCTTGGGAAAGAAGAAGCTGATATTGGCCATCGACGAGGCGAAATTGCCGCCGCCGAAGCCGCACAGCAGCGACAGGAACAGGAACACCGCATAAGGCGTGCTGGCGTCCTGTACCGCCAGGCCGATGCCGATGGCCGGCAGCAGCAGCGACGCCGTCGACAGCGTGGTCCAGGCCCTTCCGCCGAAGATCGGGATCATGAAGGAATAGAAGATGCGCAGCGTGGCACCAGCCAGACCGGGCATCGAGGCCAGCCAGAACAGCTGGTCGGTATCGAACTTGAAGCCGATGTTGGGCAGGTTGACCACCACCACGCTCCACACCATCCAGACGGCGAAGGCCAGCAGCAGGGCCGGCATCGAGATCCACAAGTTGCGCATGGCGAGCCGGCGGCCCTTGCTCTCCCAGTAGCCGCTGTCCTCGGGTGACCAGTCGGCCACCACATGGCGTTTGAGGGTACGGGCTGATACGTCGACGGACATGGTCGTCTCCCTTTTTCGGCGTTCGTCAGTGCGGTTGGGTCGGCAACAGGCGGTCCAGCCCGTCGCCCACCGGAAGCGCCGGGCCGTCCGGCATTCCCAGGCTGTGCAAGGCGTCGCGCTCCATGCGGTGGATGGCGTGGTGCATCCAGGCCAAAGAGGCGACGACCACCAGGAACATCAGCATGAAGCAGCTGGTCCACACGCCGGTCAGGTCGTTCAGGGCGCCGAAGGCGATGGGCATGACGAAGCCGCCCAGGCCGCCGACCAGACCGACGGCCCCGCCGACCGAGCCGACGCGGTTCGGGTAATAGACCGGGATGTGCTTGTAGACCGCCGCCTTGCCCAGGGACATGAAGAAGCCGAGGACGAAGGCGACCAGGGTGAAGGGGATGACACCGAGGCTGAGGCCGAACCGGATGTCGCCCTTGACCCCGTGCACCACGTAATCGGTGGCCGGATAGGACAGGATGAACAGGCAAGCGACGGCGACGCCGAAGGTCCAATACATGACCCGGCGGGCGCCCCATTTGTCCGACATCCAGCCGCCGACGGCGCGGAACAGGCTGGCCGGGATCGAATAGGCGGCACCCAGCATGCCGGCGGTCTGCACGTCGAGGCCGTAGGCGCCCATGTAATAGCGTGGCAACCACAGGGCCAAGGCGACGAAGCCGCCGAAGACGAAGAAGTAGTAAAGGGAAAAGCGCCAGACCCGCACTTCGCGCAACGGCGCCAGCATGGCCCCCATCGATTCCGGCTTGGCGCCCCCGGCCCGTCGGCTGCGCAGCGCCGGGTCGTCGCTGGTGCACAGATAGAACAGCACGGCACTGATCACCATGATCAGGGCCCATAGCTGGGCCACCATTTGCCAGCCGAAGGTGATCATCACCCAAGGGGCGCAGAACTTGGTTACCGCCGCCCCGACATTGCCCATGCCGAAGATGCCCAGCGCGGTCCCCTGCCGCTCTTTCGGATACCAGCGCGACACATAGGCGATGCCGACGGCAAAACCACCGCCGGCGATGCCGACGCCCAGCGCCGCCAGCAGGAAGGCTTCGTAGCTGTGGGCCAGGGTGACCAGCCAGGTGGCGACCGCCGAGGCGATCATCACCAAGGGAAAGACCAGGCGGCCGCCGTATTGGTCGGTCCAGATGCCGAGCACCAGGCGAATCAGCGAACCGGTCAGGATCGGCGTGGCGACCAAGAGGCCGAACTCGGTCTCGCTCAGGCCCAGATCCTTTTTGATCTGCAGGCCGAGGATGCTGAAGATCGTCCACACCGCGAAGCACACGGTGAAGGCGAGGGTACTGCCCCACAGCGCCCGCCTCTGCTCGCCCCTAGCGATGGTGGTAAAATCCTGCATGGGAGCGGTCTGCCTCCTTGCCGGGGATCGGGCGGACTCAACTCCGCCGGAATTCTCAGCCGGGCCGAGCATACGCGGGCGTTTCGCCAGTGGACTTGATGCAGGGAAAGGCCGCGACAAATTGCCGCACCATGCGTAGGGACTTTGCCCCCGGCTTGACGGAGATCAAGTTGCCGCGGGGCGAATGGCTGTTAAGTCAAAGTGATGAGAGAGAGCGAGGCCGACAGATGCAGGGATTAGCCGTCCATCCCGCCAAACCCGGCCGGGGTCCCGGACGCGGCTCCGGTTTCTGCGCCGAGGTCCAGGGCAGCCCCCTGTTCGCTGCCTTGTCGGCCGAGCAATCGGCCGCCATCCTGGGCGAAGCCGTGCTGCTGCGCTGCACCGGCGGCGACATGTTGTTCCTGCAGGGCGACGAGCCCCATTTCCTGCACATCATCCTCAAGGGCGAGATCGGCCTGTTCGGCACCTTGAGCGACGGCGAGGAGACCTTGGTCAATATCCTGCGGGCCCCGGAGATCTTCATCGCCGCCGCGGTGCTGGCCGGCAAACCCTATCTGATGAGCGCCCGCGCCCTCGGCCCGGCCCGCGTCCTGGCCATGCCGGCCGAGCGCCTGTGCCGCAATCTGCGGGCGATGCCGGAACTGGCGGTGGCCATGGTCGGCGCCATGTCGACCCATTTCCGCAGCCTGGTGCGGGAAGTGAAGAATCTGAAGCTCAAATCCTCGACCCAGCGCCTCGCCCTCTACCTGCTGTCGCTGACCCCCAAGCTGGCCGGTCCGGTGGTGGCGTGGCTGCCGCACAGCAAACGCCTGATCGCGGCCCGCGTCGGCATCCGCCCGGAAACCCTGTCGCGCACCTTCAATGCCTTGCGCGAGCACGGCGTGCAGGTAACGGGGACCAAGGTGACGATCGCCGACGTGGCGGCGCTGGCCGCCTTCTGCCAACACGGCGAAGACCTGATCTGAGCGCCGGGCTTGCCAACCTTCCCATGCGGCCATTCGGTGGCCGGGCCCGGTCGGCGGCGCGTCGATTTCATAGCCTCATTGTGTTATGGCCGCTGACTCGGGGATGTCCCGGTCGATGTTGAAATTGGAGGGCAGGCGTTGCTCACCTTGAGCCTGTAGGCTCGGGGTGTCGAATCCGCAAAGGAGAGCAACGCCATGAAGAAATCTACCACATTGGCCGCCGTCGTTCCGGCGAC
>CAIOJO010000266.1 GCA_903858635.1 uncultured Telmatospirillum sp. | reverse complement strand
GTCGCCGGAACGACGGCGGCCAATGTGGTAGATTTCTTCATGGCGTTGCTCTCCTTTGC
This sequence comes from uncultured Telmatospirillum sp., assembly GCA_903858635.1. Classification (GTDB taxonomy): domain Bacteria; phylum Pseudomonadota; class Alphaproteobacteria; order Rhodospirillales; family Magnetospirillaceae; genus DUZF01. The sequence goes on along the minus strand of CAIOJO010000266.1, from coordinate 8,163 downwards.
GGATTCGACACCCCGAGCCTACAGGCTCAAGGTGAGCAACGCCTGCCCTCCAATTTCAACATCGACCGGGACATCCCCGCGGTACGCCCGGCGTCTACTTTGCGCTGGGATGGGTCGGACTCGTCTTCGCCCAGCTGCTCTCAACCTTGATTGCCCGGGCCGGGTGGTGGGCGGCGAAGCGCTAGAGGCGCCGGTCCATGAAGAACCGACTTAAGGAGCTGCGCGCCGAACGCGGGTGGGGCCAGGCGGAGCTGGCCGAACGTCTCGACGTCGCCCGCCAGAGCGTCAACGCCATCGAGACCGGCAAGTACGACCCCAGCCTGCCGCTCGCCTTCAAGATCGCGCGCCTCTTCGGCCAGTCGATCGAGGCGATCTTCGAGGACCGATGAGGCCGGCAATCGAGTGCAAGAGCGTCCGGGTTTGGCGTTTCACTCCAGAAATGCTTGCGTACACGTCCAGCAGCCGAACGCGGCTAGCGAGCTTCTCTGCTCACGCGACGCTAGCCGGGCATCTTCCCGAAGCGTTGCATCTCGCCGTCCAGCTGCACCCAGGGTTGCGCGCTGTCGCAGTAAATCTGCATCGCCGGCTTCACCCAGCTCGGATCGTCTAGCGTGCCGGCCTGCACCATGATGACGTCGGGCATGGCCATTGCCTGGTCCATCAAGGTCGAGCCGCAGTTCGGGCAGAACCGGCGGAGCATGGCCATGCCGCTGTCGCCCTTGTCTTCGAACGTTTTCAAGTCGCCTTGCACGGACAAGGCGGTTTGCGGAATGCCGATCACGATGGCGAACGCGCTGCCGCTTTCTTTCTGGCAATTTCGGCAATGGCATATGCCGGTAAAGACAGGTTCTGCGTCAGCGCTGTAGCGCACCTTGCCGCACAGGCAACCGCCGGTGATCTGTGGCATGTTCGTTCTCTCCTTGGTTGATTGCGACCGTGGCCGATGCTGCCACGGTTGCGTGACCTACGGCAAGTCGCGCCACCGGTCGCATCGGAGCTTCAAGGGGAAGCGCGCGATGCTTACAGTGGCTCGGCATGATCGAGCGGGAGCGAGCCCATAGCCCCGCGTGGCGGCAAGGAGCATTGAATTGCCCAAGACATACCGGAAATGGATCTTCGCCAAGCCAATGGTCGACGACCGGCTGGGCGTGGAGCAATTCGAGCTGCAGGAACACCCGATTCCGGCACTGCAGGAGGGCCAGGCCCTGGTCCGGGTGAAGCTGGTGAATATTCATTCGGCCACGCGCTCGCGCATGGCCGGTGGCATGACCAAGCAGGGCGACACCGACCGCAGCAATTATGCTTGCGCCGAGGTGCTTCAATCGCGCGATCAAGCCTTTAAAGAAGGCGACGTCATCGCTTGCCAGGCGGGCTGGCAGGATTACCAGGTCATCCGCAGCGACGACCGATCGGTGGGATACGGCGCCGCCAGCGAGGCGGTCCGGGCGGTGAACGGCACCAACTCGCAATGGACCTATGTGTTCCGGCCGGCGATGGTGCAGATGTGGCCGCCCGAGGTGCTGATGGACATCTTCGGTACCTCGGGGATGACCGCCTATTTCGGCATGCGGCAATGCGGTCCGCTGCGGCGTACGGACGCGGTGGCGGTGGCGGGCGCGACCGGTTCGGTCGGCTCGATCGTCGCCCAGCTGGCCAAGATCGCCGGCTGCTCGGTGGTCGGTTTCGGCGGCGGCCCCGATCGCTGCCGTTGGGTGATGGACAGCCTGGGTATTGATTACTGCATCGATTATCGGGCCATGGACTTCGAGAGGCAGCTCAAGGCCGCGTTCCCGGGCGGCATCGACGTTTTCTCGGATGGAATCGGCGGCTCGCTGACGGCGACCGTCGCTGGCCTGATGAACCAGGACAGCCGTCTGTTCGCCTATGGCGGCGCCGGGGCGTTCTATGCCGACAGGCTGGACGCGCCGCCACAGCAGCGCCCTTCTTTGCGGCGGGCATTCGGTATATCCGAGGAAATCGAGGAAATACTGAAGCAGCGAAATATCAAATCCGAAGCATGGATCGTCCACGACTTCTATCATGAGCGATTGAAAGCCGAAGACGATCTCTCCCGGCTGCTGCAAAGCGGCGCGCTGAAGCCGATCAACAATGTCGTCGATGGTTTCGACAACCTTCCGAATGCCGTCGTCGGCTTGTACCAGGCGGCGCGCTCTGGCAAGTTGCAAGTACGATTCTCGCCTTATTAATTGATGTTGACCTGCGCAGCGCGGGGAATTGAGCTCGGATCGGCTGTGAGGCCGATGCAAGTCAGGCGGCGTGCCGGTCGAGCGGCGGACGTTCGACGACAACAATTTCAAGGCGATCAAAGGCGACCCGAGGTGCGCGCATCCGCCCATGTTCGACCATATTGACCAGGCCGTATTCTTCCATCTTGGCCAATGACCGGGAGAGGCTCGGAACGCTACGCTCGGTCAAGCCGGCCAATTCTGTAACCGACGCGGGCTCGCGGGCACGGATCAGATCCAGCAGCGCCATGTTTTCGGCGTTGAGGAGTTGGGCAAGACTGCCGAGCGACGTCACCCAGATACTGGGTTCGTTTTCGTTCCGGGAAGCCTCGCCGCCAGCGATGGCGAGGAGTTGGGACTTTGCCTCATCATGGGAGCGGATGCCGATACGAAGCGTTCTCATGGCAAAACTCCTAAACGCAACAGGTGACGGTCAACGTCTTCAAAAAAGTCCGTGATTAGTTGCGCACATGTCGTGAATTCGTAGCTTGACGTCCTGCCGTCTCGTGGCGAGCTCCAACAGGATGCGCAGGTCGTCGGGGGCAAGTCCCATGCCTTAAATTACCACCTGATGTTAATATTGAAAAGGAAAATGGCCACTCATCTAAGGTCTAAGCCGGCATGTCGCGGCGGTGGGGGTGCGGCGGCAATTCCGCCATTGATTGGAATTGGCTGTGACGGCACATTCTGGAACCCCGTTCAGGAGAGCGAGCCCGTGAGCCAATCCAGTTTCACCACGCCGATCAGCACCCGGACCTTCGAGGACTATGTCGCCGGCAGCGTGCACCGCTTCGGCCCGATCGCGGTCGACCAGGACGAGATCATCCAATTCGCCAAGCGTTACGACCCGCAGGCCATGCATACCGATTCCGAGGCCGCCAAACAGACCATGTATGGCGGGTTGATCGCCAGCGGCTGGCACACCGCCGGGCTGATGATGAATCTCTATGCCACCCACTACCTGCCGACGGTGGCCAGCCTGGGTTCGCCCGGCCTCGACGAATTGCGCTGGCTGAAACCGGTGCGTCCGGGCGATCAGCTGTGGATCCGGGTCACCGTGATGGAGGCCACGCCGTCGCGGTCCAAGCCGGATCGCGGCATTGTCAAGTCGTTCATCGAGGTGCTGAACCAGGCCGACGAGGTCGTCTTGAGCATGAAGGCGGTCAATTTGATCGCCCGCCGGACAGCCTAGCCGGGGTCCTCGTCGCCCGCCACAAGGCGGCGCGATCCCCATGCCGTCAGTTGGTCGTTGATCTGCTGGCGGCTGAAATGCCGCGCCGCCTCGACCCCGTAGCCCTCGTCCAACAGCGCTTCGTAGTCGCTGCAGCGGTGCCGCAGATAGGCCACCAGCGACAGCCAGGCCGCCTTGTCGGGGGACGCCTTCTTGAGGCCGGGCGAGGCCAGGGCGTGGTCGGTCACCGCGGCCAGTTCGTGTCGCGGGATGCCGGGCACCAAGGCGCGGAGCGCCGTGTCGATGCCGTCCCGCCGGTTCACAACAGGCCGACCACCGCCCCGCTCATGCAGGTGGCGATGGTTCCCGAGATGATCGACTTCAGCCCCAGCGCGACCACCTCGGCCTTGCGCGCCGGCACCATCGCGCCGAGCCCGCCGATCATGATGCCGACACTGCCGAAATTGGCGAAACCGCACAGGGCATAGGTCACCATCAGCCGCGAGCGGGGCGCCAGGGCGGCGTCGGGCAGGGCGGCCAAGTCGAGATAGGCGACGAATTCGTTCAGCATCGTCTTGCTGCCCATCAGTCCCCCGGCCACCACGGCGTCGGGCCAGGGCATGCCGATCCCCCACATCACCGGGGCGAACAGGGCCCCGGCCATGCGCTGCAGGGTCACCGGCGCCGCCGCCACATCGGGCAGCAGCGACAGCGCCATATTGACCAGGCTGACCAGGGCCACCAGGACCAGCAGCATGGCGACGATATTGACCAGGAGGGCGATGCCGGCGGTGGTGCCTTTGACGATGGCATCGAGGGCGCCGGCGGCCCGCTCGTCCAGGGCCAGGCGCGGCGCGTCCTCGCCGGCCGCGAAGGGCACCATCAGCGCGCCGACGGCCAGGGCGGCCGGGGTGCTGATGAGCGAGGCGACCAGGATATTGGCCAGCGCGTTGGGAATGACCGGACCGAGGATCGAGGCGTAAAGCACCATCATGGTTCCGGCGATGCCGGCCATGCCGCAGCTCATCAGGGCGAACAGTTCGCCACGCGTCATCCGCTCCAGATAGGGACGGATCAGCAAGGGCGCCTCGATCATCCCGACGAACACATGAACGGCGGCGCCGAACCCCAGGGCCCCGCCGACCCCCATGCTGCGCCGGAGCAGCCAGGCGAAGGCGAAGACCACCCGCTGCAGGATGCCCCAATGGAACAGCAGCGAGGCGATGGCCGAAATGGTCAGCACCAGCGGCAGGGCGCGGAAGGCCAGGATGAACGCGCCGCCGTGACGGGTCTCGGCGAAGGGCAGGGGGGCGCCGCCCAGATAACCGAAGACGAACCCGCTGCCGGCGTCGGTGGCGCTTTGCACGGCCTCGACTCCCCGGTTCAGCAGCAGGAACAGGCTGGTCACCCCGGGCACCTTGAGCAGCAGGAGGGCCAGGACGAGTTGCAGGGCCAGGCCGGCGGCGACGGTGCGCCACGGGATGCCCTTCCTGTCCTCGCTCGCCAGCCAGGCCAGGGCCAACAGTCCGGCCAGTCCGAGTAGGCCCTGTGCGGGCATGGGGCGACCTCTTGAACGGCCAATCGGTTAAGACGACATAGCACCAAGGCGCCGCGCCGTCGAGGTTGCAGGCTTGAGCGAGGCCGCAGTCTTGGGCCGGTGCCTGGGCTCCACCCGGATCAATCGGTTTCCAACGAATGGAGGAAGTGATGTCCTTGCGGCTGGGCGACATAGCGCCGGATTTCACAGTGCAAAGCACCGAAGGGGAGATTAATTTCCATAAATGGCTGGGGAATAGCTGGGGTGTGCTGTTCTCCCATCCCAAAGACTATACGCCGGTCTGCACCACCGAACTGGGCGATGTGGCGCGGCTGAAGCCGGAATTCGCCGAGCGGGGGGTCAAAGTGATCGCCCTGTCGGTCGACGATGTGAAGAGCCACCAGGGCTGGTTGAAGGATATCGAGGAGGTGTCGGGGCGCAAGCTCAACTTCCCGATCATCGCCGATGCCGACCACCGGGTGGCCGATCTCTACGACATGATCCATCCCAATGCCAACGACACCCTGACCGTCCGGGCCGTCTACGTGATCGATCCCAATAAGAAGATCCGCCTGATGATCACCTATCCGGCCAGCACCGGGCGCAATTTCGACGAGCTGTTGCGGTCCATCGATTCCTTGCAGCTGATGGACAACTACAGCGTCGCCACGCCGGTCAACTGGCATCCGGGTGAAGATTGCATCATCCCGGCCGCGGTCAGCGACGCCGATGCCAAGACCAAGTTCCCCAAGGGGTTCCGCGCCGTGAAGCCCTATCTGCGCTACACGCCGCAGCCCAATCGTTAGGACGCCCGCCGCAGCGGCCTGAAAAAAAAGTGGCGCCGGCCTCCCTGCCGGCGTTCCGGTGGGGCCGGGAACCTGGCATTTCCGCCTCTCTGCGGGTGCGGCCGGCGCGGACGCCGGCCGCACCCGCAGCACAATTTCTCACCCACTCCCTCTGTCGCCAACCGCATCACCAACGAGGGCAAGGGAATCAACCGGGTGACCTACGACATCACCTCGAAGCCGCCGGGGACCATCGAGTGGGAGTGACGGGTGTGCGGTGCTCCGGAGCGCTTCGCTTGGCGGGAGAACTACGGCGCCCCTGCAGCGACCGCTTCTTTCATGGCGCTTCGCCGCCTGATCGACGCTCAGTCGCCATCGGAGCAGGCTGAGTATGCCGAGGTGCAAAAATGGTGGTCACGCCATGCCTTGCGTGCCGCAGATTCAAGTGCGCTCTTTCCCGATGTTGTCGTGCGTCGCCTCATTTGAACCTGGCGAGCCCATATAACGCCGAGGAAGTAGGCCGTCGATTTACGCTAGCGCACGAGCTATTTCATGTCCTTTTTGATCGGGAACGCGCCAAGCGGATCTCACATACAAGTGGACCTTGGGCACCATCCGGTATCGAGAAACGCGCGAATGCCTTCGCGGCGACGCTTCTCATGCCACGGGACATGGTGCGACGTTCTCTTGCTAAGGACGTGCTCAATAGCGACAGCGTCCGCGAAGCGGCGCAAACCATGCGCGTAGGCGTTAGCGCGCTGATCGAGCATCTTTACAACATCAGCATGCTCGACGGCTTCGAGCGCGATGAGCTGCGAGCATCGCTTCCGACCGTTTGACGGTAGTTTTTCTAAGCGCTGCTATGGAACGAGCGCGATCATCCGCAGGACAATTTTTCACCCGGCTCCTTCGCCGGGGCGACCGAGCTGAGAACACCGGAACACAACGATGCGTTGGCTCGCATCGTTGCGGGCCGACCCCTTACCTTTGTGCCCGGTCCTTCCCATTCTCATAAAGCCTCCGCCGCGGCGGCGGCGCAGGACTATCGGGAAGAGGTCTCGCCCATGCTGATTCGTCGCCCTCCGGATGTTCGTCCGTCGGAGATCACGCCACAATCGTCCTATCTGAGCCGTCGCAACCTGCTTGCCGGCGGTGCGGCTGCCTTTGCCTGGGCCGCCACCGCCGGGGCAAACCCGGCTTCCGCCGAATCGCTGGACAAGGTGGCCAAGAGCAGCTTCGTGGTCGACGAGAAGCTGACCTCGCTCGAGGACGTCACCCACTACAACAATTTCTACGAATACAGCATCGACAAGGACCAGCCGGCCAGGCTGGCTCCCGGCCGCCTCAAGCCCCGGCCATGGACGGTCAAGGTCGAGGGCGAATGCGGCAAGCCGGGGGTGGTCGATGTCGACGACTTCGTCCGCCACAGCGCCCTCGAAGAGCGCGTCTACCGGCACCGCTGCGTCGAGGCATGGTCGATGGTGATCCCCTGGGTCGGGGTTCCGCTGGGCCCCGTCCTGCAGCGCTTCGAGCCCGGTTCGAAGGCGAAGTACGTCGCCTTCCAGACCCTGCTCGACGCCGAACAGATGCCCGAGCAGCGAACGAGTCTGATCTATCCGTGGCCCTATACCGAAGGCCTGCGCCTCGACGAGGCCATGCATCCGCTCGCCTTTCTCGCCGTCGGCCTCTATGGCGAGACCCTGCCGGCGCAAAGCGGGGCTCCCATCCGACTGGTGGTGCCATGGAAATACGGCTTCAAGAGCATCAAGTCGATCGTCGCCATCCGCTTCGTCGAACAGCAGCCGCCCACCTTGTGGAACGCCCTGGCGCCCAGCGAGTACGGCTTTTATTCCAACGTCAATCCGACGGTCGACCACCCGCGCTGGAGCCAAGCCAAGGAACGGCGGATCGGTGAATTCCTCAAACGGCCGACCCTGATGTTCAATGGCTATGGCGAGCAGGTCGCCGGCCTTTACGCCGGGATGGACCTGAACAGGGACTTCTGATGGGCCATCTTGCCAGCGCCGCGCCGCGCACGCGGCGCCCCGGCCGGCCAACGCGGGCTAGCCTGCCGTGGTGGCGTCCGACGCTGCGCAGCGCCGTGCATCTCGCTTGTCTCCTGCCCTTGCTGTGGCTCGTGGGGCGCGGCTTGCTCGGCCAGTTGGGGGCCAATCCGATCGAGGCGGTGATCCGCTTCCTGGGCGACTGGGCGTTGCGATTCCTGGTCGTCGCTCTGGCGGTGACGCCGCTCCGCCGGCTGGCCGAATGGCCAGCGGTGGGCCGCTACCGTCGGGCGCTGGGCTTGTGGGCTTTCGCCTATGCCGCACTGCATATGTCGGCTTATGTGGGGCTCGATCAGTTCTTCGACTGGGCGGCGATCGGCCACGAGATCCTCAAACACCGATTCATCACCGCCGGGATGGC
>CAIOJO010000265.1 GCA_903858635.1 uncultured Telmatospirillum sp. | reverse complement strand
TTGTCGCCGGAACGACGGCGGCCAATGTGGTAGATTTCTTCATGGCGTTGCTCTCCTTTGCGGATTCGACACCCCGAGCCTACAGGCTCAAGGTGAGCAACGCCTGCCCTCCAATTTCAACATCGACCGGGACATCCCCGCCTTGCCCCCCAATATCGTACAATTGCCGCTGATCATCCTGGCCATCCGCCGCGAAGACGGCGGCTGGCATCACGTGAAGATCGAGGCCTGGCTGGCCCCCAAGGACGAGGGCCTGGCCCACAAGATGGACGGCATCAAGAGCTCGATCGCCAAGAAGGCGCAGGAGGATATCAAGGGCGAGTCCTTCCTCGGTCTGCGATCGGCCAATGACGGCTCGCGCCTGGCCAAGCAAGCGATCCACAAGGCCGCCGAACAGAGCCTCGGGAAGCCTTGGGCCGGCGACGTGCTGATCAAGAGCCTGCTGGTCTATTAGAGCCTCACTTGGTCGCCGACGACGACTGAGCCGGCGCCGCCGGAACAATGAAGGCGTCGACCCGCAAGCCGACCGGCAAGGGCGGCTGGCCGTCGAGATCGATCAGCACTTCCAGGACTTTGTCGTCGAGCTTTTCCGCCGGCTGATCGGTGTGGATCAGCTTGCGCCCCAGCATCACCCCGAGACGGGATACATGGCCGGGAAAACGGCGATCGCCGAAGGCGTCGGCATGCACCCAGGCGGCTTGGCCGACCTCGAGGCGGGCGATGTCCACCTCGTCGATTTCGGCCCGCACCCGCAATACCGAGACGTCGCCGATGGACAGGATCGGCATGTCCTGGGCTTCCGAGATCATTTCGCCGATGCGGCGATGCTTGCGCAGCACGATGCCCGAGATGGGGCTGCGGATTTCCGTCTTGGCCAGCATCGCCGCCGCCTCGTCCCTCTGGGCCAGGGCCAATTGCAGCTCGGCTTCGGCGGCCGCCCGCTCGTCGTCGCGGGCATTGGCGGCGACCACCGCCAGATGCTTGCCGGCCGCCGCCAGCTTGGCCACCGCCACCCCGTGGTCGCGCCGAGTCTTCTCGATGACCTGGGGCGATTCCCAGCCCTCGCGGCCCAAGGCGGCGTAGCGGTCGAGGTCGCGCTGAGTCTGCTCGACCACCGCTTCGGTCTCGCGCACCGCCGCCGCCGCTTCCTGACGCTCCTCGAGCCGCGCCCCGTTGAGCAACCGGGCCAGCTGGGCCTGGCGAATCCGGATGGTGGCCTCGGCCTCGGCCAGCCGCGCCCGCCAGTCGGCGTTCTCCAGCCGGGCTAGCAATTGGCCGGTGGCCACCCGATCGCCTTCCTCGACCAGCACCTCGTCCAGTTTGCCGGTTATGGAGACGCCGAGGCGGACCTCCTCCGACAGGGGTTCGACCTTGCCGGCGGCGCTGATCACCGTGTCGGCCAGGGCCGCCGGCTGGTGGGCCGGCGGATTGCCGCCACGCCCCACCAGCCCGCCACCGATGACCGCGGCCACCGCGGCCACCCCCAGCATGACCAGGACCAGCCTCAAGACCTTAGCTCGCGGCATGGGGCATCCTTTCCGGGTTGCAGATCCGCCCGTCGTCGATGGTGACGATGCGATCGGCCAGTTCGGCGACCCGCGGGTCATGGGTGACCACCACCACGGCACAGCGATCCTGGCGGGCCAGACCGCGCAGCAGCAGGATGATGCCCTGGCCGGTCTGCCAGTCGAGCGCCGCGGTCGGCTCGTCGCCAAGGATCAGTTCCGGTGCGCCGGCCAGGGCGCGGGCGATGGCGACGCGCTGCTTCTGGCCACCCGACAGCTGGGCGGGGATGCTGTGTTGCTTGTCGGCCAGGCCGACCTCGGCCAGCAAACGCACCGCCTCCTCCCCCGCCGTGGCGGACGACCATCCCTTGAGCTCGAGGGCAAGGCGGATCGTCTCGACCGCGGTGAGGGCCGGAAACAGATTGTACGACTGGAAGACGAAGCCGACATGGGCCAGGCGCATCGCCGCCATCGCCGCCTGGTCGAGCCCACCGATGTCGCGGCCGAGAATGCGGACCCGGCCGGCGGTCGGCCGCAACAGGCAGCCCATGACCATCAGCAGGGTGGTCTTGCCGCTGCCAGAGGGCCCCATCAGGGCCAGCATCTCGCCGCGGCGGACCGTCAGCGCGACGCCGGTCAGCGCCTGCACCGCGGTGGCGCCCGCCCCATAGACCAGCCCCAGCTCCTCCACCGTCACCGCCTCGGCTGCCGGTTGCCCGTTCATCGCTGGAACACCATGGCCGGATCGATGGTCAGCGCCTTCCTTATCGACACCAGCGAGGCACTGGCGCACATCAGGAAGGTGACGCCGAACAGGCCGACGGCGAGGCCGGGCGGCACCAGGATCAGGGCCGTGCCGTACCGGCTGCCATGGGCGATGGCCATGGCGATCAGGATGCCGATGGCGTGGCCGAGCACGGCACTGATGGTCGCCTGCCACAGAATGATGCGCAGGATGAATCCCTGTGGCGCGCCCATCGCCCGCAGGGTGCCGAATTCGGTCATGTGATCGACCGTGGTGGCGTAGAGCACCTGGGCGACGATCACCATGCCGACCACCAGGCCGAGGGCGGCGGCGATCAGGATGCCGGTGCCGGCGCCGGTGGTGAACATCCAATAGCGCTCGGTCAGCCTGGCGAACGCGTCGCCCGTCATCACCTCGACATCGGGCATGCGGCGGCGGATCGCCTGTTGCACCGTCTCGGGGTCGGCCCCGGGGGCCAGTTTGGCGATGACGTAATTGGCCTGGCCGTCGCGCAGATAGCCGTAATTGATGGCGTTGCGATAGGTGGCGAAGACATAGGGCGAGGTGGTGAACGAGCGGATGCCGTGGGTGAAGCCGACGACGCGGGCCCGATGCTGGTTGATCTCCACCTGATCGCCGATGCGGGCGACGCCGAGCTTGGCCCGGTTGATGTCGTCGACCACCACCGCATCGGGCAGCCGCAGGTCGGCCGCGTCGCCCTCGACCAGGTTCCAGGGACCGGCCAGGCCGCTGTTCGGATCGAACCCCACCACGAGGATCGTCTCATTGCCGCCCTCGGGTTTACGCCAGGCCGAAAAGAACACCAGCAGGGCCTCGGCCCGCGCGATGCCCGGCACCCCCATGACGATATTGCGGTGCCGCTCCAGCTGCGGCATGGCGATCTCAAAATTGCGCAGGCCGGTCAAGCCGATCCACAGATCGGCCCGCGTATGCTCGATCACCGCCGTGGTGGTGGCGGTGAAGCCGAAGAACAGCCCCACCTGGACCGCCGTCAGCACCACGGCAAAGATGATCCCGACCATGGTCACGGCGAAGCGCGAGCGGTCATAGGCGAGGTTGCGCCAGGCCAGCAGGAAGGACGGTCCGAGATTGGGCCGGCGCAAGGTGCGGGGACTGATCGCGGTGCCGTCGGGCATCGGGGAGCGTCCTGGGGCGTGCAACTTCGCTGTTACGTCTCGGCGCGCCGGCCGCGCCGAGTCAAGTGCTCCCTGCGCGGCGTCGGCGAACGCACCGAACGGCCGGTTTCACCGCCGATCAGGGCCAGAACAGGGTGCGCAGCGTACCGCAGGTGGGGGTGCCCAACCGCAACAGCGCGGCGATGGCCGAACCGGTGATCATCGTGGCCAGCCCGGCCATGGCCGAGAACTCGCAGCCGGTGATCAACAGAGCGCCTATCCGTGCCTTCATCGGTCGAATCCTTTCGGCGCGGGCATGCCATACCGGCATGGTAACGCGATCAGGATAGCAGGCCTCCCCCGCAATGCAGCAACCAAATGTTGCATTGCGGTATGCGATTGTGTGATGCCTCAGTGCCCTAGTCGATCATGTCGATTCGCGTCAGCTTGACCTTGTCGGCCATCCGCGGCGCGTTGACCAGGTCCCAAGTGGTGTATTGCTCGGCATAGGTGGTTTCCGCCGCCATCCCATCGACCGGCACCACCACCTCGAAGCCGCGGAAGACCGAACCGGTGACGGTATGCAGCACCGCCCCGTGGGCCGCCGCGCCCACCACGATGACGGTCTTGATCCCCTTGTCCTTGAGGATCTTCTCGAGATCGGTGTTGACGAATTTGTCGGGAAACGACTTCACCACCGGCTCGCCGCCGGCCATCGCCACCTCGGGCAGGATGTCGGCCGGGGTGCTGACCCCGCCCAGCGAATAGACGACGAACAGCCCCTTGGCCCGGGCCATCGCCAGCAGGCTGTGCAGGCGCGGCAGCATGGCGACGCAGCGCGGGGTTCGTTCGGCGCTGCAGACCTGCTTGGTGATGTCGAGGACCAGGAGCGCCGTGCTCTTCGGGTCGACCGTCACCTTGGCCAGCGGCGGCGGCGGCGGCACCTTCACCGAAGCCCATTCGTCGATGACGTCCGCCGCCGACACCGGCGAGACCAGGCCACCGGCAAGCAAAACGGTCATGCACAACAAGCGTCGCAACGATTCCATCCCAGGCTCCTGTCCTGATTGTCCGGCGAGCTTAGCCCAACCGTCAGTTGCCGCTCAATGATCGACATTGATTCACCACGGAGACACGGAGGACACGGAGGAATAATTAATCTCCGTGCTCTCCCTCCGTCTCCGTGGTTGCCCTTTATCGGTCGTTTTGTCCGGCCGCAGCGGGATCCCACAGCCAGCTCCGGTCGAGGGCGGCGAAGGAGGGGCAGCCGAGTTGCGACAGGCTGCGGTGCAGATCCTCGGCCAGCAGGGTCTGCGCCCGCTCGCCGCCGGCCGGACCGCCGGCGGCGACCCCGTAATAGAAGGCGCGCGCCGTCATCACCAGATCGGCACCCAACAGGCGCGCCTTGACGACGTCCTCGCCGGAGCGCAGGCCGCCATCCATCAGCAGCGGCAGATCGGGTCCGACCGCGGCGCGCACGGCCGGCAGGGCATCGATCGACGCCGGCACCGATTCCAACTGGCGGCCGCCGTGGTTGGAGACCCACACCCCATCGGCCCCGGCCCGGCGGGCGGCCACGGCGTCGGCGGGCGCCAGGATGCCCTTGACCACCAGAAAGCCGGGCCACAGGTCGCGCAGTGCCTTGACGTCGTCCCAGGTCAGGTCGCGCTTGATCTGCTCGCCCATGAAGGCGCCGATGCTGCGCGGCGCGCCGCCGCCGGCATAGGGCGCCAGCACGGCAAACTCCGGCCCGCCCGCCTTGAACGTGGCCAACGACCAGGCCGGGCAGCGGGCCAGATCGGCGGCGATGGCCAAACCGGGCCGGAACGGCAGCACGAACCGGTTGCGAATGTCGCGCGGGCGGTTGCCCGGCACCACCACGTCGAGGGTCACCACCAGCACCCGGATGCCCGATTCCCAGGCCCGCCGCAGCAGGTCGCGGTTGATCGCGTCCTGGCGCGAGGCGTAAAGCTGGAACCAGGCACTGTCCGGGGCGGCGGCGGCAATCGCCTCGATCGGCGTGGTTCCCGCCGTCGACAACACGAAGGGCATGCCCTTGGCCTGGGCCAGCCGGGCCAGGGCCAGTTCGGCCCCCGGCCAGATCAGGCCGGCCATGCCGACCGGGGCGACACCGATCGGCAGCTTCCAGTCGCGGCCGAACAGCCGAACGCCCAAATCGGGTGCGACGCCGCGACCGTAGCTGGGCTTCAACAAAATCGCCTGCAGCCGTTCCTCGTTGCGGGCCACGCCGCGTTCGCCGCCGGCCCCGCCGTCGAGAAAATCGAAGACGAAACGCGGCAGGCGGCGGCGCGCCATGGCCGCCAGATCGGAGATGGTGGCCGCTTCGGACAGCCGCATGCTCAGCCTCGATTCCTCGTCACATGCGCGACGGCAGATAGGTGGCCAGGATGGGGAAGGCGATCAGGATGATCAGGCGCAGCAGATCGGTGACGATGAACGGAATGA
>CAIOJO010000264.1 GCA_903858635.1 uncultured Telmatospirillum sp. | reverse complement strand
GCTGACCGCTGCATCCATCTCCATCGTGACCCCCAATGCCGAATCGGAGGCCATCGATTGATTCACGGTTCCTTCGCCCTGTCACGCTCTCGTTCACCCGATTGCCCTGTCGATTCCATCCGATCCGATTGCCATTGCCTGCACCCTTACCCTAGATTGAAAGGTTCGAGCCCTTGAACCGGGGCTCGCCGGGACGATGGCAGCAATGCGAGGTTGATGGCATGAGCGGTGCCGACGAGGGCATCCGCCAAGGGATTTCCACCGCGCCCGAGGCGGCGCAGGCGGTGGCCGAATTGCATGCCGCCATTGCCTTGCCCGATGCCGGCTTCACCGCGGTGTTCTGTTCGCCGCGTTACGACATCCCGACCCTCGAGCGCGAGCTGTCGCGGCGCTTCGCCGGCACCAATGTGGTCGGCTGCACCACCGCCGGCGAAATCTCGCATCTCGGCTACACCTCGGGCAGCCTGGCCGGGGTGAGCCTCTCCGGCGACGCCTGCTTCTCCGTATCGCGGGTGATTCCCTTCATCACCGAGTTCCAGCCGACCGATGCCCGCGAGATCGTCACCGGACTGCTCCAGGAGATCAGCCGCGCCGGTTTCCAGCCGGCGGCGGTCAACACCTTCGGTTTTCTGCTGATCGACGGGCTGTCCGGCATGGAGGAGCAGGTCACCAGCGCCCTGTCCATCGCCTTGGGGAGCATTTCCCTGTTCGGCGGTTCGACCGGCGACCACCGCGAACCCGTCGCGCCCATGGTGTTCCATGAGGGCGCCTTCCACGCCAATGCGGCGGTGCTGACGCTGGTCCACACCAACCGCCCGTTCAAGCCGTTCTGCACCCATCATTTCGTCGGCGGCGGACCGAAGTCCATCGTCACCGGGGCCGATCCCGAGCGCCGCCTGGTTACCGAACTGAACGGCGAAAGCGCCGCCATCGAATATGCCCGGCTGTTCAACCAGAACCTCGAGGAGATGCGTTCGGGGAAGATGGCGTTGCCGCCCTTGATGGTGCAGGTCGGCGGCAGCTACTACACCCGCAGCGTCATCAGCATCAATTCCGACGACAGCCTGGTCATGGCCTGCGCCATCGACGAAGGGGTGCCGCTGTCACTCGGCCGCAATACCGGCATGCTGTCCAACATGGAGCGGGTGTTCGCCGATATTCGCCATTCGATCGGTTCGATCCAGGTGGTGCTCGGCGCCGATTGTCTGTGGCGCAAGCTCGAGGTGCAGAGCCTCGGCATCGGGGCCGAGGTGCAGCGGCTATTCGGCGAGAACCGGGTGATCGGCTTCTCCTCGATCGGCGAGCAGATCGGGCCGATGCATGTCAACAATACGCTGGCCGGCGTTGCCATCGGATCCAGCCACGGGCCGCTCGAGATGGTGTCGCCGACGGCCGACGAGCCGGTACCGCACCAGCTGGAAACCGAGAACGCCAAGCTGCGCAAGACCGTTCGCGTCCTGTTGAACCGCATCGAGCGCAGCATGAACATGCCGAGCGACACCTTCTCGCTGTTTCAGAGCACGGTGCTGCTCGAGGAGACGGTGAAGAAGCGGACCCAGGAACTGGCCGAACTGAACCGCCAGCTCAACCAGGAACTGACTCGCCGCCGCGAGATCGAGGCCGCCCTGCTGCAGGCCAAGGCCGCCGCCGATGCCGCCAACAACAGCAAGACGCAATTCCTGGCCGCCATCAGCCACGATCTGCAGCAGCCGCTCAACGCGGCGCGTCTGCTGCTCGGCGCCCTGTTCGAGGAATCGTTGTCGGCGGGGGGGCGGGCTCAACTCGGGCGAATCGAGAGCGCCTTGGAGACGGCCGAGGAAATGCTGGGCGACTTCCTCGACGTGGCCAAGCTCGATGCCGGCGAGATACCCCATCAGGCCATCGACTTTGCGATCGGCCCGCTGCTGGCTCAGCTCGGGGCCGAGTACGCGCCGCAGGCGCGGCGGCGCGGTTTCGAGTTGCGGGTGGTGGATTGCGGGGCGGTGGTCCACACCGACCGCCACTTGTTCCAGCGGGTGTTGAGCAACTTCCTGGCCAATGCGGTGCGCTACACGCAGCGCGGCAGGGTCCTGCTGGGGTGTCGACGGCGGGGCGACAAGCTGTCGGTCGAGGTGTGGGATACCGGTGTCGGCATCCCGGCCGACAAGGTCCACGACATCTTCCGGCCGTTCTGCCAGCTGGACGACAGCCACCGGCCGGACGACCGCAGCTCGGGTCTGGGCCTGACCATCGTCGACCGGATCTGCACGGTGCTGGGGCTTTCCGTCGACCTCAGCTCCGAGGAGGGGCGAGGCTCGGGGTTCCGCGTGCAGGTGCCGCGGGGCCAGGGCGAGCGCGCGGCGACCGGCCCGGGGCCGGACCATCAGCCGAGCCCCGACGAGCTTCTGGCGGGACAGCGGGTGCTGGCTCTCGACGCCGACCCGGCCGCTTTGCACAGCTTGGCGGCCATCATCGAGAGCTGGGGTTGCGTCCCCATCCTTGTCGCTTCGCCGTCCGAGGCGTTGGCGGCGCTGTCCGCCGCCCCACATCTGATCATCGCCGATTACCACACGACCGAAGGCGGCGCCGGTCTCGACCGCCTGCGCGCCGCCGGCCGCCATCTGCCGCCGATCCAGGCCCTGCTGGTCAGCGCTGATTCCGGCATGGAGATCCGCCGCGAGGCCAAGCGTCACGGCTACGATTTCCTGGCCAAGCCGATCAACCCGGCCCGGCTGCGCTCGGCCATCACCTATCTGCTGTGCTGCTCGCCGCCCGCCGCCGCCCCTTGACCAAGGATAAGGACCGCGGCAGGGTGGCGGCCGAGATGGGGCCCGATATCAATCCGACCAGGGAGGGCAGTGTGCAGGCCGAAGCCGTTTTCGTTTGTCTTGACCGGCTGTGGGCACGCCTTGCCGACACGCGCCGGGTCAACCATCTGGAAATCCACATGGAGGACGGCACCCGTCTGTTCGACGAGATCCGCGTCTTCGACAATACGCCGGCGGGTGATTTCGGGCTGGAACGGGAAGTCCATTACTTTAACACGATCGGCCGCATCACCGAGTATCGGGCCGATATCGTGGCGGAACAGGTCTATCTGTCGGTCTCGGTCTCCTTGATCGGCCGGGCCAGTGCGCTGGGCGGCTATCACATGGATCCGGCCGAGTTGTCCCCTGCCGAGGCCGGCCAGCTCGATCGCCTGATGGAACGGCTGGCCCTGGCCGACTGGGCACCGGCCGAAGACCAGGCCGAGGCCATCCTGGGCGGCTTGGGCCAGGCGGGGTGACGGTCGCGCCGTCATTGCGAGGACTTCGACTTCGGTTAGACAGTGAAATACGTCCCTGCCGGTGTCCGCCGTGGAGCGGTGGAAACGCTGGTTTCCCGGCTCCGCCGGAACACCGGCAGGGAGGCCGGTGCCACTAACTTTTTTCACAGGCAAGATGCCCGCCCGACCGGAAAAATTGCTAGCCCGGCGGGCGCGCGGCGGGTGCCGCCGCTTCCAGGATGGACGCCGCGTCGTCCGCGGTCAGCTCCAGGGTTTTACCGGTCAGGCGATGTTCGGCAAGGGCGGTGCCGTCGCCGCGCATGATCAGCGTCCATGACAAGACATCGACTTCGCGGCGCAATGTCTCGGCCTGGAAGATCTGCCGATAGACTTGGTCACCCCCGAACAGCCGTGCCGCCGCGTCAACGGCGCAGCGCCGCAGCAATTGCATTGCCGGGCGGGCCTTCGCGGCGAGCCAATAGCCGACACCGTAACTTCCGCTGAGAACAGCCATCGGGGCGTCTCCTAGGCAATAGCAGGCGCAACCTCACCTGGAAGGCTAGACCGGGATTGTCCCGAGCCGTGTTGAAATTCGCTCGGCAGGCGTCACGGTCTGAACAGGCTACGCGGCCTTGGCGTGCTGTTCAAGATCGGGGTTGATGGAATGCTTGGCCTGATGGGCCAGCAGGGCGGCTCGCAGGGTT
>CAIOJO010000263.1 GCA_903858635.1 uncultured Telmatospirillum sp. | reverse complement strand
CCCGCCGGGACCGGTCTCCAGTCGGGGCTCGCCAGGCTCGCCCCTCCTTACGTCCGGTCCCGGCGGGCAATCTTACCGGACATCATAGTTGACGGTGAACCGGCCAAGATAATTGTCGGCGCCCAGGTGGCGCAGGTGTTGGAGGGCCGCCAGGACGAAGCTATTATTGGGCGCTGCCGGATTTCAGTCACCACCAGAGGCCCCACCAAGAGGAGGGCGGAAGCGTTAAGGGCCGCGATGGCAAGGCTGGTGCCGAAGGTGCGACGGCGGATCAGCCCCGGGCCGGGGCTGTCGGTCATCGAGGCGACGATAACGCCGGCAACCCGACCGTGATCGACTACGAAGCCTTCCGGGGCGGCGTGCATATCCTCAATATCCCGGGCTGCAAGGCGGCGACCGATAGCTGGGACCGCAATAAGATCAAGATCCCGGCCCGTGTTGTTGCCAGCGCCGATATCGGCGCGCTCGGCACCCCGGCGCAGCGGCGGCTGGCCTTGCATAAGGCCAAGCTGGCTTATTTCACCGGCGGCCCCGGCAATATCGATATCGCCGTCGCCTTGTTCACTTGGCTGTTGCGGGTCGTTCCCGGACCGGCGTGGTATGCGTCCCTGGACGGCTCGGGGATCGAGGCCGTCGATGCCTTCGACAAATTCCGTAAAAGCACGGATAGATGGGCGGGGTTCGTGAAGAATAACGGCGAACTCGCCGCCCAGCACGAGCGTTACGACGCCATGCTGAAGACATTTTACAACCTAAAGCCGCAGCTGACGGCCAATGCCGATCAATGGTCGGCACTCGCCAATTCGGTGGCGGTCCAGGTCACCCGCCTTGCCCAGGGGCTCGACTATTTCGGTCATCCTTGGAACTGGACGCCGGTAGTGCCGGTTGACGCCTATAAGACCGAGGGTGACCGCCTGCTTGCCGCAGCACGACGGGCCGAGGACCTTTATAATAAATTCGCCGCCTTGGATAAGGACCAAGCCAAGCGCAAGCAGGTGATGCAGGGCGCCATCAACGATAGTGACGGCAAAGTCGCCGAGATAGAAGCCCAGATCGCCGCCAAGATAACGGCGCGCTTAGCGGTGACCACCGAACTCGACGAGCTCAAGGCCGATCTGCTGGTGCAAGAGAAAAAGCTTCAGGATGAAGCCCTGGTCTTCGTCACCAAGCTGAGGGAGGAACTTCAGTCGGAATCCCTGGCCGCCATGTTCACCTTGCTGAAGGACGGCATCGGTTTGGTCACCGACGTGGCCAAGCTGGTGATGTCCGATGGCCTGAGCGCCGCGATCGGGACTTTGTCGACGGATACCAAGGCCGTCACGGACAACAACAAAGACAAAGACAAAGACAAAGACAAAGGTGACGGTAAGGACGACAAGAAGGACCCGGATTGGGGAGATTTGTTCGGATCGCTGTCAGGAGTGTGGGACAAGGGGGTCGTCGTCCTGAAGGATTTCCAGAAGCTTTCGGATATCGAAAAGCAGTCGCGAGAGGCGCAAAAGACCTACGGCTTTGGTAACGCCATCATCATGCTGTCGCGCGACGAATTCGACAAAAAACTCGAACCGGTCTTCGATAAAATGGGCGACGAAGGAAAGATCTATAAGAAGATCTTCGGCCTGTACAGGGATGCTGTCGAGAATTACCAGGGTAAGTTCAAGCAACAGCTTATTCTGGCCATTGACGAAATAAAATTACGCAATGAATTGGCGGGACTCAAGTCGGATAGCGAGGCGCTGCGGCAGAAGCTGGCGGCCAATATCGATCCCGGCCTATCGGATTTTCGCATCTACATCTACGGCATCTATACCGACGCCAAGGCGGCCCTCTTGGAATTCATCTACCAAGAATACCAAGCCTTGCGCTACGGCGCCTTGATTGAAGATCGCATGGTGCTCAAGGGCGATTCAACGGTAGTCGAGTTGGAAAGTGCCCATATGAAAGTCAGCACCCGGTTGATCGACGCGTATAACAGCCTTGAAACGCCGGCGCAGACGTTCACCCGGTTGACGGTGGTTTTGACCCGCGAAACCTTTCCGCAGCAGTTTCAAAAGCTGGCCGAGGGCGGCAAGGCCATCTTCCCCTTAAGCTGGGACAATCCCGTCGTAGTCGATAAGCTGCACGACTACGCCCACATTCTGGTGTCGTCGTGCCGTATCCATCTGCCCCTGGCGCGCAAGGCCAAAACCAGCGGCGACGTTCATGTCCTGGTCATGCATTCAGGGCAGAGCGCGATTTTCGATTCCAAAGGCAAGAGATGGGATTTCTCTCACGTCATCACCTCCATTTACTACGACTACAATGTGGAATCAAAAGAACAGAAAAAAGAAGTAAAGCCGACCAGTGACAGCGACTATGTCTACAATACGCGGATCAAGAAGACTGTCGGTTATAAATATAATGTCGAGCATATGACCGACAAGGGGGGCGGCACCTTCTGCCCGCAGGACAAGCGGATCAAGATCAGTCCGTTGGCGGTTTGGGCAGGGCTGTTCAACGCTGCGATCGCCTGATCGATCGTGGCGTTATGCCGGATGAAAAATTGCCGATTCCCCTGATGGCTTTTGTCTGAATCTATAGGGGGCACCCACCTTGGAGGGTTGCCCCGATGCCGAGCACGCTG
>CAIOJO010000262.1 GCA_903858635.1 uncultured Telmatospirillum sp. | reverse complement strand
TGAAACAAGCGCTTACCATCAACGAATACAAACCCGATACTTCGCAAATAACTAACCAATTGAATCTATTCGCGTTTTAACCGGACAGCAGTGGGCTATCCTATGAAATACCACATCCGATTGAAGCTCAAGCCAACCTGTTCAGTGCCTCGACCACCGTATCCACGTCGGCTTTCGTCAACCGCAGGTGCATCGGCAGGGAAAGCACATGTTCCGAGGCCCAGCGGGCTCGCGGCGCCGTCTCTTCACTTTGGGAGTACATGGGATAGTCGCGGTTGTCGCGGTAATGCACGCCGGGATAGATCTCCTCGGCGTTGAGCGCCAGCACCAATTCGTCCCGATTGTCTACCAAGATCTGGAATAGATGCTGCGATGGCAGGCTATCTGGCGGTTCTGGCACCACCTTGAGGCGACTGTTGTTGGCCAATCCTTCCCGGTACCATCCAGCGACCAGCCGCCGATAAGCATTATTTTGCTCCAAATGTTTCAGCCCCGGCAAGGCAATTGCCGCCATGATGGAATTCCCATGGTACTTGAAGCCGATGTATTCCACATCGTAGAGCCATTTGTAGGCGCCCTTTTCACCGCTCCGCGCGAAGGTATCTTTGCTGATTCCCAACCACGACTTCTTGCGGGCGATGGCGTCAAGTGTGCCGTCTTGAAAACACACCATTCCGGCGTCCCCGGTCGGAAGGTTCTTCACCGCTTGGAATGAGTAGATTACCGCATCGGCATCCGGTATGGCCCCATGCAATCGGGTTCCCGCCATGTGCGCGCCGTCGAGAATGAGCGCCAGCCCGCGTCGACGGCATAACTCCTTGACAGCTTCGAATTTTCCTGGGTTTCCGCCCAGGCCGACGAACATGACAGCGCGCGTTCGCGGTGTGATCTTCTGCTCGACATCCACCGGATCCAAACAAAGATATTCGTCCACGTCGGCAAACACTGGCATCAAGTTCTCATAGAGAATGGCTAGGTTGGGAGAAATGAAGGTCAAAGGTGTGGTGATGATCTCATCGCCATCCTGCCAACCCCGGGTTTCCTTTAGGATATTCACCGCCAGATGCAAGCCGCCAGTCGCAGAATTGAGGAAGTGGGCGTGGCTCTGCCCCGTATACTCCTTCCAGGCGCTTTCAAACTGCACGGTCTTGAACCCTAGGCCGGTCCAGCCGAGTTCTAGACACTCTCGGATTTCGGCGAGGCATTCGTCGACCGAAAATGTTGGAACAAACAACTGAATTGGCACATCGACCTCCCGGCAGAAGTTGATCTATTAATAAAACACGTATGAAGGCGCCTGGGCAGCAATCTGCCGATTCACAAGATGCTGGGTCAATTTCTCGGAAAACAAAAGAGCCGATGCCGATGGGCTGAATTTTTGCAATTCATGGAAAAAATGATCTTCGGACATCTTCTGTAGAATTTCTAAGAATTTCTCCGGTCTTAATAAATCCAAGATATCCTGCACATCATCGATGACGATTTCAGGAATGCGCATTTGCCCGGCGGTTTCCGCATAGGCTGGAGTACGACTGACAAAGGGAACTACGCCATAAGCCAAGGCTGCCAGCATTTTGTTATTGCTCTTCTGTAGACCCTCGATCGAGGTGTCATGGATGAGGACGCAGAAATCCATGCAGGACAGGGTTTGCGGAAATGTTTCCAATGACCAGGCACTGACGAGCAATTTGGGAAATTGGGTCTTGGTCGAATCAACATGACTGGCATTGGTGATCACGCTGATATCCGCCACATCGGGCGAATTCGTGAGAACCTGCAAATAGGGAGCCGCCGGAGCCATGTTGGGCGCATTACCGAACCAGCAGCCATGCAACTTTCTTCCAAGGATCACTGGCGGTCGCGTCACGGTCGGAATGTCCCCGTCGATGTAATCGATGGGGTCGGGGATGACCCAGATCTCGGGTACGCCGACAAGGCGAGGATCCCGTTGCATGACCTGCCGTCTGACTTCGGTATCCACAGTAACCACGGAAACCAGTTGCATCAGTTCGCGAAATGTCGCGTCGTCAGCGATCATGCCGGCCAAGCCGGCCTCGCCTGCGTCATCGATATCGTAAAATACTCTGCCACCTGCCACTTTGACGGCACGAGCAAGGCGCAGGACGTCGCGATTGACGATCTTTTGCACATAAAGGATCTGCGGGCGAACGTCCGCATCCATTCCGATGCGCGTCCTGTAGCCTAAGAGCCTGACCCGAAACTCCGGCTTGGGCCGGGAAGCGGTTGAGTGGCCCCGTCCGTTGTGATTCGCTTGAGTTGTCTAGACTTGAGCGGGATCACAACATGGGTTGGACGGAGGCCACCCGCCGGCAATATTGCCGTGCG
>CAIOJO010000261.1 GCA_903858635.1 uncultured Telmatospirillum sp. | reverse complement strand
AGGTATCGTCGGTCATGGCGGGTGTGGCGCTTTCGGCTGCCGCAGAGATGCTGTCTAGACAACAAAATCTTATGCTATTTCAGCCTGTTACGCTACATCCGCCTGCCAAAATCCCTACCGTCATGAATAAGAGCGGCTAGTGGTGGCAACGGCACTCTCGCCGGTCGGTGCCTATGTCAGCCAGGGACTCGATCGCAATGTCCTGCTGTGGCTGTTCATCGCCTTCCTGCTGTTTGCGGCCCTGATGATGCTGTTTTACCGTCCTCGCCCGCGAGAAGCCGTCAGCAGCCTCGCTTTCCTCCTAACCATCGGGGTCGGTGTCGGCAGTCTGGCCGGCTTCCTCGGCGGCCTGCTTGGGGTGGGCGGCGGCAATATCATCGTTCCGGCGCTGGTCGCCCTCGGTTTTGATCCTAAGAAGGCTTCCGCATCGACCTCGGTCGTAGTGATTTTTTCGTCGCTGGCCGGCTTCCTCGGACATGCGTCTCTTGCCGGCATCGACGTCTCGCTGCTGGGCACCACGACGGTGGGAGCGGCCGTGGGCGCCGCCCTCGGGTCATGGTTGATGACCGACCGACTAAAGGGCCGCCAGGTCAAGGTCATCATCGGAATGGTGCTGATGGTCATTGCGGCAAAGCTGGCGTGGGACCTGCTATGACCGACGACATCGATCTGCGGCTACTCGATCAGAATGTCCGCACGGCACAGATGCTGGGCCACGCCGTCGCCTTGCGCGACCACGACACCGGTGCCCACAACATGCGTGTCGCCTTTTATGCCGGCCTGTTGGGCGAGGCTCTTGAGTTCGACAGGTTGACGATCCAGGGTCTGATGAAGGGTGCCTTCCTCCACGACGTGGGCAAGATCGCAATTCCCGACAGCATCCTGTTGAAGCCAGGACGGCTTACCGATGAGGAATTTGCGGAAATGCGCCGCCACCCCGGCCTGGGAGCGCAGTTGCTGGAAGATCTTTCGTGGTTCGAGGATGCCGTGCCAGTAGTGCGTCATCACCATGAACGCTTCAACGGCACAGGCTATCCCGATGGCCTTGGGGGATCGAATATTCCGGTGGTGGCGCGTGCCTTCGCCATCATCGACGTATTCGATGCGCTGGTCTCAGATCGTCCCTACAAGCAGGCGTTTCCTTTGGACAAGGCGGTGGCACTTTTGGGCGCCGGGGCTGGCACCCAATTCGATACTGGGCTTGTCTCGGTGTTTGTCCGCATTGCTCCGCCGCTGCATGAGAAGGTTTCCGGACAGGCACCTATGGAGGTGCAACCGCATCTGGAAGACCTGCGGCGGCGGCACTTCGGCGCATAGCGTCACGAAATGGCACCTTGATTCCTGGCGCAGACGGAAAAGTCTTCGACTGCCATGGGGATCGAAGAGTCCCGCAACGGAGTGGAGCGTCAGATGGAAAAATCTCTCGACCATAGCAAGGGAGATAGCGATTCAGGGGGCCATTCTCACGGGCCGGCCAACTATGATCGAGCCTTCGCCGTTGGCGTCGTTCTCAATCTTAGCTTTGTCGGAGTTGAGGCCTTCTATGGCTTCGCCGTCAATTCGCTTGCCCTGCTCGCCGATGCTGGACACAACCTCGGTGACGTCGCCGGCCTCCTACTGGCCTGGGCAGCGGCATGGCTGGCCCGAAGAGGGGCCTCGCAGCGGCGGACCTACGGCTTCGGGCGGGCCTCCATCATGGCATCGCTGGTTAATGCCGTCGTGCTTCTCGTCGGTGTTGGCGGCATCGCCTGGGAGGCCATCCTGCGCCTGCCCAATCCCCAGCCGGTGGCGGGGGAAACGGTCATGTGGGTTGCTGCGGTCGGCATCGTGGTAAACGCCGGGACAGCGGCCATGTTCATGGCCGGAAGCAAGAGCGATCTCAACATCCGGGGGGCATTCCTGCACATGGCGACCGATGCTGGCGTGACCCTCGGCGTGTTGGTGGCGGCGTTCATCATGAGCCGAACGGGTTGGCTGTGGCTCGACCCAGCCATCAGTCTCGGCATCGGTCTCGTGATCGCCATCGGGACCTGGGGTCTGTTCCAAGAATCGCTCAATCTTGCCCTTGATGCCGTTCCGGCTGGTATCGACCGCGTTGCGGTAGAGGAATTTCTGTCGGAAGTTCCGGGCGTTATCGCCATCCATGACCTGCACATCTGGCCGCTCAGCACCACATCGGTAGCGCTGACGGCACATCTGGTCAATCCACAGGCGACGGTGGACGACGATCTGCTGGGCAAGCTGAGCACCGTGTTGCATGACAAATTCGGCATTGACCACACCACACTCCAATTCGAAAGGAAAAGCGGAGGGTGTGATCTGGCCGATATCCACGGCGTCCCAACCTTTCGGTCATTAAGAATGACGTCGAGCGGTGGTGACCATGCAGCCTGACCTACATTCCGAAATCACCTGCCCGAACTGCGGCCATAGCAAAGTTGAGAAATGCCGACCGGCGCTTGCCAGTTCTTCTATGAGTGTGAGGGCTGCGGCACCCTTCTGCGCCCGAAATCGGGCGACTGCTGCGTATTCTGTTCCTACGGTTCCGTGCCGTGCCCTCCGATGCAGATCGAACGCGGGAGCGGTGCGAAGGGGGGCTGCTGCGGTTGAGAGTCTCTGGAACTGGTGCCTGTCGGCAAACACCTGTTTTTCGACATGTTGGCGGCAGCGTTAATGATCAGGCCGGCACCAGTTCCTTGCCGAATCAGAGGGCCGTCAGCATAAGTCGCGTCGATGACACATTATATTTACATCATCTTCCATGAATGATCCGGTCATGTGAATTGTGTTGCATTTCCATTACATATTCATCCTTGCACCCAGCCAAAGGGTGAGGCACTCTGTCACCCACGAATACAATTAATAATATGTCGCAAGGCCGTGGGGTCCTGGCGTTTGCGAGCCGCGCTAGCACACTCTGTTTCCTACTCTCTCCGGGGTAGTGATCTTTGCGGCTCGTTGCCAGTGCAGCACTCCAAATGATGCGCGTCCTGGCAGGGGGAAATGTCCATGCAACCCACAAGTTGGTGGACTTTGTGTTGGCGAGGAGCGGCATATGACTTGGTTTTCCAATCTCAGGCTGGTTGTCAAGGTCTCCCTGATCCTTGGCGCCGCGCTGATCGGGATCTTCCTGGTCACGGCGGTCGGGCTTTCCAACCTTCACGACGAGCTTCTCGAAGGTCGCAAGGTTAAGGTTAAGCAGCTTGCCGAAGCTGCCTACTCCTTGCTGGTCCGATATGAGGCCGAGGTCAGAAGCGGGCGTCTCGACGAAGCAACGGCCAAACAGGCGGCATTGGCCGATCTTCGTGCCATGCGTTACGGGGACAATGACTACTTCTGGATCAACGACATGACCCCGACCATGGTCATGCACCCGATCAAGCCGGATCTTGATGGAAAGCCGATCGGCGAGATGAAGACGCCGGACGGAGTGCTGCTGTTCATCGACATGGTGAACATCGTCAAGTCGCGTGGGGCGGACTTTTACCAGTATTATTGGCCGAAGCCTGGCTTCGAGCAGCCGGTGCGCAAGCTGTCCTACGTCAAGGGGTTTGCCCCCTGGGGTTGGCTGATCGGCACCGGAATCTACATTGATGACATCGAGGCGGCCTTCCGCAAGAGCGCGCTCACCTTTGGCGCTCTGGTTCTCGTCATCTGCATGGCGGTGATCGGGTTGTCGCTAGCGGTGGCGCGCGGCCTGGTGCGTCCGCTGAACAGACTGACCTTCGACATGGGTGAGATGGCGGCCGGCAAGCTCGATATTCCCATCGATTTCGCTCAGCAGAAGGATGAAGTCGGGAAGATGTCTCGTGCCCTGGAGGTGTTTCGCGATGCCATGGTGCAATCGCGAAATATGACTGAGCGGCAACTCGCCGAGCAGGCTGAAAAGGGAAGAGCGGCGCAAACCCAGGGACGTCTGGTCGAACAGTTCAATTCCAAGCTCGCCGAAGTGATCGGCACAGTGATTGCCTCGGCAGGGCAGTTAGAAGGCAATGCGCAGACGATGACCCAAATCTCCGAGGAGACCGGTCAGCAGACCAGCGCAGTGGCAGCGGCAAGCGAACAGGCCGCCGCCAATGTGCAAACGGTGGCGGCGGCTTCGGAGGAACTGGCGGTTTCAAGCCGCGAGATCGCCGCGCAGGTGGCCCGCGCCAGCGGCATCGCACAGAATGCGGCGGCCGAGGCGGCGACCACCGACCATCTGGTGCGTGGCCTGGCCGAAGCGGCGACCAAGATCGGCGATGTGGTCAAACTGATCAACGACATCGCCAGCCAGACCAATCTTCTCGCGCTCAACGCCACCATCGAGGCGGCGCGGGCCGGCGAGGCCGGCAAAGGGTTTGCGGTGGTTGCCAACGAAGTGAAGAACTTGGCCAACCAGACCGGCAAGGCAACCGAGGAGATCGGCGCCCAGATCACTTCTGTGCAACAACAAACCGCGCAGGCCGTGGAAGCCATCAACGGCATTGCCACCACCATCCAGGAGATGGACGAGGTGTCGAGTGCCATTGCTGCGGCAGTGGAGCAGCAAGGCGCTGCCACCCAGGAAATCACCCGCAACATCCAGGAGGCGCATACCGGCACCGCCGAGGTGGCGCGCAACGCCGTCGCCGTCAGCAATGGCGCCCAGCAAAGCGGCCAAGCCGCCCGCGAGGTCTTCTCGGCCGCCCGCGACCTGAGCCGACAGGCTGAGTCGATGCGGGCGGTGACAGACGATTTCGTGATTCGTTTGCAAAGCGGTGGCGGCAGCCTGGAATGGGGGCCGAACTGGGTCAGCGGACATCCGCAGGTCGATGCAGACCATAAGATGCTGGTCCAGTACGTCAACGAGTTGAACCAGGCCATGCTGAAGGGTGTGGGGCAGGACGTGGCCGCCGGCATTCTCAACAAACTCGTGCAGTACACGGTTGATCACTTCGCCCGCGAAGAGGCGATCTGGACCCAGGGCGGTTTGAAAAGTCTGGCCGAGCACAAGCGCATTCATGCCGACCTCGTGGCCAAGGTGGGCAAGTTCCAGCAGGAGTTCCTCGCCGGCAAAGCCACGCTGACCGCGGAGCTGATGTCTTTCCTCAGGGAATGGCTAATCAACCATGTGTTTGAGACCGACAAGGCGGGGGTCAAAGAGATCGCCCGTCGGGCCTGACCGCTGGCCCTATTTGGCAGGAACTGAAGCCAACCAGGTTGGCGTTCAGGCTGGCGGAGGATAAGCCTTGGAGGCGCCGAACATTCCCAATGGTGGTGCGCGGGCCCGCACGCAAGGCGTGGTCCGTGCCGCGCCCGCTGTCATCCTGGCCGGCGTGGTCCTGCTGTTTGGCGTCCTGTTCTGGACCAGTTATCAAACCGCCCGGCGGGAAGCCAGTAAGGATGCTGACAACCTTGCAAGCGTCCTCGCCACCAACATCGACCGGAGCTTCCAGCGCGCGGCAAGCGACCTTCATCTGCTGGCCAATTCTCTAGAGCCAAACGATTTTTTGCTGCCCGTCACCGACGAGAGACGGGCACGGCTCGAAGGCATGGCAGCCGAACTTTTGAGCGGCTTCCCAGAGACTGCGGCCTTTCGTGTTTTTGACGGAGAAGGCCAGGCTGTCTATGGCGCTGGGGCCGGCGACAATGGCCTTTCGGTTGCCGAGCGCAATTGGTTCAAGGCGCTGAAGAACAACCCAAATGCTGGCCCGACATTCTCCAATGCAATCGTCGGCAGATATGTCGAACGGCCGGTGATGATCATCGCGATCGCCGTCAAGGATCGGCAGGGCCGCTTTCTCGGCGCGGTCGGTGCCGCCATGGACCTGGGCAGACTTCGTCAGGAGATTGACGCGCTGAACATAGGCGCAATGGGGCTCGTGTCGATCCGCCGCACCGACAGTGGCCAACTGCTGCTGCGGCGGCCCGACATCTCTCTTGAGAACAACGAGGCAGTCAAGGACCAGCTGACGACGCGCATCAAGGCCGGCGAAATGTCGGGAAATGCCGAATTCATCTCGCAACTGGATGGAATATCGCGAAATTACGCCTTCCGCGTTCTCAAAGACTCGCCATTCAACATCGTTGTGGCGATTGCCCGTTCCGACTATTTGGTGGCATGGGCTTGGGAAACCGTGATTCTGGCGGTCATTGCCGTCGTTCTGCTGAGCACTTTGGTCGCGCTGATTTGGCGACTGCACGACCGCGAGCAAAGGCTGCGCATCCTTGCGGCGAACGCGCCGGATGTGATTTGGCGCTTCCGGCCGACCGGCACCATCATCGACGTTTCTGGCGACCATGAACGTATCCTCGGTTCCGCCGCCGAAGATCTGAGGGGGCACCGCATCAGTGAATTCGTCCATGCGGACGACTTGAAATTGCTGGCGGATTTTAACGAGTGCCTGAGTGCCCACCAAAGCGTTTCTGTTCGCACCCGGCACAAGAACGGCCATTTCCTTTGGCTGGAATCCAACGGCCAAGTGCGGCGTGAGGGCGGCTGCATAATCGAGACCATCGCTGTCAGCCGCGACATTACCCAACGCGTGGAGCAGGAGAAGGGGCTGCGCTTGGCCGCGGCGGTGTTCGCGAATACCCAAGAAGGCATCACTATCACCGATGCAGATGGTACCATTCTGGCCGTCAATCCCGCCGTCACCAGCATCACCGGGTATAGCCCGGAAGAATTGGTGGGACAGAATCCGCGCGTCTTGAAGTCGGGGCGTCACGACGCCGCCTTCTATCAGCGCATGTTCAGCGCCATCGCCTGCCATGGCTATTGGGAAGGCGAAATCTGGAACCGGCGCAAGAGCGGCGACACCTATCCGGAGTGGCTGACCATCAGCACGGTTCGGGACGCGGGTGGAAACGTAGTCAATTATTTAGGTGCCTTCGCCGACATCAGCCGCATCAAAGCCTCAGAATCCCGGCTCGAGCATCTCGCCCACCACGATCCGCTGACCGCTCTGCCCAATCGCTTGCTGCTACTGTCGCGATTGCAGCACGCCGCCGGACTCGCCCAATCGCTGATCGATGAGTTGAGGGAGCCGTTCGCCCTGTCGGGCGGACGGGAAGTCTATGTCGGGACCAGCGTTGGCATCAGCATCTTTCCGGATGACGGCGATGTTGCCGACCA
Source organism: uncultured Telmatospirillum sp. (assembly GCA_903858635.1). Taxonomy (GTDB): domain Bacteria; phylum Pseudomonadota; class Alphaproteobacteria; order Rhodospirillales; family Magnetospirillaceae; genus DUZF01. Next base: position 3,185 of record CAIOJO010000261.1, on the reverse strand, counting down.
GATCATCGGCAACGCCGACGCTGCCATGTACTTGGCCAAGAACGCGGGACGCGGCACCTTCCGCTTCTACACCGAAGAGTTGACTTGCGCCGCCAAAGCCCGCGTTGAATTGGAATTGGCGTTGCGGCAAGGTGTCGATCGCGATGAATTCGTTCTCCATTATCAGCCTCTTATCGACAACCGAAGCCGTTGCACGATCGGCGTCGAAGCGTTGGTGCGCTGGAACCATCCCACCGAGGGCTTGGTCGCTCCTGGCCGCTTCATTTCCCTGGCCGAGGAAACCGGGCTGATCATCCCGCTTGGGGCGTGGGTGTTGCGGACCGCCTGTCGGCAGATGAAGCTGTGGCTCGATGCGGGGACGATGCTGAAGACGGTAGCGGTCAACATCTCGCCCCATCAGTTCAAATCGGGAAACCTGGAAGCGACGGTGAGCGCTGTTCTCGAAGAAACCGGGCTACCCCCTCAATGCCTGGAACTGGAGATTACCGAAAGTGCCCTCATGGAGCACGGCGACGAGGCGGTCGCCAAGTTGCATGCCTTGAAGGCATTGGGGGTGCGGTTGGCCATCGACGACTTCGGGACCGGATACTCGTCGCTGGCGTATCTGAAGCGCTTTCCGATCGACAAGTTGAAGGTCGACCAGACTTTCGTGCGCGGCATCCCCCATGACGTGGCAGATATGGAAATCACCTCAGCCGTCGTCGCCCTGGCCAACAATCTCGATTTCGAGGTGCTGGCCGAGGGGGTCGAAACCGAGGAGCAGCTTGCCTGCTTGATCAGTTTGGGCTGCCCGGCCAGCCAGGGCTATCTGTTTAGCCATCCGTTGACTGTCGTTGAGTTCGAATGTTTTAACGCCGAATACACCTAACCGAACGAAGGAAACCGTTCCATGTCGCTTCGCAGACGATTCATGGTCATGGCCGGCATTGGCACACTGGCGCTTTCTGCCGGGGCGATCTTGGCTTTCGCCGTCATCCAACTGATGGCCATTGAAACCAAGGCCAGCCGCTTCTCGGCGAACGAACTTCAGTCGATGAACGCTTTGATCAATAGCGCCATGGAGACGCGGGCCCAGATGGGGTCCTCTGATCAGTTATTCGACGACGATTTGTCCGCCAGCAAGAAGGAGGTGTCCCCCGGAGCCGTCGCCTACGAGGTGTTCGATAAGTGGTTTGTCAGCCGCAATAAGGACTATCCGGGCAAACTATGGACCGCCTGGGGAACAAAAACGGCCACATACATGGCAAAAAGCGAGCCAAAGACCATACCGAAGCAACCGCAGGACGATATTGACCGGGAAGTCCTGGCATCCGGGCTGGCAGTCGGCCGGGTGGTCGGCGATTCCTATCGCTATAGCATACCCATCGTCTATGGGGTGACCCGGGGAACCGAGCAGAAAGAATGTGTCGGATGCCATGCCAAGATGATAGGAGAGGACCAGGGTGGCGTGATTTCGGTGTTTTCGTCTAGTCTCGACTTGGCCGGGGAATATTCACAGTTATGGCAGAATATAGCGATGATGATTGGCGGAGCGCTGGTTGCGTCGTTGTTGGTCGTAGGGCTGACGCACGTCCTTTTTAGTCATGTTGTCAACACCCCCTTGACCAAAATGACCGGTGCCATGTCGGAAATGGCGAACGGCAATTTGCACATCACCGTGCCGTTCACTGCTCGGAACGACGAAATGGGAGCCATGGCCAATTCGATGGAAATCTTTCGCGACAAGATGGCGCATGGCCGCGATTTGGCGGAGCAACAAAAGACAGAGCAGGCCGAGCTGGCGCGAGCAGTACAAGCTCGAGGAGAACTGGTCGAGAAGTTCAATGTCAAGATCAGCGAAGTCATTGGGACCGTAATTACCTCTGCCGAACAATTGGAGGGCAACGCCCAGCTGATGACCCAGATTTCTGAACGGACGGGTCAGCAGACAGGCGCGGTGGCCGTGGCGAGTGAGCAGGCGGCCGCCAACGTGCAGACGGTTGCGGCTGCCTCCGAGGAACTGGCTGCTTCGAGCCGTGAAATCGCCATCCAGGTGGCCCGCGCCACCACCATCGCCCAACACGCTGCCGCCAAGGCGACCACCACCGACCAGCTGGTGCGGGGACTTGCCGTTGCCGCCACCAAGATCGGTGACGTGGTCAAGCTGATCAACGATATCGCCAGTCAGACCAATCTGCTGGCGCTCAACGCCACCATCGAGGCGGCCAGGGCGGGGGAAGCCGGGAAGGGTTTCGCCGTCGTCGCCAACGAAGTGAAGACCCTCGCCAATCAGACGGGAAAGGCGACCGAGGAAATCGGTGCCCAGATTGCTTCGGTTTAACAGCAGACCATGCAGGCTGTTGAGGCGATCAGTGACATCGCGTCAATCGTTCGAGAGATGGACCAGGTGTCGGGTGTCATCGCCGCAACGGTCGAGCAGCAGGGATTCGCAACCCAGGAAATCACCCGTAATATTCATGAGGCCCACAGCAGCACCGTCGAGGTGGCGCACAACATTGCCGGCGTCAGCGACGACGCCACCGAAGGCAACAAAGCAGCGGAAGAAGTTTTGTCGGCGGCTTACCGACTGGGCCGCGAGGCCGAGTCCCTCAGCGCTGTCGCCGATGATTTCCTGATCGGTCTGCAAAGTGAAGGCGCCAGCCTGGAATGGGGGCCGAACTGGGTCAGCGGACATGCCGAGGTCGATGCAGACCATAAGATGCTGGTCCAGTACGTCAACGAGTTGAACCAGGCCATGTTGCGCGGAAAAGGACACGATTCCGTTGCCGGGCTTCTTAACAACCTAGTGCAGTACACGGTTAGCCATTTTGCCCGCGAAGAGGCGATCTGGGCCGAGGGCGGGCTCAAGAGCTTGGCCGAACACAAGAAGATCCACGCCGATCTAGCCGCCAAGGTAGGCAAATTCCAGCAGGAGTACCTGGCGGGAAAAGCGACACTGACCTCGGATTTGATGTCTTTTCTTCGCGATTGGCTAATCAACCATGTGTTTAAGAGCGACAAGGCGGGGATCAAAGAGATCGCCGAACGAGCCGGGGCGGCACGTTCGGCGGGATTGTCCCGAGCCGTGTTGAAATTCGCTCGGCAGGCGTCACGGTCTGAACAGGCTACGCGGCCTTGGCGTGCTGTTCAAGATCGGGGTTGATGGAATGCTTGGCCTGATGGGCCAGCAGGGCGGCTCGCAGGGT
>CAIOJO010000260.1 GCA_903858635.1 uncultured Telmatospirillum sp. | reverse complement strand
TTCGCCGGCATCTTCGGCCTCAATGTGCAGGATATCGGCGCCCAGCAGACCGGAATGTCGGTCGAAGCCTTCAAGGCGATGCTGCTCGAACGGGGGAAGTAAGCGATGGCAAGAATTATCGGTGGCGTCGGCACCACGCATGTCCCGTCGATCGGCAACGCGATCGCCAAGGGCCTGCAGAACGCCCCCTATTGGAAGCCTTTCTTCGACATGTTCCCGCCGGTCCGCCAGTGGCTCGAGCGCGACCGTCCGGATGTCGTGGTCCTGATCTACAACGACCACGGCCTGAACTTCTTCCTCGACAAGATGCCGACCTTCGCCGTCGGCGCCGCCACCGAATACCGCAACGCCGACGAAGGCTGGGGCCTGCCGCTGGTCCGTCCGTTCCAGGGCGATCCCGCAATGTCCTGGCACCTCATCGAATCCCTGGTCGCCGATGAATTCGACATCGTCACCTGCCAGGAGATGCTGGTCGACCATGCCTTCGTCGTCCCCATGCAATTGGTATGGCCGGGCGACAAGGCGTGGCCGGTCCGGGTGATCCCGATATCGATCAACACCGTGCAGCATCCGCTGCCCTCGGCGGCCCGCTGCCTGAAGTTCGGCCAGGCCATCGGCCGCGCCATCCGCTCCTACGAGAAGGATCTGAACGTTCTGGTGATGGGCACCGGCGGTCTGTCGCATCAGCTCGACGGAACGCGGGCCGGCTTCATCAACAAGGCCTTCGACCAGCTGTGCCTGGACAAGCTGGTTCGGCAGCCGGGCGCCCTGACCGGATATTCCAACCACGAACTGGTCGAGCTTTCCGGCAGCCAAGGGATCGAGGTGCTCAACTGGCTGGCCATGCGCGGCGCCCTGGGCGATGCGGTCGAGACCATCTACAGCAATTATCACATTCCGATTTCCAACACGGCCTCGGCCGTACTGGCCCTGGAAAGCAAGGCGGCGTAAGCGGCCCCCCTTGCTGGGGGAGGATTTGGCCGGGGGTGATGTGAGGATCAACGCAGACGGACACCGACAACCGCGGACGAACACGGACGAATAATTTGCCTTTGTCCGTGTCGTCCGTGCGCCGCGAAGCGGCATCCGGGTTCGTCCATGTTGCTGTTCCAAGCTTCCGAGCCTTCGGCGAACGACGAGGTCAGACGGCATTCGGCTCGGCCTCGCCGTTCAACACGCGGTTCATCTGCGCCACGTCGAGCGCCCCTTCCCATTTCGCCATGACGATGGTGGCCACCGCATTGCCCACCAGATTGGTCGGCGTCAGGCCTTCCGACATCAGGCGATGGATGCCCAGCACCAGGGCGACGCTGGCCACCGGAATGGTACCGGTCGAGGCCAAGGTGGCGGCCAGCACGACGAAGGCGGCGCCGGCGATCCCCGCCGCCCCCTTGGAGGTCAGCAGCAGCACGGCGAGCAATCCCACCTGATGCCACAGATCGAGCGGCGTGTTGGTGGCCTGGGCCAGGAATACCGCGGTCGAGGCCAGATACAGGCAGGTGCCGTCGAGATTGAACGAGTAGCCGGTGGGAATGACCAACCCCACCACACTCTCTTCGCAGCCCAGATGCTTCAACTTCACCAGCATGCGCGGCAGCACGGTCTCCGACGAGGTGGTGGCGAAGACGATCAGCAGCTCGTCGCGGATATAGCGCAGCAGTTTGAACAGGCTGAAGCCGCACCAGTGCGAGATCGGCCACAGCACGCCGAACACGAAGATCAGACAGGTCACGTAGAAGCCGCCTAGCAGCTTGCCCAGCGACACCAGCGAGCCGGCGCCGAATTTGCCGACGGTAAAGGCCATGGCGCCAAAGGCGCCGAGCGGCGCCGCCCACATGATGATGGCGACCACGACGAACAGCATCTGCGAGGTGGCGTCGATCAGGGCGAGCACCGGTTTGCCGCGCTCCCCCAGCCAGACCAGGGCAAAGCCGCACAGCACGGCGAGGAACAGCACCTGCAGCACCTGCCCCTCGGCGAAAGCGCCCATGAAGGTCGACGGAATGATATTCATCAGGAAGCTGACGACATCGGTGTTCTGGGTCTGGGCGATGTAGTTCTTGACCGTCGAGGTGTCGACCTTGGCCAGGTCGACGTTCATGCCGACCCCCGGCTGCCAGAGATTGACCACCACCAGGCCGATGACCAGGGCGATAGTGGTGATGACCTCGAAATAGATCAGCGTCTTGATGGCGACGCGACCAACCTTCGCCACGTCGGCCATGCGGGCGATGCCATGCACCACTGTGCAGAAGATGATCGGTGCGATCAGGACGCGGATGGCCTTGATGAAGGCGTCGCCGAGCGGCTGCATGGCGGTGCCGGTCTGCGGATAGAAGTGGCCGAGCAGGATGCCGACCACCATGGCCAGCAACACCTGCACCCAAAGCTTCTTGTACCAGGGTTTCGGCGCGCCGATCGCCTTGGCTTCCCCACGCTTGCTGACCATGAACGCCCCCCTTGAGCCCCTTTTCCAGACCCGTTACTGCCGAAAGCCGAACAGCCTGACGGGATTATCAACCAGCAGCTTATGCTGCTCCCGCCTGTTCATCATTGTCCCCCCAGTCGTTGTCCGTTATTCAGCCTTTGGCCGCGCCCCGCTCCTGCGCCGCGGCAATGGCGGCGGCAAGCGCCGGGTCGCGGCCGACCGCCGCCAGCATGGCGGCCGCCTCGCGCATTTCGGCGGCACGGCGCACACCGTGCTGACGCACGCGGCCGGCCATGGCTTGCGCCAGACGGGCGAAATCGATCGACGGAAAACTCTCCTGCAGGCTCCGGAAGACGTCGTCCTCGACGCCGAAGTCGCGGGCCGCCGCGGCACAATCGACCATCAGGGCCTCCAGGCCCTTGATCACGATGCTGCGGCATAGTTTGGTGGCCGAAGCACGGCCGATCTGGGTCGCGACCACCCGCACATTCATGCCGAGTTCGGTCAAGCCGGGCGCCACCTGTGCGGCGGTCGCCCCGCCGAGCAGGATCGGCACGGCAAGACCGGCGCCCGGCACCGGGGCCATGACCGCGGCCTCGACATACTGGGCGCCCGCCGCCTCGACCGCTGCGGCCGAGGCCAGCTTGGTCTCCGGCGAAACCGAATTGATGTCGAGGAACACCTGTCCCGCTCGCAGGTAACCGCCGGCCAGCCCGGCGACGGCGAGCGAGGCGGTGGCCGTCACCGCCGAGATGACCAGCTGGGCCCCCGCGGCGGCTTCGGCGGCAGTGGAGGCCGGCTCGACCCCGGCGGCCCGGGCGTCGGCCAGATGGGCCGGACCGGCCGCGGCATCTTCGAACAGGATGTCATAGGCGGAAACCCTGGCGCAGCCGGCCGCCAGGAGATCGCGGGCGAAGATGTGGCCGACCTCGCCATAACCGATCAAGGCCACCCGCATCCCTTGCTTCGCCATATCCTCGTCCCCGCTCCGCCTCGATCCGGATGCAAGAGACTGGCGCAACCCGGCCCCGCAATCAAATGAGATAATTACATCGTTTAATGCATTTATTTCACTAATCCCGGCACTGCCGCCCGGCTGCGCAAGGCGCCGATGAACAGGTCCTGCAGGGCTTGGCTGGTTGGCGGCAAGGGCAAACCGCGTTTCTGGATGATGCCCAGCGAACGGGTGATACTGGGATTGCGCAACGATACGGCGACCAGTCCCGGTGTTCCCGGCAGATCGATCGCCAGACGGGGCACGACGCTCAGGCCGATGCCGGCCAGCACCATGCCGACGGCGGTGGCAACGTGCTGCACCTCATAGCGCCACTGCAGCGCCTCGCGCCGGCTGCCGAGCGCCGCGTCGATCAGTCCCCGGTTGCCGGCCCGCGGGCTGATCCGCACCAGCGGCGTTCCTTCGAGCGCCGACCAGTTGACCGAGGCCGCCTGGGCGAAGGGATGGTCGTCGCGACACAAGAGGACGAATGGTTCCTTCAACAGGGGCTTGGCCTCGACGTCCCAGGCGGTGGTCGAGATCAGGGTGACGGCGAAGGCGACGGCACCCGACTGCACCAGTTCGGCGATCTCCAGGGCCGAATTGTCGAACACCTGCACCGACACGTTGGGATAGGTCGTGGCGAATTCCCTGAGGACGCACGGCAGGTGGCTGACGGCGATGGTCGGCAGGCAGCCGATGGCGATCTGTTCCTGATGGCGACGGCCCTGCTCACGCAGCGCTTCGACCGACAGCGACAGCTCGTCGAGGATGCGCCGCGCTTTGGGCAGGAAGTCGAGCCCGGCGGGCGTCAGACTGACCTGGCGGGTGGTGCGCATCAACAGGCGCAGACCGAGGTCGTCCTCGAGTTTCTTCATGCGGTGGCTGAGCGCCGTCTGCGACAGGTTGAGACGGGCCGCGGCCTGCTGGAAGCTGCCCAGTTCGGCGATATTGAGGAAGGCTTCGAGGCCAAGGAAATCGATGCGCATGGGCGGCGGGGCTCCGCGACGAGCCTATCCCGCATCGTTGGCGCTGTCATCGCCGGCGTCGACGTTCCGGAGCGCTGAGCCCGATACTCCATTAGCAGTAGAGCAGGATCAACCCTTTGCCGCGGCGTCGGCGTTGTTCGGCCGTAGTATGCTGCCTTTAAGGCGAACTCGCCGGTCGACAATCAATCCGCGCGACGAAAGGGCAACCGCCATGCACCCCGAAGACCACGCGGCAAACCGGAGATTCGGCGAGGAACACCACTCGTTACAATGCCCCGACCCGCATTGTGAGGGACATCTCGTCCTGGTGAGCGATGGCCACTGGTACTGTCACGGCATGACCCATCTGGCCGAGGCCGATGTGCCAGGCCCGCATCGCCACACCAATGACCCGTCGGCGCCGCACCACAGACAGGCCGGATGGGCCGATGATGACGAAGCCTGGCACTCCGTCTGCCGCATTTCGGATCTGACCTGAGCCCGAATGCAAGGATCAATCCGGCGCGGAATGCGCCGGCCCCGCCCGACGTTCGGCCATGAACTGCTCGAACTCGGCCTTGTCCTTGGCCCGACGCAGCCGTTCGACGAAGTTTCTGAACTCCCGTTCCTCCTCTTCCAGCCGCCGCAGGGTTTCGGTTCGATAATCGTCGAAGCTCCGGTTGCCGGTTGTCTGGACCTGCCGCCACCACTCCTGTGCCCGCCCCATCAGGCCGGCACGATCGTTCCACAGGCCGAAGCCACCACCACAACATCTCATTTTTCCCCTCCACAGCGCATAGGCCAGCAAGGCGAGACCCAGCGGCCACCACAGGATGAAGCCGAGGAGGATCAGCAGCGCCCATACTGCCCCGGGCAGAGACTCGAACATTGCCGCGATGCACATGGTCATCACCTCCTCGTTCTGATTATTTGGACGAAGAGGAGCCCGGAAAGGTTACAGCGGGGTCGGTGGAATCACCGCCTTGCGGTGCTGCAGTTGGCGCCGGGGGCGCATCCGGTCGCCCGCTTCGGCTCGCAGGCAAATTCGTTGTCGTCGTTGCGATAGAAGTCGCAACCGGCTTCGAGCGCCACCTTCAGCCTGGCCCGCGCCCGATGCAACCGGACCTTGGCGTTGCCCCTGGTGATGCCAAGGGTTTCGGCGACTTCCGCGTCGGTCAAGCCACCGAGTTCACCGAGCATCAGGACGGCCCGGTCGCGTGGCGGCAGTCGCGACATCACATCCTGGATGCAATCCCCCATCTCCTTGCGGACCAGGTCCTGCTCCGGCGAGGAGTCCGGCGTGGCCGGATCGGCTTGTTCGGGGAGCGGTACGGTCACTCTTTCCTCGTGCGTCGCGCGGCTGCGCAACCAGTCGGCGGCGCTGTTCACCGCGATCCGGTAAAGCCAGGTGGCCGCCTGCGATTCGCCGCGGAATCTCGGCAAAGCCCGCGCCGCCCTGGCGAATACCACCTGCGTCAGGTCTTCGGCGTCCCGCGCCCCGACGATGCGGGCAAGAAGGCGCAGGATTGGCTGGTGATTGGCCTCGTACAGCCGTCGGAAGGGATGCGGGTCGGTCATTGGCAGTGCTCGCTTGCGACTACGCAAGAGATAGGCGCGCGGCCAGGCCGCGCAATCCGACGAACGGCCCAAAAAGAAGAAGGCCGAACAGCAAGTTTCCCGCCATTCGGCCCTAGTGTGGCTCAGGGAGGTCCCCCGATGGAAGCGATTCCTCGGGGGCCGGATGCAGGCCGTCGCGAGCCTTCAGCTGGCGGCCTGCCGCGTCGGTAACGACCGAGACAGGATCGTAACTCGCCGACCAATATGGCAGAAATGTTGCCTGCCGTAAATGTTTATCGCGCCAACTATAGGCGGGGATCCAGCCCAAGGCCCGGCAACCCAAGGCTATCGTCCCACTCCCAACTGCCCTCGCCCCACATACATCCACGAAGCAACACGGACGGACACGGGCATCCGCGGACGAACGCGGACGAATGGTTTCCCTTATCATGGTCCTTATGGTCCGTGCGCCGCGAAGCGGCATCTGCGTTCGTCCGTGTTGCATTGATCGGCCATGCCGTCATTGCATATGCAGGGTCAGCCGAAGACCTCGTCACCCGCCGCGGCGACGAAACCACTGCGGCACAGGGTCGCCAGGTGGATCGCTTCGGGCAGCATCCAGCGGCGGACGAAGTCGGCCAGGACGCGGATGCGGGCCGGCTGCGGCGCCCGCTCGGCCGCAGCTTCCAGCCGGGCCCAGGCGGCGCCGAAGGTGGCCAGGCCGGCCAACCGCAGTAAGGCCTGCGCCGTATAGCCGATCTCGGTTTGGCCGAGCATGGCCGCCACCGCCAGATCCCAGGCATCGACGGTCCGCTCGAGGGCGGCGGCGGTGGCATCCAGCCCGGCGGCGGCGGCGAAGCCCACCGACTCTTCCAGATGGTCGCGGAAGGCGTGGGCACAGGCTCCGCCGTCGAGGCGCAGCAGCCGGCCCGCCACCGTCATCCCTTGGATGCCGTTGGTGCCTTCGTAGATCTGGGTGATGCGGCCATCGCGCAGGATCTGTTCGACCCGGTATTCGCGCAGATAGCCATAACCGCCATGCACCTGGATGGCGGCCTGGGCGGCTTCCACCGCGGCATCGGTGGCGAAGGCCTTGCACACCGGTGTCAGGAACTCGACCAAGGCCGGCCGTTCGCCCAGTTCGAGCTCGACCAGGGTGCGATAGGCCATCGCCCGGCAGCCCAAGGACAGGGCCATCTGGGTCAGCAGCATGCGCCGCACATCGGCATGGGTGTTGATCAGGGCGGCCCCCGCCGGGCCGGAACGTCCCTGCCGCCGCTGGCCGGCATAGGCGCGGGCCCGCTGGCCGGCCACCTCGGCCAGGCCGATTCCCTGCACCGCGACATCCATGCGCTCGGCGTTCATCATGGTGAACATGCGGGCCAGCCCTTCGCCGGGCCGGCCGATCAGCTCGGCCCGCGCCCCGTCGAAGGCCATCTGGCAGGTGGGCGAGGCATGCATGCCCATTTTTTCTTCCAGGCGCAGCACCGAGACCCCGTTGCGGCTGCCGTCCTCGAACTCCGAGGGGCAGAGAAACAGCGACAGTCCTTTTACCCCGGGCGGCATGTCCGGCGTGCGGGCCAGCACCAGATGCAGCTGACGCCCGGTCAGGTCCTGGTCGCCCCCCGAGATGAAGATCTTGCTGCCGGCGATCGACCAGCCGCCCTCCGCCGTCGGACTGGCCGCCGTCGGACTGGCCAGGCTGCGAATCAGCCCCAGATCGGACCCCGCCTGCGGTTCGGTCAGGCACATGGTGGCCAGCCATTGGCCCGAAGCCAGGCCCGGCAGCCACCTTGCCTTCTGCTCGGGCGAGCCGTTCACCGCCAGCGTGCGCATGGCCCCCTGGCCGAGGGACAGCACCATCTGGAAGGAGATGCAGGCACCGGATAGCATCTCCGACACCGCCGAGGCGAGCACATGCGGCAGCCCTTGGCCGCCGAACCGTTCCTCCATGGCCAAGCCCGGCCAGCCGCCGTCGCGGAAGGCGTGATAGGCGGTCACGAAGGCCGGCGCCATCTTGACCCGGCCGCCTTCCAGCCGGGCCGGCGTCGTGTCGCCGATGGGGTCCAACGGGGCGATCTCCTGGTCGATCAGACGCCCCGCCTCGTTGAGCACCGCGGCCGCCAATTCGCCATCCCATCCGGGCAACCGTTCCGCCTCGGCGGCGTATCGCAGGGCGAACAGAAGGTCGTCGATCGGCGCGCGGTAATCGATCACAGGGACGCTTCCGCCGCCGACAGGTGGATCACCTCGGGGTCCGCTTGGTCGGCGTAGAGCCGGTCGACCAGGCCGGACCGGCGCATCAGCACCGCCCTCTGATTGATGTAGCCCTTATCGGTGATTTCGTTGGCGTCGATGTTCGGCGGCTCGTCCATCATCAGGGCCCGGGTGATGCGGCCGGACGAACCGGTCGCTTCGCCGGCCAGCCCGGCCAGCGCCTTGGCCAAATGCTGGCGAACCTCGTGGCGGGCCATCAGCACCCTGAGCGGCGTATCGGGCGGCAGATCCTTGCACAGCGACAGGCAGCCGGCCGGGTTGGCGAAGGCCAGCATGCCGACCTCTTCCCGGTCGTGACCGGTGATCACCGCGTCCTGCACCACCGGCGCGCAGGCGGTGATGGCCTTGACCCGCAGCGCCCCGACATGGACCCAGGTCCCGCTCATCAGCTTGAAGTCCTCGGCGATGCGGCCGTCGAACTCGATCCCTTTGGCGGGGTCGTTCTCATCGGCGAAGCGACCGGCGTCGCCGATCTTGTAGAACCCTTCCTCATCGAAGGCGGCCTTGGTCAACTCGTCCTGCTTCAGATAGCCGCGCATGACATTGGGGCCGCGCACACGAAGTTCCAGCTTGCCGGCGTTGGGCACCATCTTGACCTCGCAGCCGGGCGCCGGAAGCCCGATCACCCCGGCCCGCTCGATGGCGTAATGCACGCTGGTCACCATCGGGGCGGTTTCCGTGCTGCCCCACGAGGCCACCAGCGGAACCCGCTTGCCGCGCGCTTGGATCGACAGATCCTCGAGCCATTCCCAAAGGTTCTGCGGCAGTGCCGCGGCGGCATAGAAGATCAGGTCCATTTCGCCGAAGAAGCTGTTCCGCACCGTTTCGTCGGCGGCCAGAAACGGCAGCAGCATGTCGTAGCCGCGCGGCACGTTGAAATAGAGCGTCGGCGAAACCTCGCGCAGATTGGCTACGGTCTTTTCGATCAGTCCGGGAACCGGCTTGCCTTCATCGATATACAGGGTCCCGCCATGGAGGAGGATCAGGTTGAAGTTGTGGTTGCCGCCGAAGGTGTGATTCCACGGCAGCCAGTCGACGATCACCGGCGGTTTTTCCGCCAGGAACGGCCATAGCTGGGCGATCGCCTGCTGGTTCGAGCACAGCATGCGATGGGTGTTGATCACCCCCTTGGGCATGCCGGTCGAGCCCGAGGTGAACAGGTACTTGCACACCGTGTCCGGCCGGATGGCGGCGAAAGCGTCGGCCAGCCCGGGCCCGGGCCGGGTCTCGGTGAGCTGGGCGAACGGCGTCGCGCCGCTGACCGGATTGACGCTGTTGACCACCTCGGCGCCGCCCAGATCGACGCCCGCCAGGGCGCCGGCGAAGCGCTGACCGTCGGCGGCATAGACGAGGCCGGCGTTCAGCGTTTGCAGGATGTAGCGCAGCTTGCCGAAATCCTTCGACATCAGGGAATAGGCCGGGGAAACCGGCGCCGCCGGGATGCCGGCATGCATGGCGCCCAGGGTCAGCAGGGCGTGATCGATCGAATTGTCGGATAGGATCGCCACCGGACGCTCGGATGACAGCCGGCGGTCGAGCAGTGCCTGACCGATGGCCTCGACCGCCGTCAGCGTTTCACCATAGGTCAGGCTGCGCCAACCGGTGGCCGCCCGCTCGGCGATGAAACGCCGGTCCGGCGTGCGCTCCGCCCAATGGACCAGCAGATCGCCCAGGCAGCGCGCATAGGGCCCCAGTTCCTGCGGCGATCGCAGCAGATAGCCGCCGCCCTCCAACGGCCTGACCTCGACCCGCGCCGGCGCGAAGTCGATCTTGGCAAATGGCGCCTTGCTCATGGATGCGTCCCTCCCAGCAGTTTCCTCGTCGGCTGCTCTGACGGCTTTTCGCCTTTGTGCTGTTGGTCAGAGCTCGGCCGTTCTTGATCCGGCGGCTGTTCTCGCCGCTCGTCTGGAATAGTCTCACCAGGGCCGAGGCCAAGCGTCAAGAAATTTTGTTTATGCCAACAACAAAGGAAGTCATAAACAAAATTGGAAGGGGGAAGCTGGTTGTAAACCACGAAGCGCACCAAGGACACCAAGACGCCTTACAGAACCAGACGACGCATCGCGTCACGAATGAGCATTGAAGACTGAAACAACGATCTGCCTGCCGAAGCCCTCCAGGCATTGCAGCCACTCAGCCCGCTTGGTGTCCTTGGTGGTTAAAATTCTGAATCTGTCCGTGCCCTAGTAGAGCTTGTGCAGCAGTTCGAGGAGGGTGTCGCGCTCGGCCTTGCTGAGATTCTTCAGCATCAGGTCTTCGTGCTCGGTCACGCTGGTCATCAACTGGCCAAGCAGTTCCTGGCCGGCCGCCGTCAACATGATGGCGTAAGAGCGACGATCGGTGGGAACCGGAACGCGCAGCGCCAGGCCCTTGCTTTCCAGACGGTCGATCAGGCTGACCCCCGCCGACCGGTCGATGCCGAGAACCAAGGCGATGGCCGATTGGGTCAGGCCCTGATTGGCGCTGATCACCACCAGGGCGGCGAACTCGGCCGGGCGTATGTCGGTGCCGCCGACGGCGCGGGCGAAATCGCCGAAATAGGCGACCTGGGCGCGCCGCAGCGCGTAACCGACGAAGCGATTCAGACGTTGGACATCCACCGGGGTGGAGGCAGCCGTTTCCCGATTGACCACGGAACTGACGGAATCGGCCGCGACGGCTTTCTTGCGAACTCCCACTTTGCTCTCCTTGCGCGCCCGCGGGCGGCATCGGGGCCCGCCCGGCATGGCTGGCCACCACGATTGTTGGATACTCTACTGTTGGCTCGGCGGCGACGCAATTCTCCGCCTCCCCGCCCCGGCTGCAGGGCAAGTGAGGCAATGTTGGCATATAGTATTGTTTATAAGTGCAACAGTTTGACCTTGCGAGACAGCCGGAATGGCGCTACCGTCCTGTCGGGCCGCCGGAGCACTCTCCGGCTGCTCCCAAAGACGTCATAACAATCAGGGAGGGCTCCATGCTCGACAAGAGCATCGTGGGCAGGCAATACGCGCCCTTCAGCGTCGAGGTCGAGAAAGGCCGCCTGCGCGCCTTCGCCAAGGCCATCGGCGAAACCAATCCGCTCTATCTCGACGAGAATGCCGCCCGCGCCGCAGGCTACCGCTCCTTGCTGGCCCCACCCAGCTTCGGCTGGGCCATCATCATGGAGGCCGACCAGGGCTTCTCCGTGCTCACCGACTGTGGCATCGACAAGGCGCGGACCGTCCATGGCGAGCAAGGTTTCGTCTATCACAACGAGATCTGCGCCGGCGACGTCGTCAACGGCCGCCAGACCGTCGTCGACTATGTCGAAAAGAAGGGCGGCCTGCTGCAAATCATCACCACCGAGATCCCCCTGGTCCACCAGGATGGGCGGCCGCTTTGCGACCTGCGCTCGGTGATCGTCGTGCGCAACGGCTGAAGGGAATTGCCATGACCGTCCGTTTCAACGACCTGGAGGTCGGCTCGACGATTCCCGAGCGCGTCATGCCGCCGCTCGCCCGCGTCCAGATCGCCATGTATGCCGGGGCCTCCGGCGACTTCAATCCGATCCATATCGACGACGAACAGGCGCGCAGCAACGGCCTGCCCGGCATCATCGCCCATGGCATGCTGCCGATGGCCTTCCTCGGGCGGCTCCTCACCGACTGGGTGCCGCAACGGTCCATCCGGAAGTTTTCTGCCCGTTTCACCGCCATGGCCTTCCCCGGCGACAGCATCACCTGTCGCGGCCGGGTCACGGCGAAGAGCGACAGCCCGGCCGGCAAACTGGTCGAGTTGGAGCTTTCCGCGGTCAATCAAAAGGGCGAGCCAATCCTTGCCGGCTCGGCCCATGTCGTTCTCGATTAGCAGAGGCATGCCATGAGCTACATCGCCGAAATCCCCTATGGGTGTTACTGGTCGACGCCGTTCGCCCGCTGGCAGGGCGCCTTCGCCCAGTTGCACTCGATGGAATTTGCCGCCCATGTCGCCAAGCGCGAACTGGCCAAGCGGCAGCTGTCAGCGGACTTGTTCGATTTTGCCGTACTGGGCATTTCGGTGCCGCAGAAGCACTCGTTCTTCGGGGTGCCGTGGCTGACCGGGATGATCGGGGCCGACCGGGTCACCGGCCCCACCAACTCGCAGGCCTGCGCCACCGGGGTGCGCTGCCTGCTGACCGCCGCCGCCGAGATCCAGGCCGGTCTGGCCGGCACCGCGCTCGCCATCACCTGCGACCGCACCTCCAACGGCCCGCATGTCTATTACCCGCAACCCGGCGCGCCGGGCGGCACCGGGACCTCCGAAGAGTGGGTGATGGACAACTTCGGATACGACCCCTACACCACCAAATCGATGCTGGTGACGGCCGAGAACGTGGCGGCGGAACTGCGGCTCGATACCGCCCGCCAGCATGACCTGGTGCTCCACCGGCAGCAGCAGTACGAGGCCGCGGTGGCCAATGACAGCGCCTTCCTGAAGCGCTTCATGACCCTGCCCTTCGAGGTCCCCTCGGCCAATTTCAAGAAGGTGGCCGGCAGCCTCGACGGCGACGAAGGGGTGACCCGCTCGACCGCCGAGGGCCTCGCCAAGCTGAAGCCGGTGGTTGCCGATGGCACCATCACCTTCGGTTGCCAGACCCATCCGGCCGACGGCAATGCCGGGATCATCCTGGCCACCCCGCCGCGCGCCCGGGAACTGTCGCGCAATCCGAAGATCGCCGTGCGCATCCTCGGCTTCGGGCAGAAACGGGTCGAACCGTCCTTCATGCCCAAGGCGCCGGCGCCGGCGGCCAAGATGGCGCTCGACCAGGCCGGCCTCGACATCCGCCAGATCGATGCCGTCAAGCTGCACAATCCGTTCACCGCCAACGACTTCGCCTTCGCTTCGGCGCTGGGCATCGACGTCAACGGCTTCAACAATTACGGCTCGTCGCTGTTGTGGGGCCATCCGCAGGCCCCGATGGGAACCCGCGGCGTCATCGAGGTGATCGAGGAACTGGCCATCCGGGGCGGCGGCTACGGCCTGTTCAGCGGCTGCGCCGCCGGCGACGGCGCCATGGCCGTGGTCCTGCAGGTCACCGACGCCTGACCGGCGCGCTTAACCCCTATTTCTCATACCCACGTCGTTGGCACGGAGGAAAATATGGTGACAGAACAGGCGACGGGTGCAGCACGATGCGGCGCATCGTGCAAGACCGGCAACGCAGTCTGTCGCCATATTTTCCCCGCCCGTCGGCTTCGCCGACAAATGGCAATAAATTGCGCGCGAAGCGCGCTGGGGGTCGCGTTTTGGCGGACGACCGTCGGCGTCGCGGCCCTAGCCTAGGCAATCCAGCCTTGGCGTCGGGCCGCGACTTGCCGGATCGCCTCCCCAAAACGCGATGCCAGCGGCGTGGGTATGAGAAATAGGGGTTAAACACAGGGGATGCATCAGATGAGCAAATTGGCAGGCAAGGTGGCCCTGGTCAGCGGCTCCGGCCGCGGCATCGGGCAGGCGATCGCCCTCAAGCTGGCAAGCGAAGGGGCCAAGGTGGTGGTCAACGACCTCGATCCGGTTCCGGCGGCGGAAACCGTCGCGGCCATCGAGGCGGCCGGTTCCGAGGCGCTGGCGGTGGTCGGCGACGTCACCGCCAAGGACTTCGGCGAACGCTTCGTCAAGGCGGCGCTGGACCGCTGGGGCCGCATCGACATCATCGTCAACAACGCCGGCTATCCCTGGGACGGAGTCGTCCAGAAGGTCAGCGACGAGCAATGGTACGCCATGATGGACGTCCATGCCTCGGCCCCGTTCCGGGTGCTGCGCGCCGCCGCCGAATACTTCAAGACCGCCGCCAAGGCCGAAAAGGAACGCGGCGAAGTGGTGCAGCGCAAGGTGGTCAACATTTCCTCGATCGCCGGCGTCAACGGCAATCCGGGGCAGATCGCCTATGCCGCCGGCAAGGCGGCGATCGTCGGCATGACCAAGACCCTGGCCAAGGAATGGGGCCGCTACAACATCAACGTCAATTGCGTCGCTTTCGGCTGGATCAAGACCCGCATCACCAAGCCGATCGGCTCGGGCGAGGAAACCGCGGTGATCGCCGGCCGCGAGGTGAAGATGGGCATCCAGCCGGAATTCATCGCCCAGATGGAAAAGATGATTCCCCTCGGCCGCGGCGGCACCCCGGAGGAGGCGGCCGGTGCCGTCTATCTTCTGTGCCTGCCCGAAGCCGACTACATCACCGGCGAACTGCTGCTGGCCAGCGGCGGGTTCTTAGGGTAAGGGAAACCCTCACCCTCCCGCTGCGCGGGCCCCTCCCTCTCCCACTGTCGTGGGCGAGGGTTGCCAGGTTAGCCCCTCGCCCGCGTGCGGGAGAGGGAGGGGCCCAACCGTCAGGTTGGGAGGGTGAGGGCAGCGCAGCCACCCTCACCCTTCCTACTTCTTCGCCACCAAGGGACAGTTGCCCTCGGACAGCGGCCGGAAGGCCTCCTCGGCGGGGATGCTGGTGCGGATCTTGTAGTAGTCCCACTCGCCTTTCGACTCGGCCGGGCTCTTGACCCGGATCAGATACATCGGGTGCATCTTGCGGCCGTCCTCGCGCACAGTGCCTTCGCCGTACAGCGGATCCGAGGTCGGCAGCTCCTTCATCTTCTTCACCACCGCCGCACCGTCGGCCGCCGAGCCGACCGCCTGAACGGCCTTCAGGTAATGGATCACGGCCGAATAGACGCCGGCATGCATCTCGTTGGGCACCGCATGCTTGCGGTCGCGTTCGCGGAACCTGGTGGAGAACGCCCGGGTCCGCTCGTTCATGTCCCAGTAGAAAGGATTGACCGTCTCGATGCCCTGCGCCGTCTCCAGGCCCAGGCTCTGTACGTTCTCGATCTGGAAGATCAGCGCCACCATCTTCTGGCCGCCCGACATCACGCCGAACTCCTTGGCCGTCTTGATGGCATTGGTCACGTCGCCGCCGGCGCTGGCCAAGGCGATGACATCGGCCTTGGAGGCCTGGGCCTGCAGGATGAACGAACTGACGTCCATGGCCCCCAACGGCACTCGTACCGAACCGACCACCGTGCCGCCCTCTTCGGTGACGGCGCGCATGGCCTGCTTTTCCAGGGCGTAGCCGAAGGCGTAATCGGCGGTGATGAAGAACCAGCTCTTGCCGCCCGAGCGGACCCCCAGCCGGGCGATGCTGTTGGCGTCGGCCCAGGTGTCGTAGACCCACTGCACGGTGTTGGGCGAGCATTTCTCCCCGGTCAGCAGATCGGTCCCGCCGCCGGTGACCAGGAAGACGGAATTATGCTGGCGGACGATGTCGTTCACCGCCAGGGCGATGGCGGAATTGGGAACGTCGACAATGGCGTTCACGCCGCCCTTGTCGAGCCATTCGCGGGCGATCGAGACGCCCACATCGGTCTTGTTCTGATGGTCGGCGCCGATCACCTCGATCGGCTGGCCGTTGACCTTGCCGCCAAAGTCCTCGACCGCCATCTGGGCCGCCACCACCGAACCGGGGCCCTGGAAATCCGAGTAGATCCCGGACATGTCGTTCAGGATGCCGATGCGAACGGCGCCGGTGGATTGGGCGGCAGCAGGGACCGCCAAGGCGCAAACCAGCGCCGCAGCCGCAAGGGAACGCAGCTTCCTCATGTTCGTCCTCCCCAACAATTCTTTGGCCGCCGCTATTTAGGATGGCGGCTTGAATTGTTTACGTTAGCAGCATTTGTGGTGGCGAACAATCTCGGGATTAGGCTGCCGCGCCGGGGGTGCCCCTAGTGCACTGAACCATTTGAATGGTTCAGTGCACTAGA
>CAIOJO010000259.1 GCA_903858635.1 uncultured Telmatospirillum sp. | reverse complement strand
GGCGATGAGCACTTTCATCGCCTTCCCGCTGGTGGTCGCCTCGCCGAATTCGCTCAATACTTCATCCATGCGACTCTTCCCCAAAGCAGGCCCTCGGAAAAAAGCCGCACCCCGTCGCCGGGGGCGGCCTTTCGCTCGGTCCGGCCTGACGGTGATCAGGCGGCCTTCTTCACGATGTTCTGGATCGCCTCGACCTGCTTCTGCATCGGCTCGAAGGCGGCGGTGAACACCGAGGTGGTCAACTCGGTGATGGCGCGGCTGTCGGCAACGGCGGCCTCGAAGCCTTCCTTGACCAGCTTCTGCTGAACTTCGAAGAACTCTTGCGGAGTCTTGACCGAGGACAGCGCCTGGATGGACGCATGCAAAGTCTCGAAATTACGGGTGACCAGATCCTGGCAAGCCTTGGCCAGCGATCCGATGCCGGTGATGGTGGCGGCACTGCTCTTGGTCAAGACTTCGACGTTGTCCTTGGCGAGGTTGGTCAGAGTCTTAGCATTGGAGGTCAACTGTTCGACAGACTTGGTGGCCATAAAACGACTACTCCTGGATCAGAGGCGGGCAGATCAACCGGGAAAGATTGCTGCGTCGCAATATGGTCGCTGTTCTTAATCCGGAACGCAATTGTTGAAATACAGTACAAAAGAACTATGCCATTCGTCCGTGACGGTGCTTCAATGCTATTGCTCTGACCGTGAGCTTGATGCGACGAGAATATTACGCAAATTTCCCCATTTCTCGACCACGATTCTCGTGCTTTGGACGCAAGCGCCGCTCGGGCCAAGGACTCAGGATCCGGGCAGAGCGACGACGCGGCGCGGAGTTCGCCGCGACCGGCGATTGAACCCAATGGTAAAGTATTGTTCCACCGTATATTTCGTTTCCGACTTGGTCGGGGGCGCAATTTGGCCACACTGTCGATTCATCGTCGATCCGCCGCTTTACGCGTGCCGTGGAATCGGGTTATCAACAATTTGATAATTTATTTAGGGTTTAGTGAGGGGCGACAGAATGTGCATGAATGAGCCAATTTCCCCCCCTCACGCCATGTCTCCCTCCAGCATCGCTGGCCCTTTTGTCGCCCCGACGCCGACGATCGCTTCCCCGATGATCCACCCTTCGCCGACGGTCGGGAGGGGCGCGTGATTCGAACCGCACGCACTTCAGTTCGTCTGGCCACGCTCTCGATTGCGGCCGTGGTTGCGGTGTTCGGCGGACTGAGCCTGACGACGGTCAATTCGGCCCGTCAGGCCGAACGGTGGCTTGCCCATACCGAGGCGACAATTGACGAATCCCGCGCCCTGCTTGCCTCGATGGTCGACGCCGAAACGGGCGAGCGGGGATATCTCATTTCTGGCGACGAAATCTATCTGGCCCCCTATCGCGAGGCCCAGATCGCTGTTCCGCAGCACTTCGCGCGCATGAAAGAACTGACCGTCGACAATCCTGCGCAGCAAGCACGGCTGGAGCGAGTCGAGGATCTCCTCAAGACCAAACTGCAGATCATCAGGGACGCGGTGGATGCCCGTGGTCACGGGCGGGCGGTGCCGTTGATTGACAAGGTCGTGATGGATAAACTTCGTGTTTCCGTGAATTTATTCGAGGAGGAAGAGAACAAAATATTTCGTATGCGCGCGTCAACATTGGACGAGCGCTACGTTCTCATCCTTGGCTGCCTCGGCTTGTTTACGCTGTTCATCGCCGCGGGTACGGGCTTCGGCATACGGAAGTTCAAAGAAATCGAAGTGCGGGCGCGTGCCGCCGAGGACATGGCGCAACAAACGCAAAAGATGGACACGATCGGTCAGCTGTCCGGCGGCATCGCCCATGATTTCAACAATATCCTTCAGGCCGTGATGACCAATCTCGACCTTGCGTCCCGTAAGCTGGGCCCCGATCAAGCGGCGTCAAACTTCATTCAGACGGCGATGGCTGGACTGGAGAAGGGGGCCAAGTTGACCGGCCAGCTCCTCTCTTTCGCGCGCCGCCAGCCGTTGCGCCCCGAACCGGTCGCGGTCGACCGTGTGCTTGGCGATGTCGTCGACTTTCTGGGGCATACCCTGGGCGAGAAGTATCAAGTCGAGGTGATCGGTTCCGCCGGCTTGTGGCGCGCCCTCATCGACCAGCAGCTGCTTCAGAACGCCATCCTCAACTTGGCTCTGAACGCGCGCGATGCAATGCCGGAAGGCGGCAAGCTGACCCTTGAAACCGCCAATGTCATGTTGGATGCCCGCTATGCGGAAAGCGAACGCGAGGTTACCCCCGGCCAATATGTCATGGTCGCCGTGAGCGATACCGGGACGGGCATGTCGGCCGATATCGTGGCTCGGGTGTTCGAGCCGTTCTTCACCACCAAGACCGAGGGCACCGGGTTGGGGCTGGCCATGGTCTACGGCTTCATCAAGCAGAGCCAAGGCCATGTGAAGATTTACAGCGAATCCGGGCATGGAACGACGGTGAAGATGTATCTGCCGCGAACCACCAAGGACGAAAAGATACGGGCCGACGCCGATGATAAAGTCATTCGAGGCGATGGGCGGACCATCTTGGTGGTGGAGGACGACGACGGCGTGCGGGCTGGGGCGGTGACGCAGCTTTCCGACCTTGGGTACAAGGTCGTGGCGGCGAGTGACGGCCAATCGGCCCTGGACATCATTGGCAAGGACCCCGGCATCGACCTTCTCTTTACCGATGTCGTGCTGGTCGGCGGCCTGAACGGCCGACAGTTGGCCGATCGCGCCCGGCAGATCCGTCCCAACCTGGCCATCGTCTACACTTCGGGCTATACGGAAAACGCCATCATCCATCATGGCCGCTTGGACGAAGGGGCGATTCTGCTCTCCAAACCCTACCGCGGCGCCGACCTCGCACGGGTGATCGGCGGGGCCTTGGCCGGCAATGCGGCAGTCGCCGATCTCGCCACCGCCGTCCGTGGGCAAGCCAATGCGGCGTCTGACGCCGCCAGCCGCACCATCCTTGTCGTCGAAGATAACGAGATGGTGCGCATGGGTCTCGTCATGGCCTTGGAAAACATGGCTCATCGGGTGATGGCCACCGCCACCGCGACCGAGGCCCTGGCGATTCTGAACGGGGGCCGTATGGTGGATTTGCTCATCTCGGACCTCGGGCTGCCCGACCTGAACGGGTTGGGATTGGCCGAAGCCGCACGGGAACGTATCCCCATGTTGGACATTATCATCGCCTCCGGATCTCCCCCCTTGCGCGAAGAGATCCATTGTCTTGATGGTCCGCCGCTCCGTTGGCTACTCAAACCCTTTACGGCCGAACAGTGGGATTGTCCCGAGCCGTGTTGAAATTCGCTCGGCAGGCGTCACGGTCTGAACAGGCTACGCGGCCTTGGCGTGCTGTTCAAGATCGGGGTTGATGGAATGCTTGGCCTGATGGGCCAGCAGGGCGGCTCGCAGGGT
>CAIOJO010000258.1 GCA_903858635.1 uncultured Telmatospirillum sp. | reverse complement strand
CCGTCGCCGCGTGGATTAATCCGCCGGGAAAGAAGGACGCCGCATAGCCATCGGCCCGGCAAACATCGCGGTCGACGACAACCCCAAAGTGCCTAAACTCGCGCGGCCATCTGTTCCAAAATCATTGACACGTTCCGAACTGAAATGGCGGCATCGATACCTGTTACGATTTTCTGGACGAGCGAAGGGCCGCTACCGAATTCTGATTGGAACCGATAAGGGTCGAGCGAGTGGAGGCTCACGTTGACGCGCCCCAGCCCAGCATCCCGCAGAGGTGAAGCCATCCTGGCCAAGAGAGAGCCATTGGTGATGATCGACAAATCCTGGATGCCGACGGCTCGAAGCGCGCTCACAACCTCGCAGATATCAGGCCGGATAAGCGGTTCTCCGCCAGTAAGCTTGAACTTGCGGAAACCTTCATCGAATGCGATCTCCGCCACCCATGCGATGGATTCGACGTCAAGGGCCGCAGCCACACCTTTGCCTACCGGCCCTTGCCCTTCGTTGTGGCAAAAGGCGCATGTCATGTTGCAGCAGTCGGTGACCGAGATCCTGAAGTATCGGCTACGAGCAAGCGGGCCCATTTAGACCTCGAATGTCTTTTTAAGACTGGGCGAGGTATAGACGTAAGGCGTGTCAGCATTTGCCTTGTCTGTCGGGACGTACCCCAGTTCGACCAGTGAGCGGTCATAGGTGGCGATGATTTCTTCCATGTCCTCTGGGGAAAGGTAGTCCAGGAGGACATCCCGCGGGCTCCCGTAGTAGTAAAGGGTCTCCAAGCGGTCGACGGGAGGGAGGCAGATGCCATATTCCCGCGCTCGTTCCCAGTAAACGGTACCGGGCAAGGGAACGAAGGTGTGCATGGCCACTTCATGCGGGCGTGTTTCGGCGATCAGGTCAATGGACGCGAGCTGGTCATCATATGAACCGCCGGGCAGGCCAATGATCCACCAAGTCTTTACGCGGAGACCGCCGTCGACTGCACACTTGATGCCATTGGCGATGTCCTGCCGTGTCAACCCTTTGTCGATAGACTTCAGGATCGTGTCGGACCCGGATTCCGCTCCCAGGCAGACCTTTTCGCATCCCGCGTCCTTGAGGGCGGCCGCCAGCGGCGGCGTCAGATTGTCGGCGCGCAGTTGGGCAATCCAGCTGATGGGAAGCTGACGCTCCTTCATCAGGCGGCAGAACTCAAGGCGCTTAGCCTGGTTGAAGAAGAACATGTCGTCGGCCCAGTACATCGTCATCGGGCCGTATCGGTCGACAAGAAGTTCCAGCTCGTCGAGGATGCGCTTCGGGCTGGCCATTCGTCCCTGGCGGCCGCCGGGACCCCAGGCACAGCAGAACTTGCACCGGAACGGGCAGCCGCGGCTTGTGATGATGGAGTGGTGCGGATAGCGCTTTAGGTCATAGATGTCCCGATCCACTGGCGGCAGTGAATCGACGTTGACGCTGTCGGACGGTGCTTCGGTCCTCTCGATGCCGCCCTCTGCATTCCGGTAGACGATGCCGGGAATTCCCTGGAGGGCCTGCGCCGGAATCGAGCCTGCAGAAAGGGCCGATACCTTCTCAAGCAGCGGAAGTATGACGGGTTCACCCTCCCCGACCACCGCGATGTCCACGCCCAGCTCCAGGACATGGTTTGGGAAAATGCTGGTGTGGATGCCGCCTGAAATGATGAGGCCGCTGTGGACCTGCTTCAGACACAGGATCGTCTGGCCAGCCATGGTAGCTGAGGTCGAGAGGAACGACAGCGCGACGACATCCGGTCGCCACTCCTGCACCACGGATTCAATAGGGTGTCGTCCACCGCCATGTCATGCAGCCACACATCATGCCCCGCCTGCTTGGTCAGAGTTGCTATCAGGCCGATGCCCAGCGGATACTCCGGGTACACGCGGCCCTGCCAATTCTTAGAAACATGAATAAAAAGAATCCGCATGTTCGCCTCAAGGCAACGTCGATGAACAGTCGGTGACGTTCATGGCAGTGGATAAAAGGGTAATGCAATAGCCGAAAACGAGTGTCAGCCGAAGCGCTTTCAGGAAATTGTTGTGAGGGCAGGTCTCTACCCTCACAACGCCATTCTGCCGCCCCTTCACGCCAACATGAACTTGTCCAACGCTGCTTCGTTGACAATGATCTTGTCAGCCTTCACCCCGTAGGCCATGGCCAGGTCCGCGCTGCGGTCGATCAGGCAGGTGTTCAGCCGGAAGTCGAAGGCAGCCACGGTCAGGTTGTTCAGGCGGTCGAACTCGGCAGTGATGGCATCCAGGACGTCCTGCAACTTTCCGTCTAGTTTGGCCTTAAACGCCTGCATGTCATCCCTCAGCCGTTGAGCGACCTCCTCGTTCTTTCCGGTGGTGAACTCGGCCACCATCTTGCCCGCCAAGCTGCCGATGACGGCACCCAGCACGGGGATCGGGATGACGACTTGACCGACCGCCGTGGACACGCCGACGATGGCCGATTCCGCACAGACGATCATGCCGAGATCGACGAACTCATCGAAGGTAATGTCGCCCTTGCGGTAGTCGTCGGCCAAGGAGGAAATCCCCTTTGCGGCGCTGACAACCGCGGAGGCGAATGGGGCGGCCATGCCTGCAAAGTTCGTCATCAGATAGATGGAACCGGCGGCCACAGCGCCTCCGGCCGTGCCTTTGGCCGTGTCGAGCCCGACCTCCTGCCAGTCCGCCGCCGTGAAATCGCCCCGAAAGACGTTCTTGCCTGCTTTGTACTTGGCATACAGCCCGGTCGCCAGCGACAGAGAGCCACCGACGGCGCCCCCCACCAGAGCTGCCTGAGCAGCCCCCTGAAGCGACGGTCTATGGTCGTCGATGATCTTGTCTTTGAGTTCCTCGTTCTTGTTGGCGAGGTCCTGCTGCTCGTTGTCCAGGGTGGTGGGCACCTTATACACCTGGACATCCGGGTAATTCACGACCGACGACTGGACAGCCTTGGAGAAGGGCTTTCCAGACTGCTCCTCGATCTGCTTGACCAGCGCCTTGATGGCCTCTTCAGTTGATCCCTTCAGGCCCTCGATATGGCCACCGCTCAGAAGCGTCTGGATGGCCTCGTAGGTGTCCTTGGGGATGATGTAATAGGAGCCGTCGGCCGTGAAGTTCTTGTAGGTGTTGAGGTGGTTCAGGACATGACTCAGATTCGCCGGGATGCCGTTGATGAACTTTGACTGAACCCCGACCCCGTTGATTATATAGTCCACCGGTCCGGTGCGGTGGACACCATCGAAAGTCGCCATCATGGTCTCCTGGGCCAGGGCCTGCCGAGCATTGCGGATGCCGACCTCAACCTGCTCGGCGATCTCGCCATGCTTGGTCATCGCGCTCCCCAGGATGTTCTGGGGGCGGGAGAGGAAGTCGCGGACCTTGTCGATCTGCTCCACCGCGGTCTCGAACGCGGCGTCCTGCGCAGCCAGCTTGATGATTTCGTCGTGAACCCGGGCCTCGTTGATGGCCTGGACGACGACACCGGCGGCCTGATCCTGGACGAGGCGGCGGCCGCGTGTCTGAAAGGTTTCCGCGGTCATGCCTGCACCTTCATGTTCAGGAGTTCGGACAGCGAATGGACGTGATTGATGAGCGCGCCCAGCCATTCCTTCTGGACCGTGCTGAATTCCAGATAGTCGCCCGGTACCCGTTCCTTGAGCTGAGCCAGCAGAACGGTGACGCCGTCCACATGTCGTTCGGTCAGATTGAACAAGCGATTGATTTCCAGTTTGGCCGCAGTGAGCGCAGCGATGTGCGTCTGGATCTTCTTGGTCTCGGTGACGGCGTCTTCGGCAATCGACCGGTTACGGCTGCGGGCGAACAATCCGGCCGCCACAAGGGCAGTGCCGCCGATGGCCCAGCCGACCGGGCCTGCCAGAGCCAGGAAGGCTTCACCGGCGGCCATGCCACCGCCACCAGTCGCCAGGGCGCCACCGCCCAGCCAGGCCAGCGCGGCGTTGGTCGCAGCGGCCCCGGTCAGCGTCGAGATGGCGGTTCCGGTGCTGGCGGTGCCGAACGTCGTCGCAATGGCCATGGCCGCGCTCGGAGCGAAAGCCGCAACGCCAACCCCGGTTGCCACGCCCGCAGCCGCGCCGGTGCCAGCCCGGGTGTTGACCTTGGCGGCCTCCTCCTCGATGGCGGCGATGATCTCGCTGAACGTCTTGAACTCGGCCCGGTATTCGGAAAACGTCTTGGCGAATTCCTTGGGGCTGTTGGCGAGGGTGTTAATGTACCCCTCAACCTGAGTGATGATCTGCTCGCTGCTGGACCGGCGGATCTCGAACAGCCTGGCGGAGGCTTCTCCGACAATCTTGGCCTCGGCTTCATGCTTGGCCTGGGCAGCCTTCAGGGCTGTGATGGCCTCTTCCTTCATCGCACCGTTGAACATTCTCTTTACTCCCCCTTAGTCGAGGCGCACGTCCGGCATTCCGCGCTCCAATGTTTGCGCAGGCACCCGGCGGCTGTGATGTTGAAATCGTCTTCTGTTGAGGCTCTAGGAGGTGCCACCTTTCGATGGCAACACCGGGCCTAGGACCAAGCGGCGTAAACTAATTCCCCAGCCTCCACGGAAT
>CAIOJO010000257.1 GCA_903858635.1 uncultured Telmatospirillum sp. | reverse complement strand
CGTTGAGCGATAATCCTGACGCGCTGTCGGCCATCGCCGCTGCGTGAATCCCGGCAACCAACGCCGGCGGTGACCCAGACGGTCGCCCGCTCTTACACCACGTCCTGGGACGCGATCGGCAAACCGCCAGTTTCCTGGCAATGCTGCTTTTAATTCGTAGCCATGTAAGGGGCTTGACACTGGCTCGGAGGTATGATTCGGTGTGGTATGTTCATCGAGACCATCCCCAACCGGACTTCGCCACCTGCGACCCTGCTCCGCGAGAGTTATCGCGATGAGGCGGGCATGCGCATCAAGGCCCGGGTTCGCCCCACCCCTCCCGGCGTAACGGGCAAGGGCAAAGGCCCGCATCTTTACGCCGCCGCCGACATCGGGGTCGCCGTCGGCGCCGTGCTTGATGACAGCAAGATGGGAAAGCATTTCGAGCTGGTTATCCGTGACGGCCACTTCTCCTGGCACCGCCGCACCGATGCCATCGAGCGTGAATCGCGCCTGGATGGTCTCTATGTCGTTCGAACCAGCGTGCCGGCCGCCGACCTGAGTGCGGCTGAAACGGTGCAGGCATACAAAGACTTGGCGAGAGTCGAGCGCGCCTTTCGGTGCTTGAAAACGGTCGATCTCGATATCCGGCCGATCCATCATTGGAACGCTGAGCGCGTGCGCGCCCACGTCTTTCTGTGCATGCTCGCGTATCATGTCGAATGGCACCTCCGCCAAGCCCTGGCGCCCCTTTTGTTCCACGACACCGACATCGCCGCCGCCCGCGCCGATCGCTCGTCGCCGGTGGTTCCCACCGATGCTTCCTGCGGTAGACCATGATGCGTCACGGCCCGACAGGCATCTCTATAACGCCGGCTTCGTTCAGCATGGAGAAGGCGACCACGGTCGCTCACCTGATACCGCCTACCAGCCTCACGTTGGCGAGATCGTCGGGCCTTCTGTGAGCAAGATTTTGAGCAATATATTTGCCCTCGGTCGCATTGTGGACAAATATTTGCCCTGCAATGACACAATGCGCAAAGATAAGCGCGACCTGCAGGGACCGCACTAGAGTGAATCCCGTCTGAGTTAGTACAATGCGAGGGCGCCAGCATTTCGCTATGCATAATTGGCAAACACATCAATGATGTTATACCAAATCCCGATGAGCTCAACTCATTGGGATTTGGTATCGGCGGCGACAGCCGCCTCGCCGCTCGTGCGGCGTCCCGCTGATGGGTTCCCATCAGCGGGAACGGGTATTACTAGTGCAGGTCGGCGGTAAAAGCGACTCCGACGGTTCTGGGGCCTGTGGCGGTTTGATGAGTCTTGGCTGCAACATGTAGTGTTAAAATAGTTGATCTGCCCTGTAGGTGGTGTCTGGCCGTTGTAGGGTGTGGCATAGGTGACGAACCATCACCGACCGCCGGAGATAGCCATGCCGAAGACAACGGTCGATCCGCTTGCTTTGACACCGGATCAGAGGACTGAATTAGAAGCACTGGTTCGAGCTCATTCCACTCCGCAGCAGGTGGCGGTTCGAGCGCGAATGATTCTTCGTCTGGCTACGGACTGTGGGCTTTGCGCGGTAGCGCGAGAACTTGGGGTTTGGCGCAAGACGGTGCGCCGCTGGCGCAACCGGTGGCTTGACGCGGCTGTGGATGACACCGTCGGCGACCGTCTGGCCGATTTGCCACGGCCGGGCGCCAAGCCGACCTTCACCCCGGAGCATATCTGTGCGATCGTGGCGTTGGCCTGTGAGCCACCGGAAGCTGCGGGCCTTCCGATAACCCACTGGAGCCAAAGTGAATTGGCTCGTGAGGCGATCAGACGCGGGATCGTTGACGACATCTCCCACCGCTCGGTCGGTCGTTTTTTAAAAGGAGGTCGACCTCAAGCCGCACCGGGTTCGCGGTTGGCTGAATGCCAAGCCTGATCCTGATTTTGACAAGAAGTGTGCCGAAATCTGTTCTGCCTACCACGATGCGGCGGAAGCCAACCCGCACGCCGTGCAGATTGTCTCGATCGACGAGATGACCGGCATCCAGGCCCTGGAACGGATTGCCGACAACAAGCCGATGCAACCTGCTGAAAAGGTCATGCCGGAATCGTGCTCGATCAAGATTCGAAGGCCCGGTAGGATCGAACTGCGAGAATACGAGTACAAGCGGCATGGAACTCAGACACTGATCGCCGCTCTCAATGTCACGACCGGCACGGTCAGCGGTGTCGTCGGAGATACCCGTACCGAAGAAGATTATGCTTCGTTTGTCGACAGTCTGCTGTCGTCAGCTGATCAAACCGTGTCATGGCGGATCATCAGTGATAACCTCAATACGCACCTGTCCGAAAGCGTGGTCATGGTGGTCGCCCGTCATTGCGCGTTGACCGATGATCTTGGCGAGAAAGGCAAATCCGGGGTTCTGAAGTCTATGGAAACGCGCGAGGAGTTTCTTAGAGATTCAAGTCACAGAGTCGTTTTCTCATTTACCCCCAAGCACGCATCATGGCTTAATCAGATCGAGATGTGGTTCT
>CAIOJO010000256.1 GCA_903858635.1 uncultured Telmatospirillum sp. | reverse complement strand
CCCAGGAAGGGTAGACCGGTGAACCGAAAAAGCCCCCGCCAACGCAAGACCCAGGACGGCGTTCAGATCGACGGGACCGGGCCGAAAAAGCGGCGCCCGAAACCGGATGATGACGCTAATGGGTCAGAGGCATAAGCCGCACTCATTGAGCAGCTTCATGTTGAGACGGTCATCTTCGGCGATCATGACGATTTGGGGATATTACTCTCCATGCTGGGGAGACAGCAGGCCTTCGCGGCGGAGTTCCCCAACCATTTCGTAATCGCTATTGATCAGTTCCAAGACGGTGAGGAAGACGGTCAGGCGGTCGAGGGAAACCTTGCAATCGTCTCCAGCGGCAAGTTCCGCGCGGACGGCATTGATCTGTCTGATGAATTCGGCGTGACCGGCGATATGTTTGCGCCGATGACCAATGCCTTGTGGCGATGCCAGCGGCTTCATCATATTTTGTTCCGTCGCCATGTGTGGCAGCACCACCGCCATCATACCGTCGATCATGTCCAATACGGTTTTCGCAACGAGGCCGACTTCAACGGCGGCGATTACCGCGTTGATCATGGCGACGATCCGGCGATGCTCGTCATCGAGTTCGGGGATGCCGATGAGATAGGTGTCTGACCATTCGATGGCGTGCATACGCGCCCCCCGCTAACCTGATCGCATCATATATAAGATATACATCATGTGCATCAGGGCTGAAACGTCATATTGCCCCGTACGTGATTATTGCCCGGTGTATTTATTACCTGTTGGTGTGCATTTACATTCTGGTTACGACTTTAACTGAGCCGTGCCCTACCACCGCAGTCGGCACCGCCCGGCAAGCCGCCCGAGGTCGAACCCTCAGAATCGTGGATACCGTCCGCCGATGTCGGGGGGGGCGGCAATCACGGCCTCGTTCTTCGCGTTGCGCGCTTGCGCCGCCGCAGTCCGACGAGCCGGTGATGACGGTCAGCGCCATGACCTTGTTGTGGGTGATGGCGTGGGGGGCGTCGATCGGGAGCGTGATGCAGGCCGCCTCCAGGGCGGGGCCGCCTCAGGGAAGTTCGCCGAGCAATGCCGTGCAGGTGATGGTGCACAGGGCGCGGTCCACGCACCCATCCCGTCGCAGGCAATTCAACGTGGCGACGACAGTCCGCCGTCCTACATCCACATCACTATTTCCCACCAATACCGGGCGTTTCCGAATCGCCCTCAGCCGCTTGCAGTCGCCCGCCGGGTCTTGCGAATCATCCATGGCCCGACCGTCTCCCAAGACAGTGCCGTCCCCCGAAATTAAGTGAGCATGCCGGTATGCTGATCGTATATACGTAGATTCTACGCATCCGCGCGGCAAGAGAGAGATGCGGGGCTGGCGTGGCAGGCATTGTGGAACGCAACGGATCCAGGGGTGTCGTGCCGGCCATTGCGCCGCTCTCGGGATGCGGGCACTCTATCGCGAGCCACGTCCCGCCCCCTGCAGGCCGTGGTCAGGCCGGGCGAGGCCCCCCAAGCACCCCAACTCGCCCGGCCATCCTTGGCTATTCCGCTGCCCGATCTTCAATCCGACATGGGGTGAGATCTTTGGCCATATCGGGCGCACATGGCGGGTGACGGCCCAAAGCGGCGCCCCTACGATCACGACGGATTTCGAAATAAAGGTGCATTGGAGCTCCACCAATGCAATACTATCGACCTAGCCGGTTGGGTTGTCTCATTCGGTGGAGAGGTTCGCGGCGGGCACCATGAAGATTCTGATTGCCGATGATCACCAGCTGTTCCGTGAAGGGCTGGTTTATATCCTCGCCCAGATTGGCGCCCCCCTTGCCATCGTTGAGGCCAAAGATTTTGCTGAGGCCATCATCGCGGCTGAACGCGAAACAGGCATCGACATTGTTCTTCTTGATCTGACCATGCCGGGCGGGCCGTGGCCTCAAAGGCTTACGCAATTGCGGCAATTGCTCCCGCAACCGGGCCGGATCGTAATCGTTTCGGCGGCAGCGGATTACGTCAGCGTCGGTCAGGCGATGACGCTCGGCGCCTCGGGTTTCATTCCCAAAACCGCCTCCAGCCGAATCTTCCTTTCGGCCATTGATCTGGTCATTGCCGGCGGCGCGTATCTGCCCCCGGGAATCTTGGAGCAAAAAACGCCGGGTGAACCATATTTGAGTCCGAGCATGGGGATCAATGTCCTGACGCCACGCCAGCGGGAAGTTCTGGAACAGCTCAAACATGGAAAATCCAACAAGGAAATCGCCAAGGGTCTCGACCTCGCAGAGGGCACCGTGAAGCTCCACGTGACGGCCATCCTCAAGAGCCTTGACCTTAAATCCCGGACCCAGGCCGCCTTGACGATGGTGCAATTCGAGCAGCCGCCATCTAGCGACAGTGTCCGGGGTGGATGCCTGCCTGCATACAGCAACCCTGCGGAGGGGCAAGATCATGTCGGAAGCAGAGAGAGAGCATCACGGCAAGGGCATTCACGAGGTCGTCGACTCGCTCCGCCAGGAATTCGCCGATGAGCTGGCGGAGACCATGCTGTCGTTCGATGTCAGCCTCGATGCCGCCCGCAATGGCCATCAGGACCTTGGCAAGGTGATCACCGACTGCCGCCGGGCTGTCATGCGGTTCCGGGGGCAGGCCGCCAATTTCGGCATGCATCGGCTGGCGACCGTCGCCCATCGCCTCGATGAGTATCTGGTGACGGTGCCGGTGGATTTGCCGCCGCCGCGGATGTGGGGCGACTTGCAGGGCTACTTCGACCTGATGATCCGTCTCGCCGAGGGAAAGGCCGACGAAGAGGCCAATACCGCCGGCTTGGTCCGGTCCTTGCCAGCCAAGTTGGGGTTCGACCTGAGCGACATCGAGGTGCGCAACGTCGAGGTTCTGCTGGTAATGCCGCACGGCGCTCAGACCCGCTTTGTCGAGCGGGAACTGCAGCAATGCGGCTACCGCGTCTCGATCATATCCGACACCCTGCTGGCCTTCGCCCTCGTGGTGGAATCCAAGCCGGATCTGGTGATCATCTCGGCGATGATGCCGGGATTGGATGGGATCGACTTGGCGGTGGCTTTGGCCTCCATGCCGGCGACCCGCAACATTCCGCTTGCCGTCATCACCAGCCTGGACAAGGACGACGACTCCTTGTCGCTACTTCCGCAACGGGTGCCGATCCTGTTCAAGGGAGAAAGCTTCGCTGATGACCTGTTCAAGGCCCTCGACAATCTGTTCTTGATTTAGGTGGTCAGGGAACTCTCAAGGCGCGAACAGACAGAAACACTATAAATTTTAGTTATTATATTTACAATAACCAATGCTTATTGCCCAGTGCTGGATATCGACAACGGCGCACGGAATCGCACAAATGTAAACAGCCCAAGAATGGGGGCAAATGCCCCGTAAACCATAATATTTCTATGGTTTACGAGCTTGAATATTGGAGAGGTTTGGCATCAGATATATGACGATTGAATTAAATCCAAGGATGCCGCTTTGCCGAGCCGCCCCAAGATTCTGCTGGTTGACGACAACCCGGGTGACGTGCACCTTACGATGATGGCGTTGCGTCTGGCCAAGTTTGGCGAGGTTGTTGATCATGTGATTGATGGTCTGGAGGCACTGGAGCATTTGCGCGCCAATGTCGCAACCGCTTCCAGCCATAAGGTCTCCCTAGTTCTCGCGGATATCAACATGCCCAGAATGAATGGCAGGGAACTTCTGGCAAGAATCAAGTCGGATATCACCCTTCGGCACATTCCGGTGGTGATGCTAACAACGTCGCAGAGTGAACATGAAGCAATATCCTGCTATGAGCGCGGGGCGAGCCTCGTTCTGACCAAGCACGTTGATTTCGACGCGTTTCTCGGTGTGATCCAAGAGTTGAAGGACTTCTGGGAAACATGCATCTGTGGCGGCGGTGGACTGACCCCGGATGCCGGGGAGGCCTGAGTGTCGATACGGGCCAGACTCCATCTCGGATTCGGGCTTATCGTCGCCCTGCTGGTATTCGCCGTCGTGTCCGGCATCGGCGAGGTCGCAAAACTGCGAGATCTGACCGAGCGGATCGCCAATGTCCGGGCCCCGACCGTCCATGCCAGCAGTGATCTGGTCAGCGGCGTCGATGCGTCGATGTCGGCGTTGCGCAGTTGGGTCATCACCGGCGATGCCGCCTTCAAGGCGGCGCGGAGCGGGGCATGGGTCAACATTGTCGAGGCCCGTGCCCGGATTGATGCGCGGATGGCCGAGCAACGGACGGTGTCGCCGGAGGCGTGGCGGGATATCGGGCAGCTACTGGACCGGCTGTCCGAGGCCCAGTCGGAAATCGAGGCCATCGCCAACGGCCCGGATGAGCAGCCGGCAACCCGTATTCTGATCGAGCAGGCCGCTCCGCAGGCCAAGACCATCGCCGACAGTCTCACCACCATGATCGACGAGGAGCGCCGGCTTCCGGCGACGCCCGCGCGCAAGGAGCTGCTGGCGGCCATGGCCGATGTCCGAGGCTTCTCCGCCTTGGCGGTCGCGGATCTCAGAGCCTATCTCATGAGCGGGGACCGGGCATTCGTCGAGCAATTTGATCTCCGCTGGAAACGCTTTTCCGAACGCTTTGCCGACCTTGCCTCCATGCGGGCCTTGCTGACCCCGACCCAAGTCGAGGCCTTCGCCAGTCTCAAACAGGCGAGGGACGCCCTTCTCCCCTTGCCGGCGAAGATGATCGAAATTCGCGGTTCGGACCGATGGAATGCGGCCCGCTTCCTGATGGCCACCAAGGTCGAGCCCATCGCCGAGGCGATTCTTGAACGCCTGACCGGGGCCATGGGGGCGGATCATGCCCGGAGCGGCGGCTTGGTCCATCTGCAGCACGCCAAGCTCGAAACCGAGAGCATGGCGGCCTTGGCGGATGTGGACAGGTTCACCACTCTGCACTGGAGCCTGCTAATTCTTGGCGGGGGTCTCGCCCTGCTGATTGCTTGGATTTCGTCGCGTGCGACGATATCACCTTTGACGCGAATGACCGAGGCCATGCGCGCTCTGGCAGCCGGTGATCTCGGGATCGAGCTTCCTTACCGCGACCGTCGTGACGAGATCGGCGCCATGGCTGCGGCTCTGGTGGTGTTTCGCGACGCCGCCGATGAAAATCGGCGGCTGACACAGGCACTGGAACATCATCGCCAGACCTTGGAGGCACAGGTGGTGGACCGCACGGCGGAACTCGCCATGTTCCGCCAGGCCGTCGAGCAGAGCCCGGTTTCGGTGGTGATCACCGATACCAAAGGGCGAATCGAGTATGTCAATCAGACCTTCGTAGAGAACTCGGGCTACTCCACCGAGGAGGTGTTGGGCCAAAACCCTCGGATTCTGAAGTCCGGCTTTACCAAGACGGCTGACTACGGAGCCCTGTGGAAAGCTATCCTGAACGGGAGGTCTTGGTCGGGCGAGTTCCACAATCGCCGCAAGGATGGAAGCCTGTATTGGGAGCGCGCGCTGATCGCGCCGATCCGGGAGGCCGATGGCAGCTTCCATCGTTTCATCGGGGTCAAGGAGAATATTTCCGACCGCCGGGCGATGGAGGCCTTGCTGGCCGAGCGAAGCCGGCATCTTCAGCTGGTGTTGGGCTCCGTTCCCGGCGCCGTCTTCATGATTGATCCTGAACACAAACTCGGCTTCGCCAATGACCGGTTTGCCGATTATTTTGCCCTTCCGGCACATCTGACCGCTGCGGGCACCTCCTACTGGGATATCCTGCTGTATCGGGCGAAGCGCGGGGATTTCGGTCCAGGTGCCCCGGAGGACCTGGTTGCCGCCAAAATGGCGGGTTTCTATGAAAAGTCCCCCGAATCCACCTTGGTGTCGCGGACGACGATAAGCCATGGCCGGGCGCTCAGCATCACCCGTTCGGCGCTCAGCGCCGCCGGCCATGTGCTGGTCGCGGTGGACGTCAGCGATCAGGTCCAGGCCGAGCGAAATCTGGCGACCCTCAGTGCCTGCAACGAAGCCGTCGCCCTCAGCTCCAGCGAGGACGAACTTCTGTCGGTGATCTGCTGCATCCTGGTGGATATCGGTGGAATGTCATTGGCATGGGCCGGATATGCCGAGCATGATGAACGCAAGACCGTAAGGCCGGTCGCGCAGCACGGCCTCGATGACGGCTACCTAGCCAGAATCGATGTGGTCTGGTCTGATACGGAGCGCGGTCGAGGACCGACCGGAACGGCCATCCGCAGCGGAAAACTGGCACTGCTGAGGGATGCGGAAAAAGACGCCGATTATGCCCCCTGGCGCGAAAGCGCGCTGGCACGAGGGTTCCGTTCGGGAGTGGCGGTGCCGCTGATGGATCGCGACATTGCCCTAGGGGTTATCAGTGTTTATTCCGCGACGGCCAATACCTTCGATGACGACGTGCTTTCAATGCTGGGCCATGTGTCCCGGAATGTCGCCCACGGTACCCTAGCTCTACGGACGGTGGCGGCACGGGCGAAGGCGGAAGAAAGCCTGCGCGCCGCCAAGGATCAGGCGGAAACCGCCAACCGGTTGAAGAGCGCCTTCGTCGCCAATATGAGCCACGAAATCCGTACGCCGATGAATGCCATCATCGGTCT
>CAIOJO010000255.1 GCA_903858635.1 uncultured Telmatospirillum sp. | reverse complement strand
GCCATAATCGACACGGGCGGTAGCGCCGAAGTCGCCGAACTTCTGCGATCCATCCTCGGATTTGTCGTAATCCGCTGACGCCTTGCGTCCGTTGTTCCGCGCGCCAGTTTCCCCGACCCGGCATCCGCCGATGTTGATGGCCCCAGTCTCATGCGCGAGCACGTTCTCGGCGACCGTCCCAACCAACGGCTTCCTCGCCAGCAGGATCGGTTCGTAGGCCGGCTTCAAGGCGGTGCCCCAGCCTTCCCACTGCTTTGCGGCAGGGGACACCCCTTCGCTGGAAGTCAAATTCCCGCTGTACTTGTGAGAGCCGGTGCTGTCTGGAGCGGCGGCTCCATGAACGGACCCTTTCGGGTCACGATGCCCGACAACATCGCGGGTTGCGCCGGCAGCACGGTCGAATGTCTTCGACACGTCGTGCGACTTCGGGAAGCCCGACCCGAAGCTCCACAGGAAGGAGACGACGTCCCGAACCTCAAATCCGGCGAGGCGGACGGCGATGCCCATAAGGTCCGAAGTGCGCGCACCGGCGAAGGCGACAAGATGGCCGCCGGGCTTGAGGAGCTGATGGCACAGCTTCCAGTATTCCGGGCAAGGAACGAACCCATCCCACGTCTTCCCCATGAAGCCCTTCTTCTTTACGTCGAAGGTCTCGCCCGCGATCCAGGCGGCGAGGATGGGCGTGATATCGCCGTGGTCGGACAGGCCGTAAGGCGGATCGCAGACCACCGCATCGACTTGGACTCCTGCCTCGACCAGTTTCCTCATCTCGTCGATGCAGTCGCCATGGACCAGCTGCGCCGTTGCGCTCCCTTTCGTCATTGCCCGTCTCCCCCGAATGGTGCGGCCCGTGCCGCAGTGGGGAGAAGTTGGGTTCAACGAAGGCTGATGACGCCGCGCGCAATGCGATCAGAAGTTGCGCCGAGAGTTCATGCTTTGTACTCGATCTTTCCGTGTGGATGATCTACCCTCAATCCATCCGATTGCCGGAGGAGACGATATGGCCAATCGAACCGCAGGCTTCCTGCTGCTCGTCGATGACGCCGGTCGGCGCAACCTCGTCCGGCTCGGGGCCATCCAGATGATGGCCGATTGCGACGAGTTGCACGACACCACCGTTCTCGTCGTCGCCGGCCGGGCAATTACTGTTCCTCGGCCCCTCGACGAAATTCTCGAAGCCATCGAGCGCCAGCAGTTTGGTGGCCGCCCCGAT
This sequence comes from uncultured Telmatospirillum sp., assembly GCA_903858635.1. Classification (GTDB taxonomy): domain Bacteria; phylum Pseudomonadota; class Alphaproteobacteria; order Rhodospirillales; family Magnetospirillaceae; genus DUZF01. The sequence goes on along the minus strand of CAIOJO010000255.1, from coordinate 384 downwards.
GGCGTGGGAGATTCTCAGCGGCGGTAGTACCCCAAGCGATGCCGGATCAGAACTACCTATCAGTCCAAATGGACGGGCGGATTGGGTTCGTCCAGCGACGCAGCTGAGATGATGACCCGGAACTCACCGATGTATTCCGGGTGCCGGCTTTCCAGATATCGCGCGATCTCGGGATTGGCCACCAGCTTGGAGAGGTATCCGGTGGCGACGACGAGATCGAGCATGTCGTCGCCGTAGGACGACTCGACGGCTTTGAAGTCGCGTTGCAGCGACTCCATCTCGCGCTCCATCCGGGCCATCTGCTCGGGCGAGATGCCGCCGACCTTCTTCGGACGATCGGCATGGACGAGATCATGCTGCCGCGTCGCGGCGAGAAGCGCCTTG
>CAIOJO010000254.1 GCA_903858635.1 uncultured Telmatospirillum sp. | reverse complement strand
TTGATGGCATCTCGGTCAATCACACCCTGAAAATACAGGCGGCCGGCGTCAAAAAACACCAATATCACGATTCTTATCTTGCGTTCTTGTCGCCAGGCCGATTCTTTTCAATCGATTCGTTTGTTTCGTCCCAGGCCCTTACGCAAAATCACTATGACCAACAGGCAAAAACCGAGAACGACGGCAGTGAAGGCGCCGGCTTGCTCGACGTTGGCGATGCGTGCGTAAGCCAAATCAGCCAGCTTGTCCTTCTCGGCGATGCCCACCTGCACCACCAGCGGATAATCGGCCAGTTTCTGGTAAAGATAGATGCGATCAATGCCGTCGAACAGACTGACCGCCCGGTACATGCCGGTGGGCGCCGCGCCGAGTTGGCGCCACAATTTCAAGCCGTCCTGTGGCACGCCGTAGGCGTCCTCGGGCGCCATCGGCTGGCGCACGATCAGTCGATGGTCGAGAGTCAGTATCGCATAGGTGGCGTTGGGTCCGAGATCGAACTGCCGGGTGAAATTGGCCAGATGCTCGGGCCGCATGTTGAGGATGGCAACGCCGTCGAACTGGCCGTTGCGGCTCAACCGGCGGACAATGCGGAACAGGTATTGCTGCCAGACCCGGCCAAAGCGGGTGGGATCGATGTAGGCCACGTCGTCGTCATGGGTCTGAAAAAAGGTGAAGTAGTCTAGACCTGCGGCGGTCACGTTCGGCACCTGACGCTTCTCGGAGTCGAACACGATTTGGCCGTCATTGTCGGAGAATGTGGTGGCGACGAACAGCGATTCGCTATGCATCACCTTGGTTTCGGCCAAGAAGTCGCGAAAACCGTCACTCCCGCCCAAGCGCTGGTAGACGGCGCGGGCGGCACGCAGATGGCTGTCGCCGTAGTCAAGCAGCCGCACCGCGTGGTCGGCGAAGGCCACCAGCATTTGCCGCCCGTCACTTACCGCCTCGTCGAACGCGCGCTGACGCAAGTCGACATCGGTGCGCCAAGTGACCAGCAGATTGATGGCAACGCCCAACAGCGACAGCCCGACTGCCACCGCCGACCAGCGAGAGGTTCGTGTCGGAAAATCGCGGGAACCAGCCATCATGCACAGACTTTATTGGTGGAGGCGGACGGGGCGCGCATTAACCGCTAAAACCACCACCAATTATATATATATTTTGGGGATTTGGCGTGACCAATAGGATCAGGCGGCGTCCCCGTTGAGAAGGGCCGGATCGGCTCAACAGCACCAGTTCCACGACAGCCCGCTGAATTGACGCTTTTCCGAACCCCCTTGGTCAGGCAGCGGCCACTGGGGCAGAATGGTCAGAACCCTGAACCGCAAGGCCAATCCCATGCGACAGAAGCATCTCCTCGGTCTCGGCTCGACCGGTTTCCACCGGATCGCCTACGTCGAATGGGGCGAACCGGCCAATCCCCGCGTGCTGGTCTGCGCGCACGGCTTGACCCGCAATGGCCGCGACTTCGACGATCTGGCCCGCGCCCTGGCCGAGCAATGGCGCGTCGTCTGTCCCGACATGGCGGGGCGGGGCGACAGCGACTGGCTGCCGGTGAAGGAGGATTACAACCCGATCACCTACCGCAACGATTGCGCCGCCCTGCTGGCCCGCCTCGACGTCGAACAGGTCGACTGGCTCGGCACGTCGATGGGCGGCGTGATCGGCATGAGTCTGGCGTCCATGCCCGATACGCCGATCCGCCGCTTGATCGTCAACGATATCGGTCCGTTCATCCCTTCGCTGGGGCTGCGCCGGATCGCCGGTTCGCTCGGCCAGGATCCGCATTTCGCCGACCTGGCCGAGGCCGAGGCCTATTTGCGGGCGGCGATGGCCACCTTCGGGGTGCGCCAACCCGAGCATTGGCGCCACCTGACGGAGATCAGCACGCGACCCGCCGCCGGCGGCGGACTGAAGCTGCATTACGATCCGGGGATCGCCGCCAGCTTCTCCGGGGCCATCCTCGAAGACACCAGTTTCTGGCCGCTATGGGAGGCGATCCGTTGTCCCGTCCTGGTCCTGCGCGGCGCCCATTCCGACCTGCTGACCTGGCAGACGGCGGAACGGATGGGCAAGCTGGGTCCGCAAGTCGAAGTGGTCGAGATCGCCGATTGCGGCCATGCGCCCGCCCTGATGGAAAGGGAGCAGATCGACCTGATCGCCGATTGGCTGCGGAGATAGGTTCATCGGTGCTGGCCGACATCTCCATGTCGGCCAAGGCTCAGGCGCCGCTCCGGCTTCTCGCCTTATCACGACAAGTGATTCCCCTTGCCGCGATAGGGCGCTAACGGTGCTGGAGCAGACGGGCGGCTTCGACGGCGAAGTAGGTGAGGATGCCGTTGGCCCCGGCCCGCTTGAAGGCCATGAGGCTTTCCAGCACGACCTTGTCGTTGTCGAGCCAGCCATTGGCGATGGCGGCCTTCAGCATGGCGTATTCGCCGGACACCTGATAGGCGAAGGTCGGCACCGCGAAGCTTTCCTTGACCCGGCGCAGCACGTCGAGATACGGCATCCCCGGCTTGACCATCACCATGTCGGCCCCTTCCTCGAGGTCGAGCGCCACCTCGCGCAAGGCCTCGTCGGTATTGGCCGGGTCCATCTGATAGGTCTTCTTGTCGCCGCCCTTCAGGCTCGATCCGGAACCCACCGCATCGCGGAAAGGGCCATAAAAGGCCGAGGCGTATTTCGCCGCATAGGACATGATGCGCACGCCGATCAGCCCGGCTTCGTCCAGGCTGTCGCGGATCGCCGCGATGCGGCCGTCCATCATGTCGGAGGGGGCGATCACGTCGCAGCCGGCCTGGGCCTGGACCAGGGATTGGCGACACAGCATGTCGATGGTCCGGTCGTTGTCGACATAGCCGTCGATCACCAGCCCGTCATGCCCGTCGCTGTTGAACGGGTCGAGGGCGACGTCGCAAATCACGCCGACATCGGGGTAGGCCTTCTTCAAGGCGCGCACCGCGCGGCACACCAGATTGTCGGGATTGGCCGCTTCGCGGGCGTCGGGGGTCTTCAACTCGGCCGCCACCGAGGGGAACAGGGCGACCGCCGGAATGCCGAGGTCGCGGGCTTCGCCCACCGCCTCGATCAGGGTGTCCAGCGAATGGCGGAACACCCCGGGCATTGAGGCAATCGGAACGCGCTGCCGGCTCCCTTCCACCACGAAGACCGGCCAGATGAAGTCATCGGCGGTAAGGGCATTTTCTGCGACCATCCGCCGCGACCAGGCATCGCGGCGGAGGCGGCGCAGGCGGGTGCGGGGGAACGCCCCGACGGCATGCGGTGCGGACACGGTGTTACGCGGCCTCCAAAGCCTGTGTCAGGTCGGCGAGGATGTCATCGATATGCTCGATGCCGACGGAGAGGCGAACATAGCCCTGCGACACGCCGCTCGCCAACTGATCTTCGCCCGACAATTGCGAATGGGTGGTGCTCGCCGGGTGGATGGCCAGGCTGCGGGCATCGCCGATATTGGCGACGTGATAGAACATCTTGAGGGAATCGATGAAGCGCCGTCCGGATTCGGCGCCGCCTTTGAGTTCGAACCCGACCAATCCGCCATAGCCGCCCTTCAGCACGGCATCGGCGCGGCGACGGGCCTCGCCGGTCTGTTGCGACGGGTGGATGACCTTGGTGACCTTGGGGTGGCGGCTCAGCGCTTCGGCCACCGCCTGGGCGTTGCGGCAATGTTCGCGCATGCGGAGCGGCAGCGTCTCCAGCCCCTGGATGGTCTGGAAGCCATTGAATGGGCTGGCCGCGGCGCCGATGTCGCGCAGCAGGATGACGCGGGCCCGGATGGCATAGGCGATGGGGCCCAGCGGCTTCACCGCCTGGGTCCAGACGGCGCCGTGATAGCTGGGATCGGGCTGGTTCAACAGCGGGAAGCGTTCGGCATGCTTTTCCCAGTCGAATTTGCCGGAATCGATGATCATGCCGCCGATCGAGGTGCCATGGCCGCCGATATATTTGGTGGTCGAATAGACGACGATGGCGGCGCCGTGATCGATCGGGCGGGCGATCACCGGAGCGGCGGTGTTGTCGACGATCAACGGCACGCCCAATTCGTTGCCGATCTTCGCCACCGCGGCGATGGGGAATACCTGCAGCTTGGGATTGGGCAGGGTCTCGGCGTAATAGGCCCGCGTCTTGCTGTCGGTGGCGCGGCGAAAGTTCTCGGGATCGGCCGGATCGACGAAGCGCGCCTCGATGCCCAACTGCTTCAAGGTATTGGCGAACAGGTTCCAGGTGCCACCGTACAAATCGGTGGAGCTGACGAAGTTGTCGCCGGCTTGCGCCACATTGAGGATCGAGAAGGTGCTGGCGGCCTGGCCCGAAGCGACCGCAAGGCCAGCGGCGCCGCCTTCAAGTGCGGCGAGGCGCTGCTCCAGCACATCATTGGTCGGATTCATGATGCGCGTGTAGATGTTGCCCATTTCCGCCAAGGCAAACAGGTTGGCGGCGTGCGCCGTATCCTTGAACTGGTAGGATGTGGTTTGATAAATCGGCACGGCGACTGCGCCGGTGGCGGAGTCTGCCCGGTAGCCGGCATGCAGGACCAAGGTTTCGGGATGAAGGCTGTTGGCGGTCATGGATCGTTTTCCTGTTGCCTTTGACGACAAGGGCGGGGGGCGGGCGGCCAGGGCTTGGCCCGTGGCCGAGCAAACACCGTCGGCTGCGGCGAGTCAAGTATGCGGCTAATGGAAACTGTACAATCTACAATTACCACAATTACGGAATGTTGAAATGCCCCAGGGCGACGAGGTTCTCTACGAGTTTCACCGCCACGGCAATGTGGTGAAGGTTTCCGTCATCCATGTGCCGACCAACACCGAGATATCGATCGTCGGGGCGGCGACGGCCGGGGAATACGCGCTGAAGATGGCCGCGCTGCGCAAGCTGCAATATGTTTTGAACAAGGACAAGCGGTAGCAGATTAACCCGAGGAGCACCCTGGTGGAGCCGACCTTCGTCATGACGCCAATCGGCATCATTCATTCGCCGCATCGCAGCAAGGAGAGCTGTCCGGTTCAGCCGGGAGCGGCGGCCGGCGTTCAGGGCGAGGTCGAGCTGTTCCCCGAATTCGCCGAAGGTCTCAAGGATGTCGAGCTGTTTACCCACATCCATCTGCTCTACGCCTTCGACCGTGCAGGCGAGACGCGGCTTCTGGTGCAACCGTTCCTCGACGATGCCTGGCGCGGCGTTTATGCAACGCGCCATCCGTGCCGGCCGAACGGCATAGGCATGAGTGTGGTGGCGCTCCGCGGTCGGGACGGGCGGCGTTTGCTGGTCGAGGGTATCGATGTCCTGGACGGCACGCCGCTGCTCGACATCAAGCCTTACGTGCCGCTGTTCGACACGGTGGCTGCGGCCGGTTCGGGATGGCTGGCGGGAAAGTCGTGGCGCGCCAAACCGGCTGGGCGCGAATAAGCGCGGCTGACAACGTCCCGCCCGGTGCCGGCCGTTCGAGAAGACCAGGCCGCACCTTATGAGGTGCGGCCTTGGCGGGCTATTTCGCGCGGGGTCTGCGACCGCGCCGTTCCTCGGCAACGCCTTCAACAGCCTTGCGGCCGAGACCGATCTTCTTGGCGAAGTCGGAGCGTTGCGCCGCATAATTCGGGGCGACCATCGGGTAGTCCGGAGGCAGGCCCCATTTCGCCCGGTAGTCGTCCGGCGTCATGCTGTAAGTGGTCCGCAGATGCCGCTTCAGCATCTTCAACTTCTTCCCGTCCTCAAGGCAGACGATGTAGTCGGGCGTGACCGATTTCTTAATCGGCACGGCCGGACGCGGCGCCTCGGCCTTTACTTCCGGGGCATGCGTATCGATCTGGCTCAAAGAGCTGTAGACGGTGTGGATGACTTCCGGGATCTGACCTGCCGGCAGCGCATTCTTGCTGACGTAAGCGGCCACGACGTCGACAGCCATTCTGAGGATGTCGTCGCGGGAAATCTTTTCGGCTATGCTTTCGCTCATTTGGTGATCGTCCGTCGGTGAGGGGGGTGGTTTCTCTATCTAAATCATGGTGTGAGTGCGGTGTCAATCTAAATCGCGCACGTCAGAATACTGAAGTCTTGTGAAACCGCGTCATATAAGAAAAATGTCCTTTCGCATCCTTTGCAATACCCCATTAGTCAGTATATTGGCGGTGAGTTGTCTTTCTATCCCATCGGGTAGCCCCCCTCACGGACCGAACAGGATAGGAATGACGGGGGTCGGAGGCAGGTTAGCCATCATCCCTTCACAGGGAAGTTATTTAGGCTAGTCACATGCGCTCGGCAAGGGCGGGGCCCGCCGAGGAATTCAGGGCTCCGAATCCAGGTTAACGAGCCGGTAGCCCAAGGATCGCGGCGAGGTATCGCACATCCCAGCCGGCGGCCTTTCGCCTGAGCTTGATGGATTTTTTGTCGGCGACGGCGCGGACGAGGTTGATGGCGTAGTGCC